>JAFLBB010000008.1:0-83549 GCA_017304135.1 Acidobacteriota bacterium | reverse complement strand
GTGGCGATGGATTCGCCTTCGGGCCGCAAGCCTGGGACGTTCCACTGGGCAAGCACGCTGTGGCATGAGTTGAGCCACGTCTTCGTGCTCACGGCGACCAAGCACCGCGTGCCTCGCTGGTTCACCGAAGGGCTGGCCGTGCACGAGGAGACGGCCATCGAGCCCGACTGGGGCGACCGCATGACGCCTGACATTCTCGGCGCCATCAAGGGCAAGCAACTGCTGCCGGTGGCTGAGCTCGATCGCGGTTTCATCCGCCCGAAATATCCGCAGCAGGTGGTGGTGAGCTATTTCCAGGCCGGGCGCATCTGCGATTACATCAACGGCAAATGGGGCTACGACAAGCTGCTCGAAATGATGCACATGTTCGCCAAGCGCAAGACGACGCCCGAGGTGATTGAGCAGGCGCTGGGCATGAAGCCCGAGGACTTCGACAAGGAGTTCCTCGCCTGGGTGGAAAAGGAAGCCGGCGCGGCGGTGACGAAATATGACGACTGGCGCAAGGGCATGACGGCGCTGGCCACGCTCAAGCGCGCCTCCGATCACGCGGGGATGGTTGCCAAGGCCAAGGAGTTGATCGAAATCTATCCGGACTTTGTCGAGCCGGGCAGCATGTATGAGATCGCCGCTGATTCCTATTTGGAGCTGAAGGACAAGGCCAATGCGCGCAAGCTGCTGGAGCAGTATGCGAACAAGGGCGGCAAGATGCCCGAGACGCTGAAGAAGCTGGCCGGGTTGCAGGAAGAGGCGGGCGACAAGGCGGCCGCGGCGCGCACGCTTACCAGGATCAACTACATCTATCCGCTCAAGGATGAGCCGATGCACCGCAAGCTGGGCGAGTTGAGCCTGGCTCTGGGCCGCGTGCCGGATGCGATCCGTGAGTTTGAGGCCGTGGTGGCGGGCGGTCCGATTGACGCCGCCTCGGCGCACTTTGATCTGGCGCAGGCGTATCTGAAGGCGGGCCAGCGGTCGAAGGCCGAGGAACAGGTGTTTCTGGCGCTGGAGGCCGCGCCGGGATTCAAGCCGGCGCAGAAATTGATGCTCGAATTGAACGCGGGCGATGCTGGGCAGAAGGAGAAACGATAACAACATGTCGACGATGACGGACGTGAATCTGGACAGCGCCGAATTGAGGGCGCGCGTCGACCGCTTCCAGCAGTGCTACGCGGACATCACCCAACAGGTGCGCCGTGTGATTGTCGGCCAGGAAGAGGTTCTGGAACAAATCCTCATTGCCTTGTTCGTGGGCGGGCACTGCCTGATCACGGGCCTGCCGGGCACGGCCAAGACACTCATGGTGCGCACCATCGCCACCACGCTCGGCCTGGAGTTCAAGCGCATCCAGTTCACGCCTGACCTGATGCCCACCGACATCACCGGCACCGACATCATCGAAGAGGACCCGACGACGGGCCACCGCACCTGGACCTTCGTGAAGGGGCCGATTTTCGGCAACATCCTGCTCGCCGACGAAATCAACCGCACGCCGCCCAAGACGCAATCGGCGCTGCTCGAAGCCATGCAGGAGCGCTCGTGCACGGTGCGCGGCAATCACTACAATTTGCCTGCGCCGTTCTTTGTGCTGGCCACGCAGAACCCGATCGAGCTCGAAGGCACCTACCCGTTGCCCGAGGCGCAGTTGGACCGCTTCCTCTTCAACACCGTGCTCGACTACCTGAGCGCCGAAGATGAACTGTCGGTGATCGGGCTGACCACGACGACGCACGAGGCCAAGCTCGAGGTGGTGACCAACGCCGAAGAGATTGTCGGCTACCAGCAACTGGTGCGCATGGTGCCGATCGCCGAATCGGTCGCCAAATACGCCATTCAACTTGTGCGCGCGACGCGCTTTTCCACCACCGAAGCGCCGGAGATCGTGAAAAAGTATGTGAACTACGGCGCCAGCGTGCGCGCGGCGCAGTTCCTCGTGCTGGCTGCCAAGGCCCGCGCGCTCACGCGGAAGCGCTATCACGTCACCTATGAGGACATCACGGCGCTGGCGATTCCCGTGCTGCGCCACCGCATTCTGCTCAACTTCCACGCCGAAAGCGAACGGCTCACCTCGGACGCGCTGTTGAAGAAGGTCCTCGAACAGATTCCCCCGCCGAGGGCATAAGCGCCCAGAAGGCATACACACAATGCTGCAACGATACCTGGAGCCGAGAGTGCTGGCGGCGGTCAACGGCCTCGACCTGGTGGCCAAGACCGTGGTCGACGGCTTCGTTGCGGGCCTGCACCGTTCGCCTGATTTCGGCTTCTCGCAGGAGTTCGCCGAGTACCGCAGCTACACGCCGGGCGACGACCTGCGGCAGGTGGATTGGAACGTCTACGCGCGCTCCGAACGCATCGTGCTGAAGCGTTACCGGGGCGAGACGAACTCGCAATTGACCGTGCTGCTCGATGCGAGCAACTCGATGGCCTACGGTTCACACTCGGTGAACAAGATGGACTACGCGCGCTTCCTGGCGGCGTCGCTTTGCTACATGGCCTCGCAACAGCGCGACGCCTGCGGGCTGATCGTGTTTGACGACGAGGTGCGCAACTTCATTCCGCCTTCGACGCGGCAGGGCCAGTTGCACCGATTGCTGCATGGCGTGGAGAAGTCCGAACCGAGGGCGCGTACGGATTTCCTGCGGCCATTCGAACACTTCCAGGAGTTTATGAAGCGGCGTGGCATCGCCGCCGTGATCAGCGATTTCTGGGCCCAGCCCGAGGAGATCGTCAAGGCCGTGGCGCCGCTGCGCTACCGGGGCAACGAGGTGATTCTGTTTCACGTGCTTGACCCGCAGGAGGTGCGGCCGAAGCTGCGCGGTCCGGCGATTCTCATCGACATGGAGACGAACGATTCGATGGAGGTGTCGCCCGACTACGCACAGGGAGAGTACCGCGAAAAGATCGACGCGCACATCCAGTCCATGCGCGACAACGCCAAGCGCGGCGGCATGGATTATTTCCAGGTGACCACGGACCGGCCGCTGGACGAGGCCCTGCGCGAGTATCTCAGCATCCGGCAGGGGAGGTTCTAGCATGGGTTTCCTTGCGCCGTGGTTCCTCGCCGGTCTGGCCGCGTTGGGCCTGCCCATTTATGTCCACCTGCTGCGCCAGCACAAGACCGAGCCGCTGCCGTTCAGCTCGCTCATGTTCTTTGAACAGCGCACGCAGAGTTCGATCAAACACCGGCGGCTGCGCTATCTGCTCTTAATGGCCCTGCGGCTGCTGCTGCTGTTCCTCATCGTGCTGGCCTTCGCCAATCCGTTCTGGAAGAGCATGACGCCGGTGAACCGCGGCGAAGCGCTGCTGGTGGTGGCCGTGGACAACAGCTTCAGCATGCGCTCCGGTACGCGGCTGGCCGATGCGAAACGGGGCGCCGTGGGCATCATCGCCGGCAAGGGCGGCAAGCGTGTGCAGGTGATTGCGCTTGGGAACCAGGCAGACATCCTCACCAAGCCGGAGCAGGACGCGGGGGCGCTGCGTGCGGCGATTGAGTCGATCCGCCCAGGCGACGGCAAGACGAATTTCGGCGAGTTTTCGCGCGCGGTGCGCAGCATATCGAACGCCGCCCGCGCGCCGCTGGAGGTGCACCTGTTCAGCGACTTCCAACGCACGGGCCTGCCGGCCGGATTCAACGATCTGCAGATGCCGACCGGAGCCGAGTTGAAGCTGCATCCGGTGGCCAACCGCGCCGAGGGTAACTTCGCCGTGGAAACGGTGAACGCGCCGGCAACGGTGTGGGATACCAAGAAGGCGCGCGTACAGGCCACGGTGGCGGGCTACGAGACGCAGGCGGCCAAGAAGAACGTGTCGCTGGTGGTGAACGGGCGCGTGCTGCAAACCAAGCCGGTCGAACTGGCGGCGGGCGGCCGCGCGACGGTGGAGTTCATCGGGCTGGAGGCCAACTACGGCTTCGCCAAGGGCGAGGTGCGCGTGGATGGGAACGACGCGCTGCCGGGCGATGACCGCATGCTGTTCGCCGTCGAGCGCGCCGATCCGAAAAAGGCGCTGATGGTGCATGAAGGGCGCGACAGCCGCTCGCCGTTGTACTACCGCGCGGCGCTTGGCGCCGCCAGTGAGTCGGCGTTTACGCTCGATGCCGTGCCGGTGGAGCAGGCGGGCGGGCTCAACCTGTCGCGCTATGCCTTCGTCGTGGTGGCCGATGTGTTGTCGTTGCCGCCGGCGTTTGAGGAGTCGTTGACGAAGTACGTGCAAACGGGTGGCAGCGTCATGCTCGCGCTGGGGCCGTCGTCGGCGCGGCGCAACCGGCTGCCGGTGATCGGCGATCCGGTGAGCGAAGGCAAATACTACTCGCGCGATGGAGACCGCTTTGATTCGGTGGGTTATGTCGATTCCACGTTTGCCCCTGTGACGAAGGCGGGTGGATGGCAGGGCGTGCGGTTTTACTATGCGGTGCGCACGCCGGCGGCGGGCACACGGATGCTGGCCCGGCTCACCGACGAAACACCGCTGCTCTATGAAAAGCGCGTCGGCGAAGGGCGCGTGCTCGTGTTCGCCTCGGGGCTCGACAACCTGACGAATGATTTTCCACTGTCGCCGGCGTTTGTAGCGTTTGCCGAGCAATCGGCGCGCTACATGGCGGGTGTGGATGAGCGGCAGAGCGTGGCCGCCGTCGGCACGAGCATCGAGTTGCGCGCGCAGCGGGAAACGGCGCTGGGCGTCGAGGTGATGGACCCGGACGGCAAGCGAGCCCTGTCGCTGGCCGAGGCTTCGCGGGCGGCCAGCTATCGCGTGGAGCGCGAAGGTTACTTTGAAATCCGGCGCGCCAATGGCCGACATGAGATGATCGCAGTAAACGCGGACCGCCGCGAATCCGACCTCGGTCTCATTCCGGAAGAGACCCGGCAACTGTGGAGCGGTTCCGCCTCCGGAGACGCGCGGGCCGGCGAGGGGCCGGCCGCAACGGGCAAAAAGGAAGAAGAGCAGGTGCATCCATTCTGGTGGCATTTGCTGTTGGCCGCGCTGCTGGCCGCGGTCATCGAGCCGGTGTTTTCCAGCCGGTATCTGGGAGTGGAGCAGGAGGCGTAATGAGGCCGCTCGACGAATTAAACGCGTATCTGGACCGGATGCAAAGCAGGCTGCGGACTGGGACCGCGCTGCGCGGCGCACTGGTGCTGGCGGCGGTGGCGCTGGGTGTCACCGTGTTGCTGGTGGCGGTGTTGAACGCGATGGCCTTTGCCAGCGGTCCGGTGACAGTGGCCCGTGTGCTGTTGTGGGCGGCGCTGATCGCCGTGGTGGTGCTGGCCTTGTGGCGGCCCATCAAGCGGCTGAATAAGTTCGTGGCGGCGCGGCGCGCCGAAGAGGAGTTTCCCGATTTTCAACAGCGGTTACTGACGGTGGCCGAACGCGAGCGTGAAAATCCGGACGATCCGTTCCTCAACCTGCTGGCCGCCGACACGATGCGCGTGGCCGAACGCAGCCAGCCGGAAGAACTGGTGCCGTCGGGCCGCCTGGCGGCGTGGTTATCAGGCGCCGTGGCGGGCGTGGGCATCCTCATTTATCTGATTGTGGCCGGGCCGGGCTACTGGGGCCATGGCGCATCGCTGTTATGGGCGGGCGCGCCCAAGGGCGGCGCGGCGGCGTTTTATGACCTGAAGGTGCAGCCCGGCAACACGGCCGTGCGGCGCAATGCCGACCAGTTGATCAAAGCCGAGCCGATGGGCTTTAACCCGCGCGAGGTGAGGCTGTTTGCCAAATACGCGAGCAGCGCGAAGTGGGAGCCGGTGGCGATGAATCGCGCCCCAGGCAGCGCGGCCTATGAGTTCTTGTTTGCCGGTCTGGCCGAGAATGTTGAGTATTACGTGCAAAGCGGCGCGCTGCAATCGAAGACGTTCACCATCCGCGTGCTCGATTTGCCGCGCGTGAAGGGCATCAAGGTGAGCTACAAATTTCCGGCGTGGACGGGCATGCAGCCCGTGGTGGAAGAGCGCGGCGGCGATCTGCGCGCCGTGGAGGGCACCGAGGCGACGCTCGAGGTGGAGACCGACAAACCGATCGCCGAGGGGGCGATTGTCGTCGACGGCCAGAGCCGCATGGCGCTGGAGAAGATTAGCGACACCCGCTACCGCGCCCTGCTGCGCATCACGAAAGACGGCATGTACCACGTGGCGGCGATCGACCATGGCGAGACGGTGCGCCTGACCGAGGACTTCTTCATCGAGGTGCGCAGCGAGAACGAGCCGGAGATCCGCATCTCGCGGCCAGGGCGAGATTACAAGGCGAGCCCGATTGAAGAGGTGGCCGTGCAGGTGGAGGCCAGCGACGATTTCGGACTAAACGAAGTGAATCTCCACTACTCGGTGAACGGCGGTCCGGAGCAGACCAAGAGCGTGCTGGCGCGGCGCGGCGAGCGCGACGCGAAGGGCTCCGTGCTGCTGGCGCTGGAGGATTTCAAACTGGTGCCGGGCGACCTGGTGAGCGTCTACGCCACGGCCAAGGACGCCCGCGCGACGGCGCGTACCGACATGTACTTCATCGAAGCGCAGCCGTTCGAGCGTGAGTATTCGCAGGCCCAGCAGTCAGGCGGTGGCGGCGGTGGCGGCGGCGGCGAGCAGGACCAGAACAACATCTCGGCGCGGCAGAAGGAGATCATCGCGGCGACCTTCAATCAACTTAAGGAGAAGAAGCAGACGCCGGCCGAAGCGGCCGAGGCGGGCAAGTTCCTCTCCGATGTGCAGGCCAAACTGAAGGACCAGGCGCTGTCGCTTTCGACGCGCATGCAGCGGCGCGAACTGACGGGTGAGAACCAGGAATTCGCCTCGTTCCAGACCAACATGAAGGAAGCGGCGGCGGCGATGGGCGCGGCGGCGGAGAAGCTGAAGGGCCTGAAGTGGCAAACGGCGCTGCCCGACGAGCAAAAAGCTCTGCAGCACCTGCTGCGCGCCGAGGCCATCTTCCGGCAGATCCAGGTGGCCTTCGGTTCGCGCGGCGGCGGCGGTGGCGGCGGCGGCGGGGCCGGCCGCGACCTGGAGAACCTGTTCGACCTCGAACTAGACACCGAGAAGAATCAGTATGAGACCGGCTCACAGCGCTCCGGGCAAAACCAGCGCGAGCAGGAAGTGGACGAAGCGCTGCAGAAGCTGGAGCAACTGGCGCGGCGGCAACAGGAGCTGGCGCAGCAGCAACAGAAGGACAAGCAGACCTTCCAGCAGCGCTGGCAGCAGGAGATGCTGCGGCGCGAGGCCGAGGAGTTGCAGCGGCAAATGGAGCGGCTCTCGCGCGGGCAATCGGGCCAACAGCAGGGCCAGCAACAGCAGGGGCAACAGGGCCAGCAGGGTCAGCAAGGCCAGCAGGGTCAGCAAGGCCAGCAGGGCCAGCAAGGCCAGCAGGGGCAACAGGGCCAGCAGTCAGCCTCAGGCCAGCAGGGCGGGCAATCGGGCCAGCAACAGCAGCAGGCCGGACAGCGAGGCCAGCAGGGCCAGCAACAACAAGGCCAGCAGCAGATGCGGCCGCAGGTGAGCCGCAACCGCGAGAACGACCGCATCGATCCTCGTGTCGAGCGCGCGTTGGAGCGTTTGAAGCAGGCGACCGAGGATATGCGGCGTGCGGCCTCCTCGCAGGCGGGCCAGGAGCAGGGTGCGCAGGGCAACGAAGCAGAAGCGCGGCGCGCGGCCGAGCGGTTGCGCGAAGCGGCCGACGCCATCTCCGGCATGCAGCGCCAGGATGCGGGCAACCGCATGGACCGCATTGCCGAGCGTGCTGAGACGCTGGCCAACCAGCAGCGCGAGTTGACCAATAAGCTGCGCCAGGCCTACGGCACGCCGGGCGCGCTGGAGCAGCAGAGGCAGAACCCGGCGGGCAGCCGGCGCCAGAACGAAGAACTGGCCGGGCAGCGCCAGGGCATGGCCGATGAACTGAATCGTCTTGAAAAAGAGATGCAGGAGACAACGCGCAGCATGGCCTCCACGGACCGCGCGGCGGCGACGAAGCTGCGCGAGGCTTTGGGTGAGATGCAGCAAAACGAGCTAGGGCTACGGCTGAAGTACAGCGCCGACGCCATCCGCAACGGCATGGGGCAGTACGCCTATCTGCGCGAGGCTCCGGTGACGCAGATGCTCGACAAGCTTCGCGATCAGGTGAAGGAAGCGCAGCGCATGCTCGGACAGGGCGGCAAGCAGGATCCCAAGGAGAAGGGGCTGGAAAGCGCGCTCGATCGCGTGGAGCGCATGCGCCAGCAGATGGAAGGGGCCGGGCGCCGGGGCGGTCAGCAACAAGGGCAGGGCCAGCGCCCGGGCGACGGGCAGCGCGGCGAGGGCCAGCAGGGCCAGGGACAGGGCCAAAACCAGCAAAGCCAGGGCCAGCAGGGGCAGGGCCAGCCGGGGCAAGGCCAACGCGGCCAGGGCCAGCAGAGTGCCTCGCAGCAGGGCCAGGGCCAGCAAGGCCAGCAGGGCCAGGGCAATCAGGGCGGACAGCAGCCAGGCAATGCCGCGGCCGGAGGACAGGGCGGACGCCAGAGCGGCCAGGCCCAGGGCGGCAACGATGGGTTCCGCACATTTTCCGGCGGCTCGCGCGGCGAGGGCAACAACGATTCGGCGATGAACGACGGCACGAATTCACCCACCGCGCCGGGCAATCGCGGCGTGGCCGATCCGCGGGCGGTCGAGCAGGCCTACCGCGAGAGCATGCGCGACCTGCAATCGGTGCGCGGCGAGTTGAGCGGCGAGAGCCCGGAGTTGTCGCGCGAGGTGAACGAGTTGATTCGCGAGATGCAGCGGCTCGATCCGGCGCGCTTCCGCGGTAATCCGCAGATGGTCGAACAGTTGCGCTCGCAGGCGCTGGCCGGCCTCGAACAGATTGAACTGCAGCTCAGGCGGCGGCTCGACGACAAGAACGCCGGGCAGGTGCGCAGCACCGTGACGCGGCCCGTGCCGCCGGGCTACCAGGAATCAGTGGCGGAATACTTCCGGCGCTTGAGCAAGGGCGTGAAGTAGCGCGCCCTGCGCTTCGCGCGGCGCTGGATCAGCTGGCCGCGGCGCTCTGGCGGCGGATGAGGCGCACGGCTTCGTCCTCGTCCAGCGGCTGGTAGAGATAGTAGCCCTGGACGAACTCGCAGCCGGCTTCCCGCAGCAGTTGCGCCTGCTGTTCGGATTCCACGCCTTCGACGATGGTGTCCATGTTCAGGTCGCGTGCCAGCGTGAGCATGGCGCGCAAAACGACGGGGTCGGCCTTGTTGGTACCGAGCGATTCGAGAAAGCTACGATCGATCTTGAGCGCGTCGATGGGGAGGCGGCTGAGGCGGCTCAGCGACGAAAAGCCGATGCCGAAGTCGTCGAGCATGATGGAGGCGCCCAGCGTGCGGATGCGGCGCAGCAGCGCGGCGGCCTCCTCGATGTTGCTCGATATGGCCGTCTCGGTGATCTCCAGGTGCAGCGCGCCGGGTGGGAGCTGCGATTCGCGCAATTGGGCGCCGATGTGCGCGGCGAAGTCGGGCTGGCTGAACTGGCGGCCGTCGATATTGATGCTGAGATACAAGGTGGGATGGATGCGGCGCCATTCCGACAACCGCGCGCAAGCCGTGCGCAACACCC
The DNA here is from genome assembly GCA_017304135.1 of Acidobacteriota bacterium. Classification (GTDB taxonomy): domain Bacteria; phylum Acidobacteriota; class Terriglobia; order Bryobacterales; family Bryobacteraceae; genus JAFLBB01. Next base: position 74,010 of record JAFLBB010000008.1, on the reverse strand, counting down.
AACCGCTGACCTGTTCCATCAGGCCGGCCTCGAAGGCCTCGTGCAGGAAGTCGGCCGGCGAAAGCAGGCCGCGCTCCGGGTGGCGCCAGCGCAGCAGGCATTCAAAGCCGGCCACGGCGCGCGACTCCAGATAGCAGATGGGCTGGTAGAGCAGCTCGAACTGGTTGGACTGCTGGGCGGCGCGCAGTTCGGATTCCAGCCGCAGGCGTCCGGCGCTGTTGCTATGTTCAGCGGCGTTGAAGACGCGATAGGAGCCGCGGCTGTGCTGCTTGGCGCTGGAGAGGGCCATTTCGGCTTCGCGCATCATCTCACGCGGGTCGGCCGAGCCGGGATGAGAAAGGGAGATGCCGACGCTGGCCGACAGGTGGACGGGCTGTGAAAGCCCTTCCACAGGCTGGCTGACGGTGGCCAGCAGGCGGCCAGCCACCAAATGAGCCTCGGCGGGGGCCTGCAGCCCTTCGATCAGCACGCCGAACTCATCGCTGCCGAAGCGGGCCACGGTGTCGCCTTCTCGCACGCACAGTTCCAGGCGCCGGGCCAGGGCCACCAGCACGGTGTCGCCGGCCTTGTGGCCAAGCCCGTCGTTGATGCGCTGGAAGCGGTCGAGGTCGAGCAGCAGCACGGCCAGGATCTGTCCCGGTTCGCGCTGCGCGCGGCGGGAGGCCTGCTCCAGGCGCTCCTCGAATAGGATGCGGTTGGGCAGCGACGTTTGGCGGTCGTGCAGGGCGCTATAGAGCAGCTCCTGTTCGAGGCGGATGTTCTCGCTGATGTCGTGAGCGACGCCCAATATCTGCTTGGCGGCGCCGGAGATGCCGCGCTGGAACACCGTCTCGCGGCCGCTGAACCAGCGGTAGCTGCCGTCCTCCTGCCGCAGGCGGAACGACGTGGTGATGGATCCGCCGCTTTCGCCGCCGGCCAGTTGGCGGCGCAGCACACGCAGCTTCACGAGGTCGGAGGGGTGGATGGCCTTGAGTGGATCGATGCCGCCGGGGTCGGATTCGGCGAGGCTGGTCTGGAACATCTCGCGCGAATACTGGTTCATCAGCGAGAGGCGGCCCTCTTCGAGATCCCACAGGTAGAGCAGGGCGGGCAGGGCGTTGGCCACGGTGAGCACAAACTGCTGGCTCTCCCAGAGGGCTTCGAGAGAGAGTTTTTCGTCGGTGACGTCGCGGCTCACTCCGATAATGCGCTCACAGTCGCCGTCCGGGCCGGTGACCGGGAACGAGCGGTCGCGGATCCAGCGCGTCGCACCGTCGCCGGCGGCGATCTGGAATTCGCGCGTCAGGGGAATTTCGCGCAACAGCTCCGATTGAGCGGTGATCAACTCGCGCCACTGCGCGTTCTCCGGGTTGGCCTGCGGCGATGCGCCCCAGATGCGTTCAAACGACGGGCTGGCGTAGGTCAGCCTGTGCTGCGCCGCGTCCATGACCCAAAAGCCGTCCTGAATCGTCTCGGCAATCTGGCGGAAGCGCTCTTCGCCCTCGGCCAGCCGGCGCTGTTCGCGCAGGCGTTCAAACTCGATCGACGCGCGGCTCACCACGATCTCCACCATGGCCGCAAAGCGCCGCAACTCCGGCTGCGGTTCGGCGAAGAGCAACACGAGCAGGCCGGACACATTGCCCAGGCTGTCGAGAAGGGGGACTCCGAAATAGGCCTGCAGGTTGTCCTTCGTCAGCAGCGGATCACGCGGGTAGAGCGCCTGCACGTCACTGCTGTGAATGCAGGCCTCCCCAAGCCAGACGCGCTCGCAGGGCGTGCCTTTCACCAGGTAATCGAAATTCTCCGCCACCACAACGCCACGGCGGGCGGCGAAGGTGCGCACCAGCGGACCCTCCGGGCTCTCCTCAAATCCGCCCACGAAACCGAAATCGGCCCGCGTGGAGGCGACCAGCGCCGCCAGCACCTGGGTGAAGAAGTCCAACCCGGCGCAAGCCCAGGCACTCCAGGCATCCTCCTTGAAGCGCATCAGCCGCGCGGCTGGTCCGGCGCCGACCACCAGGATGCCAGCCAAAGGGTAGTCCGGGTACAACGGGGTGGACTCACAGAGGAACTCCTCCCGCGCCTCGAACCACTCGCCATTCCTCGCCTGGAAGAGGTAGCTGACCGTGCCGCTCCCCTCGCGGGCTGCCCGTGTGAGCGCATCAAGGTAGTGCCCCTGGTCGGACTCCGCGATCCGCTCCAGCCAGAAGCCAGGGCGGGCGAACTCCTCGTGCTCCCATCCAAACTCCTTACAAAATACGTTGGAAGGATTGATTAGCTTGGCTCGTCCCTCCACACTCGAGTAAGTTAAGAGCAAGTGGCTGCGGGAGTCATTCCCGGGGCCTACCATAGGGGCTTCCTTCCACGCCAGCCGTGCTTGGCCGGCCTGCGCGAGTATAATACGAGTTGTAGGGCACCTCGCTCATCGGCTCCACGTACGGAGAGGGGGCAACGCGACCCCTGTTTACCAACCGCGCCCCAGCCGGCCTGACCGCCGGGTCCGTATCTTCCTGCCACAGCAATTATCATACGAAGCGACGGCGATGCAAGCCCAATTTTGACGGAAAAGCCATCTATGATTCTACAGGAGATCTCGTTGGGATGAGTTTCGAGAACACTGTGTGCGGAATGACCACTCTTTTAGCCATGCTAACAGCCATGCCTGGCTTTTCGCAGTCGGAGCCGCCGCGCTTGCGGCCCTTGCCGGCGGTGAGCAGCGGTCTGAAATCGGGGCCAGAGGTGGGCCAACGCGTTCCGGACTTCCGCCTTGCCGATCAAACAGGAGCGCTGCGAGATCTGGCTTCCCTGCGCGGCAAAAACGGCTTACTGCTGGTCTTCGTGCGTTCGGCCGATTGGTGACCGTACTGCAAAACCCAACTGGTCGAGTTGGGACAAAAAGCGCGCGAGTTCGAAGCCAGGGGCATTCGCATCGCCGCGATCACCTACGATAGCCCCGCGATGCTGGCTCACTTTGCGAGCCGTACGGGGATCGGATTTCCGCTTCTTGGCGACGCGAAATCGGAGGTAATTCGCAGATTTGGTGTGTTAAACACGAATATTCCCTCCGATAGCCCGTTTCACGGTGTCCCCTTCCCTGTCACCTATTTGTTGGATGCCAAAGGCGTGGTCCGAAAGAAGTATTTCGAGGAGGACTACCGCGAACGGCTGACGGCGGGGGCGATCCTGACGCGCGAGTTTCCCGATGCAGCCGGCGACCTCGTGCAGGAGACCACTACGCCGCACCTCACGCTGCGCGCCAGGGCCAGTAACGGCTCGGTGTGGCCGGGCAGCGTCATCACACTGCGGATTGAGGTGGAACTGAAGCCGCGCATGCACGTGTATGCCCCCGAGGTGAGCGGCTATCTGCCCGTGCGCTGGACGATGCCCAATGGCGCCGCGTGGCTGGCCGGGAAACCGCGTTTCCCCGCCTCGCGCATGTTGAGTCTGCCAGCCATCGGCGAGACCGTGGCGGTGTATGAACACCGCTTCGCCGTGGAGCGCGAATTCACTGTGGGACAGTCCAACGAACTGCGCGCCGTGGTGGGTGACGCCAAGGAACTGGTGGTGAGCGGCGAGTTCTTCTACCAGGCCTGCGACGACAAGGTGTGTTACGTGCCGCAGCGGATTCCGCTTACGTTCCGGCTGCCGTTGGGAGAACTGGACCGTCAGCGCGTCCCGGCTGAGGTGAGGGCAGGGAAGGGGCCGGCCTAATCCGGGAGTCCGGGGGCGGGCTTGCCGCTCAGGCAGAGGTGCCAGCCGAAGGCTCGTTCGGCGAGGCGGAACAGGGGCGCGGGCATCCAGCGGAAGTACCACACTTTCTTATATTCGAATCGCTTGTATTCTTCGATCGAGTAGGGAAAGATGTGGTCGGCGGCAACGCGCTCCACGCGGATGCCGTGGCGCTCCATCCAACCGCGCGCCGAGGAGCGCGAATAGGTGTAGGTGACCGGGCAGCCCGTTTGCGCCTCGGAGTGTTCGGCCACGATGCGGTCCAGATCCCAGCGCCGCGGCCCGCCCTGGGTGCACCAGATCCAGAACACCTTCCAGGACCAGCGGTGATAGACCATCACGCGAATCGAGGTGTGGGGGCCCATATAGGCGCGCAGTTGCTCCAGGGCGCGGTCCGGGTGCGGCGTGTGGTGGAGCACGCCGAAGGAGTAGATGAGGTCGAACGGTTCGGGCGGCAATACCTGGTTCAACTCCTCGGCATTGGCGAGCACAAAGCGGACGCGGTCTTCCAGTCCGTAGACGCGGGCGCGCTGGCGGGCTAGTTGGAGCGAGTTCTCGGTCAGGTCGACGGCGGTGACGTGGGCCCCGGCGCGGGCGAAATTGATGGTGTCGGTGCCGATGCCGCAGCCGATCTCGAGCACCTTCTTCCCGTTCCAGCGGGCAAACTCGGCGAATGCGGGGATGTGGGGTTCCACTCTGTATTTGCGCGCTTCGACCTCGTCGAAAAACTCGCGCGTGCCGACGGGCTTCGGGGAGTGGCGGATGTTGCAGGGGCGGGCGTTCCAGTACGCAGCCACCCGCTCGATTGTCTCGGCGGCAAACGCCCCTCCGTCCGCGAAATCCGTCACCCTTTAAAAATAGAACTTCGCGGCGATTTGCACAATGCGCGCGTCGGCGGCGCCATTGATGAGGCCGAATGTGGCCAGGCCAAGGGTATTGCCGGGGGCGCCGAAAAAGGGTGTGTTGGAGGCGTTGAAGAATTCGCCGCGGAGTTGCAGGTAGCGCGCTTCGTCGAAGCGGAACACCTTGTACATCGCCAGGTCGAGGTTCCGCAGGCCGGGGGCCACCGCCAGGTTGCGGCCCGCGTCGCCGAAGGTGAAGTTGGGCTGGCGGACGAAGGCGGCGGTGTTGAACCAACGGGCCAGCGTGCGCTCTTCGCTGGGCAGGTTGGGCGACTGGCCGGCGACCGTGTTGGGGCGCGGGGAAGCGCCGCCGCCGACGTTGGGCGGGTCGCCCTGCACGCCGATGTTGACGCGGCGGCCGGAGTTAAAGGTGAGAATGCCGCCCACCGCCCACTGACCGATGATGAGGTCGGCCCAGCGGGGCATGCCAGCGCCGAACGTCCGGCCGCGGCCGAACGGCACGTCGTAGTTGGAGCTCATCACGAAGCGATGCGGGAAGTGCTCGTCGGCAAGCGACTTTTCCGCCTGGAAGTTGTTCTTGTCCTGGACGGCGTTGGGCGACGTGCCGCCGGCGTCGGCGCCGCCGCGCGAATCGCTGATCGTTTTTGACCAAACGTAGGAGGCGAGCAGGCTCAGGCCGGCGGACATGCGCTTTTCCACCTTGATCTGCATGGCGTTGTAGTTGGAATTGCCGCTGAACTCGCGGCGGAAGGTGTCGGCCAGCGACGGGATGACGTAGCTCAGGCCCGGCACCTCAAGCGTGGTCACCGGGCGGCGGGCGTTGATATTGCCCGCCCCGGGTTCGGGCGCGTTGGAATCGTAGCGCTGCAGCAGGCGGTTGCCCTTGGTGCCGGCGTAGCCGACCTCGAGGGCGATGTTGTTCCCCAACTCGCGCTGGATGGTGAAGTTCCACTGCTGCGAATAGGGTGAGCGGTTCGTGCGGTCCTGCGAGATGGTCTGCAGGTTTGACACCGCCGATGACGTGGCGCCATCGGGGAAGCCGTTGCGCAGCAGGATAGTGGGAGTGATGGAGTCGGTGTTGAAGCCGGACTGGTAGAAGAACGGCGCGCTGGCGTGCAGGAAGCGGTCGCCGATGTGGTCCACTCCGCCATAGTAGATGCCGTAGCCGCCGCGCACCACCGTGCTGGCGCCGAGGCGGTAAGCGAAGCCGATGCGCGGAGCGAAGTTCGTGAAATCGGGGCGCACGGTGGAGCGCTCGGCGATGCCGCCGTCGGTGGCCAGCCGCAGTTGCGGGCGCACGCGGTTGGCGTCGATGTCGAAGTTGGAATAGCGGTTGTACTTTTCAAACCAGGGCCCGATGTACTCATAGCGCAGGCCCATGTTGAGCGTGAGGCGCTCGCTCACCTTGAAGTCGTCCTGCACGTAGCCGGCGTGAATGCGCCGCCGCTGGTTGCCCTGGGCCACGGTGGACAACTGCGAGTTGAAGGGAATGCCCAGCAGGAAGTCGGCAAACGAGTTGCCGAAGGTGTTGTTCGAACTCTGGCGCGAGAAGTTGCCGTTGAAGGTGAAGGTGCCGTTGGATTGGAACGCCTGCAGGTGGGGCGACTGGATGAACATGAAGTTGCCGCCGAACTTCAGCGTGTGGCGGCCGCGCGTCCACAGCATGTCGTTGGTGAGCTGGCGTGTTTGCGAATCGGAAAACTGCGGGTTGTTGGCCGGCGGCCCGAGCGGGGCGTAGCCGTTGATGCTGAACAGGGCGAAGCCGGAAAGCTCCGTGTTGGCGCCCTTCAGCCCGATCTCCGGATTCAGGTTTCGGGCCAGCGGCGAGGAGCGGTTGGTGAGCAGGCGGTTCCAGGAGACCTTGAGGGTGTTGAACAGGTTCGGCGTGAAGATGTGGCCATGGCTGATGACGAACGACTGCGGCTCGTTCTTGTTCAGCGCCGGATCGCCGCCGCCGAAGGCCGGCGCGGGCAGGTTCGACTCCGGCGTGAGCAGGTAATCCTGGCGGCTGTAACGGCCGTAAATGGTGTCGTTGGGGCCGAAGGTATGGTCGATGCGGATGTCGCCCTTGTGCGTGGTGGCGTTGGAGCGCGGGTTGGAGAAGTAGTTGTTGATGATGCCGCCGCGGTTGGGGTCGGGCGAAAAGGCGGCCACCTTGGCGGCCACGCCATCGATGCGCGCCGCGGGGATGATGTTGCCGGCGAAGGGCAGGCGGGCGCGGGTGGTCGAGTTATATGTGGCCGGGTCGAAGATTTGCGTCGGCTGGTTGTTGAAGAACGAGCCGGAAAAATCGCCGCGCCGCTCGGCGGCGGTGGCCACGGTGGATTGCGTGGTGTCGGCGGTGAACTCCTTGGTGCCCTCGTAGTCGACGAAGAAGAAGGTCTTGTTCTTCACGATCGGCCCGCCGAAGAAGCCTCCGAACTGATTGCGGCGGAAGACGGGGATCTCCGTGCCCGGCGCCTGAAAAAAGTTGCGCGCGTTGAACGCTTCGTTGCGGACGAATTCAAAGAGGCCGCCGTGGAACTCGTTGGTGCCCGACTTGATCACCACGTTCACCACGCCGCCGACGTTGCGGCCGAACTCGGCCGAGTAGTTCGTCGTCTGCACCTTGAACTCCTGCACGGCGTCGATGGAGGGCGAGATCACCTGGGGCGTGCGTCCTTGCGCGGCGTGCTGGTTTGAGTTGTTGTCCATGCCGTCGAGCAGGTAGTTGTTGTGGCTCACGCGGAAGCCGCCTGAGCTGAAGCCCTGGAAGCGCGAGCCGGGAGGCGGCACGTTGGTGCCGGCCGTGAGCAGGGCAAGTTGCAGATAGTCGCGGCCGTTGAGCGGCAGGTCGACGATTTTCTTGTTTTCGATCACCTGGCCGCGCGAGGCTTCGGTGGTTTGCAGCAGGGCGGCGTCGGCGGTGACGGTGATCTGCTCGGTGGCCGTGCCCACTTCGAGCGTGAGGTCGAGCCGCACCTCGTCTTGAATCTGCAGCGTGACGCCGGAGCGCACCAGTTTCTTGAAGCCCGGCGCCTCCACGGTGACGCTGTAGACGCCTGTGCGCAAGGGCACGGAGCGGAAACCGCCATCGGCGCCGGTGCGAGTCACCCGCGTCACGTTGGTGAACAGATTGGCCATGGTGACCGTGGCGCCGGTGACGCGCGCGCCCGATTGATCGGACACGGTGCCGAGGAGGATGCCCTGTTCCACCTGGGCGCGCAGACCAGCGGCGGCAGCCAGGATCACGCCCAGAGAGAAGCTGACGAAACGTAAGGAATGGTACATGTCGGGACCCCGATGCATCATACAGTAACCGCGGCCGGGGAAGCGGGCGCCAGGCCGCGCTACTGCGCGACTTCCCAGTCGATGAGGATGGCCGTCACCGCACGCGAACCGGCGCGGAACAGCACCCGCTGCCAGCCGTTGTCAGCCGAAGGAGCCTCGGCCACCACCAACTCAGAGGCGCGCCGCGGGTCGTAGCGGTAGGCTGTGCGCTGCCAGCCGTTCTGCGGGCCGGGCTGCTCGACGATATTGCCGCGTGAGTGGCGCGCGCTGGAGCTATAGGCGGTGAAACCCTGCCCGCCTAACTCGGCGACATAGGCGCCGATGCGCAGCGGCGCCGAAGGCAAGGCGCCGGTGATGGTGCCCAGCGAGGCCTGCCTGCCGGTGATGACGAGTGTACCGCCCGGGGCCAGGCTGCCTGTCCAGATCACGCGGCCCGAGCGGGGCCCTTGGTAGGCCGGGGTTGCGTTGGCGGCCTGCGGCGGGGCGACTGGGCGCGGGGGCGTGGCGCGGTCGGGAAAACGCGGCGCCGCGCTCTCCACCTGACTGGACGGTGGCGCCGACGGCGGCCTCACCGCCTGTCCGGCCAATCCCGGCGGCGCATCGAGCGGAGTTGAGGCGGCGGTGTTCGCCGCCGGCGGAGGAGGCAACGGCTGCTCCGGTGACGCAACCGCCTGGCTCGGCGGAAGCTGAACCACCGGCCGCGCGCCCTTTTCGGCGCCTCCCTTGGTGGCCTGGTCCAGTTGCTGGCGGACCACGGCCAGCAGCGACTCACGGCGGATGTCGAGATCATTGTTCGCCTCGATCATCTCCTGCAGCCGGCGCTGCTTTTCTTCGAGCCGCGCCTGCGTCGCCAGCGAGGCCGTATCGGCCGCCGCGGGCCGGACCACGCGCGCCGAGGCGCCGGGGTCGAAATAGCGCACCGACTCCACATGCTCACCGGAGGCGCCCAGCCGCAACTTCACCATCACGTTTTCCGACGTCGTCAGCACGCGCCACTGGCCGCCGCGCAACAGCGTCTCGTTCATTACATACCGGCGCGGCTCGCCGTCGTCCACCTCGAGCGCGCCGCCCGTCTTCCCCTCCAGCAGCTTGGCGCCGCCGTCCCACTCGGCGAGGAGAAAGCCGTTGCGCTCCACCAGCCGCAGGCCCACCGATTGCCGCGGACCGGAGATGCGCCGCGCCGTGCGCATGTACACAATCAGCGAGCCCAGCACGGCAATCGCCGCCATCGCCGCGGCCAACGTTTTCCAGGGCCAGGGGTGGCGCTTGGGCCGGTCCACCAGTTCTTCGGGAACCGTCCAGCCGGGCTCGGCCGCCCCGGCCCGCTCTTCTTCATCCCCCTCAGCCTGCTCAGGCGGGCGAATCGGAACCACCTCTGCCGTGCGCTGTGGAATGGCCGCCTCGCGTTCGGCCCGCGACATCGGCCGCAAGCCTGCCTCCGACGCCGGCGCCGCCTCAAACTCACGGTGCGTCATCAGCGTCTGCAGGCCGCCATCGGGTTCGCGCACGAAAAAGCCCGCCCGCGTCGGCAGGCCGCGCGCCACCTTCACCACCAGCACCACCTGCTGCGGCTCAGGGAAATACTTCTCAAACAGCCGTACGTCGTCATCGGTGAGGGAGAGGTTCTGTTTGGTGCGGGAAACGTAGAAGCCCACCGGGGCCAGCCCGGCCAGTTCCGGTTCTTCTTTGTAATAGGAAAGCAGACGTTCCAGCCGCGACTCATCGGCCTCGTTCAACTGGAACACATGCCCTTTGGCGTGAGCGCAGGACAACTCGCGGGAAGCCGTGATGCGGACTTCGCTCTCATCGGCCGTGCCGAACAGCACGCCCCCCACCTCGAGGCCCACGCCCGGCATGCTGTGCAACCCGTCAAGGGAGCGCAGGACAATGTCGTGCATGACGGCCTGCGAGTACACGACCTCGATCTCGTGTCCCGGTGCACGCCATGTGGAGAAGGCTGCCTGCCGCTTGGCTTGAAACATGGTCCATTTCCGCGCCGCCGGTCCCTCTCCAGCTACGCCCGCGTAACCCTACATCCTACCGCGATCGCGTTCTGATGTGCGCCACCCGCCCAGTACCAGTTGGCTAGTACCGGGCGGCGAATTCGCCTCAATGTCAGAACTCAAAGCGGAGGCTCATCTGAATGAGCCGCCCCGTGCCGATGGTGGAGTTCACGCGGCCAAAGTCGCCGCGGCCGCGCACGGCGGCCGGGGAAGCGAAGTTGGGCCGGTTGGGCACGTTGTAGACGTCGGTGCGGAAGAGCAGGCCGTAGCGTTCGGTCAGCGCCCAGCGTTTGGTCACCGAGGCGTCGATGCCGACAAAGCCGGGGCCGAAGCCGAGGTTGCGCGCCGCGCTGCCGAAGATGCCCGTTCCGGGGGCCGAGAAGCAGGAGGTGTTGAAGTACTGCCCCAGGTAGTCGGCGCGCGAGCGGCCGCTATCGAGCGCCGGGTCGCAGCTCAGGTTCGGCCGCTGCGACGAAGAGAAGGTGTTGGTGGTGTTGGTGAGCTCAACCGCGCCCCAGGGCGCCCCCGACCGCATCTCGGCGATGACGCCCAGCGACCAGCCGCCGACGATGGCGTTGGCCACGGCGTTTTCCACGCCCACGCGCCGGCCCTTGCCGATGGGGAGCTCATACACCGAACTGGCGATGACGCGGTGGCGCAGGTCATTGCCGGAGTAGCTCTTGTCCAGGTTGCGCAGTTCGATATGCGTGTAGCCGTTGCCTTCGCCGCCGGCCACCTCGTTGCCGGCCTCCACGTCGTCGAGGAACTTCGACCAGGTGTAGTTGGCCAGGAAGTTGAGGCCGTTGGAGTAGCGCTTTTCCACCTTCACGTTCAGCGCGTGATAGGTGGAGTTGCCCCAGGGCGGTGAGATCAGCGTGATGTTGTTGAACTGCGGGAACGGGCGGGCCGTCTGGCTCTGCGCGGCCGGGCCGCGGCCGTTCACCAGCGGGATCTGGTTGATGTTCACACTCACGCCGCCCAGTTTGTGGCTCAGGTTGGCGATGTAGGCGGCTTCAAACAGGAGGTTGCCGGGCAGCTCTTTTTGGATGGTGAAGTTGTACTGGTGCGAGTAGGAGTTGACGTGATCCTGCTGAATGTAGTCCGGCGCGAAGCGCGGAGCCTGGCCCACGCGAACCGCGCCGAAGCCCGGACCGAGCTCTTCGCGGGCAATGGCCGGCATGCCGTCGCGGAAGGCAAAGGCGCGCGTGAAACCGCCGTCGGTGGAGGTGAAGCTGCCGTTCAGGCTGAAGCCGGCGATGAGGGGGTTGGCCACCGCGCCCTGGTAGGCGCCGTTATAAGCGATGGCGTAGCCGCCGCGGATCACCGTGCCCCTGGGCGCTTTGTAGGCGAAGCCGAAGCGCGGACTGAAGTTGTTCTTGTCAAAGTCATGCGCGTACTTCGCGCGCCCGTCGCGGCCGGAGAAGACAATCACGCCCGGCGTGCCCGAAACAGGATTGATGGGGGCAAAGGCGAAGCCGCTTTGGCGGTTGTCTTCGCTCTCCCAACGCGGGGTGTCCATCTCCCAGCGCAGGCCGATATTGAAGGTGAGGTTCTTGGTCACCTTCCAGTCATCCTGCACGAACAGGCCATAGTAGTCGGTGCGGGCCACGAGGTCGTCGGTCTGGTTGTAGGTCGCTCCCGTCACGTGGCCGAGCAGCATCGAGGCCATTCCACTTCCCGTTGCGCGATCGCTAAACGTGAACGCGCCGTTGGTGGACTGCCGGAACCGGTCCTTGTTGCCGGAAAGGCGCCACTCGCCGCCGAACTTGACGGAGTGGTTGCCGCGGATCCAGGTCAGGTTGTTCACCCACTGATGGGTGAGAATCGGATCCTGAATGCGCTCCACCGGAACCGTGCCGAGGTTGCTCTGCCCGGTGGCGATCATTTGCGCGAAGTCCGTCGCCGAAACGCCCTTCACTCCCAGTTCCCCGTTCTTGCCGCTGTCGGTGCCAAACGAACGGTTGATGAAGCGGCGCGTGGCGTAGTTGTAGCGGAACTCATTCAGGAAGGTAGCCGAGAAGGAGTGAATCCAGGTGGCCACAAAGTTGTGAATCCGGTGGTCGCGCGGCCCGCTGCGGTAATCGGCAAAGGCGTTGGGATAGACCGGCGACAACTCTTGCGGGGCCTTGATGATGGAATAGCGGCCGCTGATGCGGTCGGAGTTGCCGATGTTGTGATCCACCTTGAGCGTGCCCATGTCCTGCGTCAGCTTGTCGGAGACGTTGACGATGTAGTTGGCCGCCGGAGCGCGCGTGGGGTCGCTGGCCACATTCGGCGCCGGATAGAACGCGGCAAAGGCGCGGGCCACGGGATCGATGCGGCTCTGCGGAATGATGTTGCCGGCGAAGGGTTGATTGTTCAGCGGGTCAAGCAGCCGGAAGTTGGTGCGCGCCGAGAAGTCGCCCTGCACCTCGGCCGGGCGCGGCACGATCGTGTTGGCGATAGTGGAGCCGTCGCGGCGCCGCGCTCCTTCATAGTTCATGAAGAAGAACGTCTTGTCGCGGCGGATGGGCCCGCCAAACGATGCGCCGAAGATGTTGTAGCGCAGCGGCGCTTTTCTCTGGGCGAAAAACGTGCGCGTATCCAAAGCCTGGTTGCGCAGGAACTCATAGGCCGCGCCGTGGAACTCATTGCTGCCCGAGCGCGTCGTCATCTGGATCAGTCCGCCGCCGGTGCGGCCGAACTCGGCCGAGTAGTTGTTGGCTTCGGCCCTGAACTCCTGCAGCGATTCAGCCGGTGGATTCAACTGCAACTGCGGCACGCCCAGCGTCGTGTTCTGCACGTTGCCGCCGTCGAGCACCCAGATCTGGTTCTGGCTGCGCCCGCCGGCCATGCTGAACAGCGGCACCTGCTCGGCGCCGGACTCTTCGCGGAAGGCGACCATGCCCATCAGTTTCACCAATCCGGCTGTACGCCGGCTCTCCAACGGCATGTTGAACACGGTGGTGCGCTCGATGAACTGGCCCACCGACGAGGTCTCCGATTCGAGCAGCGGTACGGTGGCGTTCACCTCCACTGACTCGGTGACCGCGCCGACCTCCAGCGTGAAGTCGAGGCTGCGCGTGGTCGCCGTCTCCAGCACGACGCCAGAGCGTACGGCCTTCTTGAAACCCTGCAACTCGCAATCGACCTCATACTCTGCCGGCGGAAGAAATGGGAACAGGAAGACGCCTGACGGGTTCGATACGGCTTCCGTCGTGACGCCTGTCGACACATTCCTCGCCGTGATCTTTGCGCCGGAAACCACCGCGCCCGTGTTGTCTGTGACTGTCCCTGTTAGCCTGGCCAGCGATTGCGCCCACACCGGGGCACAAACTGCCATCATTCCCAGAAGCAAAGCGAAACGAAGCATGGGGGCATTTTATACCCTGAACATGCCCTCATGTAAGACGCATCCCAAGTGACCCCTCGCCGCATCTCTCCGCCCGCGCGCGCCTCTCACAACCAGGGCGCAATGAAACGATGGAGAAGCAGCAGCGAAAATCGCTCCCATATTCCCCTCATTATTCGGGATACACAACGCTCACCACGGCACTACAATACAGAGAAGAAATATCGCCCACCGGCGATCGGAAAGGTCCGATGACTCAACGGTACCGTTCTCGAGCCCCACGGGGATTGCTCGCCGTGCTAGTCCTCACCGGCGTTGGCTTCGGAGGCCAGTTGGCCACCGCCCCGCCTGTCGGACTCAAAATCACCATCGTCGAGGGCGATGGCGCTATCAACAACATTACCGAAGGCCGGGCGCGCGACCCCATCGTGCGCGTCACCGATGATGACGGCCGGCCGCTTTCCAGCGCCGCAGTCACCTTCCTGCTGCCCGACCTCGGCGCGGGCGGCGTTTTCCCCACGGGCTCTTCGGTAACCGTTACCACCAACGACGATGGCCTCGCCATTGCCCGCGGCCTGAAGCCCAATAATGTGGCCGGGCAGTTTCAAATCCGCGTCACGGCGTCGTATCGCACGCTGGTGGCGCGGGCGTCGATCACGCAGACCAACGCCGCTCCTCCGCCCACGGCCACGGCGCGTAAATCGAACGGCAAGCTGCTGGCCATTGTCGCCATCATCGGCGGCGGGGCGGCGGCGGGCGCGGCCCTGGCACTTTCGGGCGGCAGCGGCTCGGCTCCCTCGCCCGGTGGTGGAACGCCGGTGACGCCCACGCGGCCCCCCACCACGATTACACCCGGCGGCGGCGGCTTTGGCGCTCCCTAACCGTGGATACACCATGATCCGGATCCTCTTTCTCGTGTGCGCCGCTGCCATGATGGCGCTGCCCGCCGTCGCGCAGGTGACCCTCTCCAGTGCGCCTTCGCCGCTGCCCGCAGGCACAGTGGGCGTGGCCTACCCTGCAGCTTCGATCACGGCTGCGGGCGGCACGGCGCCCTATTCCTACCTGGTCACCTCGTCTTCGCCGAACATCCTGCCGCCCGGGGTCTCGCTGGCCACATCCGGCGCGCTCTCGGGGACGCCGGGCAGTACCGGCACCTTCACCTTCACCGTCACCGCCACTGACTCCACGGCCGGCACGGCGCTCACCGGTTCGCAGTCATATTCGATCACCATCAATCCTGCGCCCTCCATCACGACTTCCACGCTGCCCGCCTGGTCGGCCGGCGCGACAACGGCCTACTCGCAGACACTCGCCGCTACCGGGGGCACAGGCGCGCTCACCTATTCGCTGACGGGCGGCGCGTTGCCCACGGGGCTTTCGCTCTTTTCGGGCGGTGCCATCACCGGCACGCCCTCGGCGGCGGGCACGGCCAATTTCACCGTGACCGTCACCGACTCGTTGGGCTCGAGCAGTCCGAAGGCGCTTTCGATCACCATCAACGCCGCACCCACTATTTCCACCGCCTCACCTCTGCCCTCTGGCGCGCAGACGATCGCCTACTCCACCTCGCTCGCCGCCACGGCTGGCACCGGCGCGCTCCTGTTCGCCGCCTCCACGCCCGTCCCCGCCGGACTCACCATCAGCAGCGCGGGTGTTCTCTCCGGCACCCCCACCGTCTCGGGCGACTTCAACATCACCTTCCGCGTCACCGACTCGCTCGGGGCGTTCAGCGAAAAGCTACTCGCGCTGTCCATCGTGCCGCAACCGGTCATCAGCGGCCTTTCTCCCTCCTCAGCCCCAGCCGGCGTCGCCGATGTCGCCCTCACCATCACCGGCACCGGCTTCTCGCCCAACGTCACGGTCAACTTCGGCGCCACCGCCATCGCCTTGGCCAGCACAAGCGCGACGCAGATCAACGTCACCATTCCCGTGACCGCCATCACCACGTCCGGCTCGATCAACGTCACGGTCAACAACCTCGCCCTCATCACCTCGGCGCCCTCCGCATTCACCGTCAACGGCCCCTCCATCACCTCGCTCGCTCCCACCTCGGCCTTCGCCGGCGGGCCCGCGTTTACCCTCACCGTGAACGGCGCGAACTTCGTCAACGGCTCCACCTATAAGTCCGAGATCCGCTGGAACGGCAACGCGCTCGCCACCACCTTCGTCAGCACCACTCAGCTCACCGCGCAGGTGCCGGCTAACCTGATTGCCGCCGCGGGCACCGCCGCCATCACCGTGGCCAGCACGCCCAACGCCATCTCCGCGCCGGCAAACTTCACCATCTCGCCGCCGCCCACCATCAGTTCGCTTGCCCCGTCGTCGATCTCCGCCGGCGCGCCGGGATTCAACCTCACCGTCTCCGGCACGGGCTTCGTCGCCGCCTCGGTGGTCCACTGGGCCGGCACCGCGCTCACCACGGCCTACATCAGCGCGACCCAACTCACCGCCGCCGTGCCCGCCGGATTACTGCTGAACCCGGGAGCCGTGAACGTCACCGTGGTGAATCCAGGCCCGGTCACCTCCTCGCCGGCCACCTTCACGGTAGGCGCCGCGCCGACGATTACCACCATTGCGCCGGTTGCCATCACGGCCGGCGCGCCGACGTTCAACCTCGTTGTCAACGGCGCGGGCTTCAACGCCACCTCGGTCATTCGCATCTCTGGGCAGGCGCTGGTGACCACCTTCCTCTCGGCGACCCAGCTTTCTGCGCTGGTCACGCCAACGCTGATTCCCTCGGCTGGTTCGGTCTCGATCACCGTCGTGAACTCCGGTCCGGTCAGCTCCAATTCGGTGACGCTGCTCATCAATCCTCCGGCGCAGTTTGTCACCAGCACGCTCACCACCGGGCTCATCGGCGTCCCCTACACGCAGGCCATCAACATCACCGGCGGCACACCACCGTTCCTGTTCGCCTTTGCTAACGGTGTCTTCCCACCCGGCCTTTCGCTCAACGGCACAACGGGCGCCATCACCGGAGTGCCCACCACCTCCGGCCTGTACGACTTCACGCTGCAGGTCACCGA
The DNA here is from genome assembly GCA_017304135.1 of Acidobacteriota bacterium. GTDB lineage: Bacteria > Acidobacteriota > Terriglobia > Bryobacterales > Bryobacteraceae > JAFLBB01. Next base: position 57,809 of record JAFLBB010000008.1, on the reverse strand, counting down.
TGCCTCGGGCTTCATCGTGACGAGGCTTTACACGCTGGTCGTCGCCCCGCCGCTTTCCATCACCACCGCCGAGGCGCTGCCCACCGCCGCCGCCGGGCTCGCCTACTCCACCCAACTGGTGGCCGCCGGCGGAGCGCCGCCCTATGTGAATTGGGTGGTGACCACGGGCAGCCTGCCGCCGGGCATCGCGCTCAACGCCGCCACGGGCCTCCTTTCCGGCACGCCCACCACCACCGGCTCGTTTGCCTTCCTCGTGCAGGTCCGCGACAGCGCCAACCAAACCGCCAGCAAAGGCTTCACGCTGGTGGTGAACGCCGGCCTCTCCATCACCACCACGGCGCAACCTCCCACGGGGACCCTCGGCACCGCGTACACCTTCGCTCTCGCCGCGGCTGGTGGCACGCAGCCCTACACCTGGTCGGTCGCCACCGGAACGCTTCCCGCCGGGCTGAGCCTGAACACCACCACCGGCGCCATCACCGGCACGCCCACCGCGGCGGGTTCCACCACCTTCACCATTGAGGTGAAGGATGCCGCCGGGCAAACCGCGCGCGCGCCCTACACGATTGAGGTTCTCTCCGGCCTCTCCATCACGAATCCCACCGCGCTGCCCACGGGCACGGCCCGCGCGCCCTACACCGTCACCTTCCTTGCCTCGGGCGGAACGACGCCGTATGCCAACTGGCGCATCATCTCCGGCTCCGTGCCGGCGGCGCTCGTGCTAAACGCGGCCACCGGCGAGATGGCCGGCATCCCGGCCGCGGCGGGCGACTTCAGCTTCACCATCGCCGTCAATGACGCCACCGCGCGCACCGTCTCCAAGGCCTTCACCCTCACCGTACTGCCGCCCGGCCTCAGCATCACCACCGCGGCCGCGCTCCCGGCAGCCACCTTCGGCAGCGCCTACAGCGTCAATCTTCAGGCCGACGGCGGCACGCCCCCGTACCGCTGGCTGCTCACCACCGGCACGCTGCCGGCAGGACTCACGCTGGCCTCGGGCGGCGCCCTCAGCGGCACACCCACCGCCCTCGGCTCCACCACCTTCACCCTCACCGTGATCGACTCCGGTACGCGCTCGGTGACGCGCGACTTCACGCTGGCCGTGACTTCCCCGGCGCTGCCTTCGTTCACCCTCACCGGTCCGGCCGACACCGTCGAGCCGGGAACCCAGCCGCGGCTCACGCTGGAGCTCGCCGCGGCTTACCCCTCGGCGCTGAGCGGAGCCATCGTCATCACCTTTGCCCCGGACACGGTGAACACGCCGGCCTCGCCCGCCGATGACCCCGCGCTGCAATTCGCCAACGGCTCGCGCACGCTGCGCTTTTCCATTCCCGCCGGCTCCACGGCGGCGGAATTCGAAGGCACGGCCGCGTTCCAGACGGGCACGGTCGCTGGGACCATCACACTCACTCCGTCGTTCACCTCCGGCGGCACGGCGCTCCCCGGCGCCGGCCCGCGCCTCATCCGCATCCTGCGCAGCGCGCCCACACTGCGTGCCGCCACGGTGACGCGCACGGCCAGCGGCTTCGACGTCGCCATCACCGGCTTCGCCACGCCCAGGGAAGTCACGCAGGCCGTCTTCCGGTTCACGGCGGCCTCGGGCGCAAACCTGCAGACCACCGAGCTCACCCTTCCGCTTAGCGCCACCAGCGCCACCTGGTTTTCCAGCGACAGTGCGCGCGCCTTCGGCAGCCAGTTCACCTACCGCCAGCCGTTCACGTTGTCAGGCGATGCGGCGGCGGTGTCGTCGCTTTCGGTTACGCTCTCCAACTCCGTGGGCGCCTCGCAGCCCGTGACGGCCAACGTGCCGTAGGCGGCGTTCGCAACCCGGCGAAAAAAGTATTTACTGGTATTGCAATCTGTTATGGGCCATGCCGGGCGTGGGGCGTGGCCCCATGCCGCATCCTGGGGCAGCGCGGACGGCCTCCGCGCTCCAGGAAAACCGTGGACAGACTCAGCTTAATCCGGGCAATTCGCCTTGCAGGCCTACCGTTCGGGAAGCTCTGGCGGAAAAATCATCAGTTTCCGCGCCGCCGTCCCCACACTTTCGCCAGGTGGGTCGATACGTGTCAAGTGAGGATGGCCCGGCCAAGAAAAACCGAACCCGACCTCCTTCTAGCGATCAGCCCTGATGGTGGTGTCGACGTCCTCAGCGGCAAACCGCGAGCGCTCACTCCGCGTGTGTTCCGCCAACTGGTGACCCACGCCGAGTCGACGCTGGCCAGCGGCCGCCAATCCCGCTTCCGGTTCACTCGCGGCCGCGGGCCCGGTGCGCGGCAGTTCGAGGCCACGCTCATGCCCGTGCAGTCGCCGCCGGCGCTCGCCGTGATTCGCGAAGTGACCTCCGAGCAAAACGCCCGTGCCGGCGCGGCGCGCATCCGCCGCAACCTGATCCGCCTGAGCCACTCGCTCTCGTTGTCGTCAAGGCGGCTGGTCGAACATGACGACTTTGAACTGGCCTTGCGCGAAATCACCGCCTCGTCGGCAACCGCCCTCAGCGTTCTCCAGGCCAGCATCTGGATTCTCTCGGAAGACTGGTCGCGCATGGAGTGCCGCGAACATTTTCATAGCGGCACGCAGACGCACTCCAACGGCGCGGTTTTGTGGGCCGATCAATTTCCCGCTTACTTTGAAGCGCTTCGCTCCGAACGCACGATCGCCGCCGTGGATGCGTGCACCGACTCTCGCACGGCCGAATTCCGCGACGCCTACCTGGCCCCCAACAACATCGGCGCCATGCTCGACTCCCCGATCCGGCGGATGGGCCGGCTGCGCGGGGTAGTCTGCTTTGAACACGCCGGCGAGCCCCGGGGTTGGACCACCGAGGAGGAGGTGTTTGCCGCTTCGGTCGCCGACATGATTGCTCTCATCCTGGAGGAAGAGGACCGGCGGCATGTGCTCAAGCGCCTGGAGCGCGAAGTGAACGAAGATTCCCTCACCGGGCTTGCCAACCGCCGTGCCATGCTGCAGTGGATCGAAGAGTGCGCCACGAGAGCCTTCGGCAAGGATGACGGTCCCTCCCTGATGATCGTGGAGATCGACCGGCTGGAGGCGGTCAACGAAGCCCTCGGCCACGCCGCCGGCGACAAGTTGCTCCACCAGTGCGCCCGCTCGCTCGCCGACGGCATCCGCGGCGCCGATCGCCTGGCCCGCATCGGCGGCGACCAGTTCGCCATCCTGCTGGGAGCGCCAGCCGAACACGACGCCGCGCTGGCCATGGCCAGGCGTATCCAGGAACTGCTGCACCAGCCGATGGAGATTGACGGCCGCGTCATCAAGGTCCAAGCCAGCATCGGTATCGCCTTTGCCGCCGACGGTCCGGAGGCCTCCAAGGATCTCTACCGCTGCGCCAGTCTGGCCACCTCGCGCGCCAAACAGCGCGGCGGCGGGCGCGTGGAGATTTTCAAGCCCTCCATGCACGACTCGGCCCTGCAACGGCTGAACCTCGAGGCCGAGATGCGCCAGGGGCTCGACCGTGGCGAGTTCGAGCCGTTCCTTCAACCTATCCTCTCGCTCTCCGACGGCGCCATCCACTCCTTCGAGGCGCTGCTGCGCTGGCGCCACCCCTGCGGCCGCATCATTTCCCCTGGCGAGTTTCTCAATGAGGCCGAGGAGACCGGACTGAGTATTCCCATCGGATGGTCCACGCTGCGCCAGGTCTGCTCGTGGATCAAGACCATGCAGTCCACCACGGGCGCGCCCGTGCACGTTTCGTTCAACCTCTCACAAAAGCAGTTCCAATCGCCCGACCTGCTTGACCGCTTGGCCTCCATCGTCCATCACGCTCAGGTCGATCCGGGGCTGATTCAAATCGAGGTCACCGAAACGGTGGTTTCCACCTACGCCGAAACGGCGCTGCGGCTGGCCGCGCTCAAGACGCACGGCTTCGCCCTGGCCGTGGATGATTTCGGGACCGGATACTCGTCGCTGTCCCTGCTCCACACCTTTGCCCTCGACGTTCTCAAAATCGACCGCAGCTTCATTGCCCGCATGGACTCAGGCGGGCTGGAGATCGTTCGCACCATCGTCGCGCTGGCCCGCGCGCTGGGCATGAAGGTGGTGGCCGAGGGAATCGAAACCGTCCAGCAGGCCCGCCAGGTGGCCGAGCTCGGCTGCGAATACGGCCAGGGCTACTGGCTCGGCAAGCCCATGGATATTCACGCCGCCGCCTCGTTGCTCATTCACCGCGGCTCGCAGCCGGTCTCGCTCAAGCGGCAGGAAAAACAGGCGGCCGAGCTGCGCGAACTGATCCCGGTGAACTAGCGCACGCCCGCGTCAAGCCGCGCCGCCAGGTCGGCCAGCGTCTCCAGGCCGGGTGGAAAGCTCAGCCCCGGCGCGGCCAGCCAGCGCAGCCCCACCGCACCCGCCAGCAAGCCCACAATTCCCCCCACCATCATGCTGCTGGGAATGTGCACCCCCAAGGTGCGCAAAAACGCCAGCAGGAAGAGGGCTCCCAGAAAGCCGCCGGCAAACCAGCCCATCTTTGTACTGAGCGGATGATCGAGCGCCGGCAACGGCACCGGGCACGCTTGCTGCCATTGCCGCCAGGCTTCGAGCCGCCGCGCCTCGGGGAATAACTCGGCCAGTCGCGACTCCCCCGGCACGGCCTCCACGCTCACCCCCAACAACTGGGCCAGCGACTCGCGCAGCCTCGTCTCCGTGCTCCGCTCTGCATCGTCGTTCATCCTCATTCACTATAGAATGGACGGGATCAGGAACCGTCAGGCCTTCCTCGGCGCCACCCCTGCCCCCGTCGCTGAGCGGAACGTCCGAGTGGATGCCTGATGTCCCGCCGCTTGCAGGGCACGGTGGACAAAAGAGTGCGGGCCATGTCGATCTCCGGCCCCCGCATCCGTTATCCCGGTGAAGTCTACACGGCACAAGGAGACACACAATGAAGCAATACATCCTCTTCCTGCATGAACCGCCGGCCATGACCATGGACATCTCGCCGGAACAGATGCAGCGGATCATCGCCCGCTACATCGCCTGGCGCGAAGAGGTCGCCGCCAAGGGGCACATGGTGGGCGGACAGAAACTGCGCGATGGCGAAGGCCGCCTCATGCGCGCCGTCAACGGCACAGTGTCGGTCACCGACGGCCCCTTTGCCGAGGCCAAGGAGGTGGTGGGCGGCTTCTTCCACATCCAGGCCGCGAATTACGATCAGGCGGTTGAGATTGCGAGCACCTGCCCCCACCTCGACTTCGGAACCATCGAAGTGCGCGAGGTGGAACCGACTCACGGATGAGCGGCGTCGATCACAAAAGCGCCGCCGCGGCGGGGCGGATGGTGGATCACCTGTTCCGCCATCAACACGCCCCCATTCTCGGCGCACTTGTCCGGCAGTTCGGACCGGCCCATCTGGCACTGGCCGAAGAGTGTCTGCAGGATGCGTTTCTCCGCGCCCTGCAGACCTGGCCCTTTCACGGCATTCCGCCCAACCCCGCCGCCTGGCTCACGCTGGTGGCCAGGCGTCGCGCCTTGGATCAGTTGCGCCGGCCGGTGGCGACAGCCACGGCCGAACCAGCCGTGCCGCCACATGCGCTTCCCACTCTGGGCGACGATACCCTCGAGCTGATCTTCCTCTGCTGCCACCCGTCGCTGCCACCCGACGCGCAACTGGCCCTGACCCTCAAGTCCGTCGCCGGCCTCTCCACCGCTGAGATCGCGCGCGCCTTCTTCACGCAGGAAGCTACGGTGGCGCAGCGCATCGTGCGCGCCAAACGCGCCATCGCCGGCGGCGGCCTCTCCTTCCACGTGCCCTTCGATGCGCACCTCGCGCCGCGGCTCGACTCGGTGTGCCGCGTGCTCTACCTGATGTTCAACGAAGGCTACTCAGCCAGCGGCGGCGACCGCTTGTTGCGCGAGGATCTCTGCCACGAAGCGATCCGCCTCGTCGCGCTGCTTGCCGCCAACGCCGCCACCGGCCGCCCCACCGTCCATGCCCTGGCTGCGTTGTTCTGTCTGCAAGCGGCTCGTCTGTCCGCCCGCGTCGACGATGCCGGCGACCTGCTCACCCTCGATTTGCAGGACCGCTCGCTCTGGGACCGCCCCCTGCTCGCCGCCGGTTTCCATCACCTCGGCCTCTCCGCCTGCGGCGACGCGCTCACCGCCTGGCATCTGGAAGCCGAGATCGCCTCACTGCACGCCTCCGCGCCCACCTTTGCCGCCACTGACTGGACTCGCATGGCGGCCGCCTATGAGACGCTCTTCCAACTCTCTCCCTCGCCCGCCGTGCGGCTCTCCTGGGCCGTCGCCCTCAGCTATGCGCAATCGCCCGCCGCCGCGCTGGCGCTGATGGCTCCACTCGCCGGCGATCCCGCCATGGAGCGGTATCATCTCCATGCCGCGATCCTTGCCGATTTCCACGCCCGCCTCGGCGACGCCGCCACGGCCCGCGCCTGCCTTGAACGCGCCCTCGCCCTCGCGCCCACGACGGCCGAGCGCCACCTGCTTGCGCGCCGCCTCGCCCTGTTCCCATAGTGGTCTAGGAGAATCTCATGCTGGCCAATGCCTTCATCGGCCACGCCGAAGCCCCCAGCGAAGCGGAACTGCTGCACACGCTCGGAGCCCGCGCGGCCAAGACCTGGAATCAAATCGTCGAACACCTGCTCGCCCAAGGAATCGTGGATCGGCAGGAGTGGAACTCCTACTCCATCAAGTACGGCTGGGCGCTGCGGCTCAAACACAAGAAGCGCAACATCCTCTATCTCAGCCCCAACGCGCGCGCCTTCACGGCGAGCTTCGTTTTCGGGCAGCGCGCCGTCGCCGCGGCGCTCGCCGAGCCGCTGCCGGAAGTGGTGCTGGCGGCGGTCCGCGAGGGTAAACGCTACCCGGAAGGCACTGGCGTTTACTTCGAGGTGCGGAACGCCGCAACGGCCCGCGCCGTGGAAACGCTGGCCGCGATCAAAGCGGCTCACTGAGCGCACTCACTGAGCGCTAAATAATCTTGAAGGTGGACACCGGCACAGCCGCGGCGCTGGCGCCCATCGCCATCGGCTGCGCCACTTCCTCTGCCCAACCATCAGGCAGGTCGCCGTTGTCCTCGCGCAGGAAACGCCAGTGCTGCCTCTTGATGGTGGCGAGCAGTTCCTTGCGGCTCTTCACCTGCATCGGTTTGCCGCGGTAGATCTTGCCCATCTTCTCCATCAGCCACTCGGGCACGGCGCTGGAGAACATCAGCAGCGGCCAGGTGAAGTTCGGGCCGTTCATCTTGCGCAGCTTCCACATCCACGCCCCCACCGCGCCGATGCGCCACGCCGTCGGTCCCCACCAGCTGCGCAGGGCCGGCTTGAGGCTCATCTTCCAGCACTTCATCATCACCTGCCACTGCAGCGGCGTCATCTCGCGGCTTTCGGCCACGCCCTGCTTCTTGCCCATGCGCGTGTCCTCAAGCGGCGTGAAGATCGATGGCACGAAGAAGGCAAACAGCCCGCGCCGCTCCACTTCATAGAGCAGGTCGAGTGTGGCCCGGCAATCGTCGTCGGTCTCGCCCGGATTGCCGATCATCAGCGTGATCACCGGGAACCAGTTGTTCTTGTTGAGAATCTCGAGGCCCTGCACGAGCACGCTCGGCCACTCCTCAATGGGGAAGGGAACTCCCTTGCCGGGCATGATCTTGCGCGCCATGCTCACCGAGGCCGTCTCCATGCCGACGAGCGGTGAGAGGATGCGCCCCTCGGGATGCGAACTCACCGAGGGCAGCTTCACCGGGCTCTTATCAAGCAGCACCGCGCTCAATTCCTCAATCATCTTCGGATCGACCACGGCCGGCGCCATCGTCGAATGGCTCAGCAGGTGATGGTCGACGCCCGGCGTCTCCACCACGGACTTGTAGAGATCCACCAGCGCCTCGCGATTGGGGAAATAGAACGGCGTGCCTGTGCCTACCTGGCCCCAGATGAACATGTCCTCGGTGGCGAGCGAGATCTGGCGGTTGCCCTCGGCCACGTTGGCGTTCACGGCGTCCAGAATTTTGTCCTTCGGGAAGTCGAGCTGCGGGTTGAGATCCGGCAGGCAGAACTGGCAGCGCCGCCCGCACCCGGTGGTCATCTCAACGACGCCGAACGTGGTGCGCTTGGAGGGCGTGAGCAGGCCCGCGCGCTCCTTCGGGTGGGCCACTTCCATGAAGCGCGGCAGCCGTTCGCCGCGCAGCGCCTGTGCGATCAGGGCGAGCACATCATCGCTTTCACTGCGGCCATCTACCACGCAATCCACACCCAGTTCTTCGTAGCTGTCGGTCTGCGAAATCTGCCAGCCGCCCGAGCCGCCGACGATCACCTGGAACTGATGCCTGTGCGGGCTCTCCTTGAGCGTGGCGAACAGCTTCTTGGCGTAATGGGAATTGATGGGCTCGCGCGACGAGCCGAAGATCGAGGCATACACCCCCGCGGCGAAGGTGACGCCGAGCGGATTGTGCGTCGAGACGCCGACCACACGTGTGCGCGGGCCGATGAATTTCGGCAGGTCGTCCGGGTAACAGCAGATGATGTCGTCAGTGCTCACCTGGCGCAGCAGCGAGGCTTCCACCAGCCGCACACCGGCGGGCATATAGCGCGCCGAACCGTCGCTGTTGCGCTCCAGTTCCCGCCACTGCGGGTACTTCTGGTCAATCACTTTCTCCATCTTCATCGGCATTGACGCCAGCGCCATCTGGATGAAATAGCCAGCATGGTCAATGGTCTCCGTCAACGGAGCTGTCAGGACAATTGGCTTGCCGCCGTCGTTCATTCCTGCCTCCTCGGTGCTGAGGAGTATTTTAGCGTCTGACGCGGACCCGCTTCAGGATCTCCTTGCCCGCGGCGTCACTGGCAAGGTCGAGTTCGTAGTTCGATTGCAGGTTCATCCAGAACTGCGCCGTGGTGCCGAAATGCCGCGCCAGCCTCAGCGCCGTGTCGGCCGAGATCGCGCGCCTCTCCTTGACGATTTCGTGGATGCGCGTGGCAGGAACATGGAGTTCCATCGCCAGACGGTTAGCCGTCATGCCCAATGGCACGAGATACTCTTCGCGGAGAATCTCGCCGGGATGGATGGGGTCCATGGTCTTGGCTGTCGTGCTCATAGATACGTTTCCTCAGTGATAGTCGACGATCTCCACATCCCAGGCTTCACCATCCTCCCACCGGAAACAGATGCGCCATTGATCATTGATCCGAATGCTCCACTGCCCGCTTCGATTCGCCCGCAAGGGCTCCAAGCGATTCCCCGGCGGCGACCGCAGGTCGTCCAATGTCGTGGCTGCGTGGATCATGTCGAGCTTCCGTTTTGCGACCCGTGCCAGCGCGGCAAAGCGCCGGCAATGCTCGCGGAGAAAGACTGCTTCGGTGTCGTCATCCTGAAAGGACTGAATCATCTCCTGGATCGAGTATAACGCGGCGCGTAAAACAGTACCACGTTAGGACGGATGCTAGCATGACTCCAGGGATCCGTTGACATTCCTGGCTACGTCGAAAGGGATCAGCGAGGCGTTGTCAGCGCTCATCGGCCTTGCCTCGAAGTCAAATGATGTTGAGGCATCTCAGCGGTTATTCGAGCTCCAGCGGCTGCTCATCCAACAACAGCAGGACCTCTATGAGAAGCAGGTGAGGATTCAAGAATTAGAGAACGAGGTAAAAGCTCTGACAGGCAAACTCACCCTCGGAGGCCAGTTGTTACGAGTCGGCGATTTGATCTGGGTGAAGCCTAAGGGTGGAGGAGCGAACGGTCCATACTGCCCAATTTGCTATGGCGCAGACAATCGGCTCATCCTCGTAAGGCTTCTTTCCGATTTTAGGGAGAAGTGTAAGCTGGGACAGAGTCTGGACTGGTGGTGCGACTTGCACCAGGCCCATTTCGGTGCCACCTACAACAAACTGGTCGAAAACAACATCGATCTCTCACAGTACTGAAAAGGCCGCCCCCAACCGGGGACGGCCTCCTGGTTTCAGTGCTTGCGCGTGCTTACAGCAATTCCGAGCCCGTGAAGAAGAACGGAATCTCCACCGCCGCCGTCTCCGGGGCGTCGCTGCCGTGGACGGCGTTGCGCTCAATGTTCTCGGCAAACCGCTTGCGCAGCGTGCCCGCGTCGGCCTTCTCGGGGTTGGTGGCCCCCATCAGCTTGCGCCATTCGGCGATCGCGTTTTCCTTCTCCAGCACCATCACCACCACAGGACCCTCGGTCATGAACTTCACCAGGTCGTTGTAGAAGGGGCGCTCCTTGTGCACGGCGTAAAACGCCTGCGCCTGCGCCAGGCTGAGGCGCGTCTTCTTGAAGCCCACCAGCGTGAAGCCGTTCTCTTCAATCGCGGCGAGGATGGCTCCGGCGTGGCCCTTGGCCACCGCATCGGGCTTGATGATTCCAAACGTACGTTCCATATCGCTCCAGTAACTTGATTACTTCAACAACTTCGCGACCGACGAGCCGATCACGGCCGGCGTATCGCAGACATGAATGCCGGCCTCGCGCATGGCGGCCATCTTGTCGCTGGCCTTGCCCGAACCGCCGGAGATGATCGCACCGGCGTGGCCCATGCGGCGGCCCGGAGGCGCCGTCTGGCCGGCGATGAAACCGACCACCGGCTTCTTCACATGCTCCTTGATGTAGGCCGCGGCGGTCTCCTCGGCGTTGCCACCGATCTCGCCGATCATCACAATCACGTGCGTGTCGGGATCCTCGTTGAACAACTGGATCGCGTCCAGGTGCGTCGTGCCGATGATCGGGTCGCCGCCGATGCCGATGCAGGTCGATTGCCCGATGCCCAGTGCGCTCAACTGGCCCACCGCCTCATAGGTCAGTGTGCCCGAGCGCGACACCACGCCCACGTTGCCCTTCTTGTGAATGTGGCCCGGCATGATGCCGATGCGGCATTCTTCCGGTGTAATGATGCCGGGGCAGTTGGGGCCGATCAGCCGCACCTTCTTGCCCGAAGCGGCGCGCTCGTCGATGACGCGCTTCACCGGAATCATGTCGCGAACCGGGATGCCTTCGGTGATGCAGACGATCACCTCGATGCCCGCGTCCACCGCTTCCAGAATGCCGTCGGCGGCAAACGGAGGCGGCACGAAAATCACGCTCGCGTTGGCGCCGGTTTCCTTGACGCCCTGCGCCACGGTGTCGAACACCGGACGGTCCAGATGCTTCTGCCCGCCCTTGCCCGGCGTCACGCCGCCCACCACGTTTGTGCCGTACTCGATGGACTTCTGCGCGTGGAAGGTGCCCTGCGAACCCGTGTAGCCCTGCACCAGCAGGCGTGTGTGTTTATTGACCAGTACGCTCATGGATCGTTTCTCCTCGCCTGCATCCTACTTGCCGCTGACCACCGCGACTACCTTCTCGGCGGCGTCTCTCATGTCCTCGGCCACCGTGAAGTTCAGTCCGCTATCTTGCAGGATGCGCTTGCCCTCCTGCACGTTGGTGCCTTCCATGCGCACCACGATGGGCACGGCCACATGCAGTTCGCGCGTGGCGTTCACCACGCCCGCGGCCAGGATGTCGCAGCGCAGAATGCCGCCGAAGATGTTGATCAACACCGCCTTCACGGCTTCGTCGCTGAGCAGGATGCGAAACGCGTTCTTGATCTGCTCCTCGTTCGCCCCGCCGCCCACGTCGAGGAAGTTGGCCGGTTCGCCGCCGGCGTACTTGATGATGTCCATCGTCGCCATGGCCAGGCCCGCGCCGTTCACCATGCAGGCGATGTTGCCGTCGAGCTTGATGTAGTTCAGGCTGAACTTCGACGCCTCGACCTCAAGCGGGTCTTCCTCGGCCAGGTCGCGCAGATCGATGAACTCTTTGTGGCGGAACATCGCGTTGTCGTCGAGGTTGATCTTGGCGTCGAGCGCCAGCGTGCGGCCGTCCTTGGTGAGGATGAACGGGTTGATCTCGGCCAGCGAAGCATCACACTCTTCGTAAGCCTTGGCCAGTTGCATCATGGCCTTGGCCGCGCCGTTCACCGCCGCCGCCGGAATGCCGATGCCGAAGGCCAGCTTGCGCGCCTGGTAGGCGCTCAGCCCCATGCCTGGCTCCATCGTCTCCTTGAGGATCTTCTCCGGCGTCTTGGCGGCCACCACTTCAATCTCCATGCCGCCTTCGCTGGAGGCCATGAACACGTTCTTGCCCGTCGCCCGGTCCAGCGTGATGCCGAGATAGTATTCCTTCTCAATCGGCAGCGCCTCTTCGACGAGCAGCCGCTGCACCTTCTGCCCCGCCGGGCCCGTCTGGTGCGTCACCAACTGCATGCCGAGGATGGCGCGGATGTGCTGGCCGGCATCCTCGAGCGTCTTGGCCACCTTCACACCGCCGCCCTTGCCACGGCCGCCGGCGTGGATCTGCGCTTTGACAACAACAAAGCCGCCCAACTCTTTGGCCGCGGTTTCAGCTTCTTCCACCGTGAAGGCGACCTTGCCTTTCGGCACCGGTACTCCATACTGGGCCAGGATTGTCTTGGCCTGATACTCGTGGATTTTCATTCAGAGTCCTCAAATCCTCCCACACGTATGTCCCCTGGTTCTCTGCAGCTCAATAGGGCGTATGGGAACGATTTTTTCCGGCTGTGCTAGGATGCGGAGACAGTCGAAACTTCAATATAACATGCCCTTTCTCGACTACCTGCACCAGGCGGCCGGCCGCATGTCGCTCTCGGCCGATCAGGCCGAGGACGCGCTCAATCTGATCCTCGCCGGCGAGGCCACGGTGCCCCAAATCGCCGCCCTGCTCACGGCCCTGCGCGTGAAAGGCGAAACCGCCGCCGAACTCACCGGCTTTGCCCGCGCCATGCGCAAACACGCCGCCGTCATCCCCACTACGGGCGTCGAACGGCCGCTCGTGGACACCTGCGGCACGGGCGGCGATGGGCATGGCACCTTCAACATCTCCACCGTCACCGCCTTCGTCATCGCCGGCGCCGGGTTGAGCGTGGCCAAGCACGGCAACCGCAGCATCTCCTCGCGCTGCGGCAGCGCTGACATCCTCGAAGCGCTCGGCGTCCACATCGCCCAAACCCCTGAACAGATGGGCGAGGCGCTGCGGCAATGCGGCATTGCGTTTCTCTTTGCCCCCGCCGTGCACCCTTCGATGAAGCATGTCCAGCCGGCGCGTCTGGAGTTGAAGATGCGCACCATCTTCAACTACCTCGGCCCGCTCACCAATCCCGCCCGCGCCGATGTGCAACTGATTGGCGCGCCTTCGGCCAGCGCCGCTGAGTTGATGGCCAACGCGCTCCTGCGCCTGCCGGTGCAGCGCGCCCTGGTCGTGCACGGCTCCGACGGCCTGGATGAGATCACCACCACCGGGCTCACCATCGCCTTTGACGTCTCGCGCGGCGAAGTGCAGCAACGCTCGCTCATGCCGATGGAGTTCGGCCTGCCGCTGGCCTCGCTCACCGACCTCGCCGGCGGCGACGCCCAGGACAACGCCGCCATCGCCCTCGCCATTCTCTCCGGCGTCCAAGGACCGCATCGTGACATCGTCGTTGCCAACGCCGGCGCGGCCATCCACATCGCCGGACGCGCCGCTTCCTTCGCGGAAGGCGCGCAACTCGCCTCAGAATCCATCGACTCCGGCGCGGCGCGGGCGAAGCTGGAAGCGCTCAGCGAGTTCACCCGCACCGCCGCTGTCACGGCCGCGTCCTGACCGGTCGCCGCGTTGTTAGCCGCCGCCACCGCTTTTTCACATCGGCCTTCGTCCCATGCGAAACTGGACGGGCAAGCCGTGCTTCACCGGCGGCCGCCGGCGCCGAAGAGTTTGTCCCCAGTCGGAACGCTCCAGCCTTAGGATCGCCGCGCCTGCCGTGTATGGGGAAACCGCATGATCAATCGACGAAACCTCCTGGCCCTGCTCATCGCACTCTTTGCCATGGGCGCCTGCTTCGTTGCCGGTGTCTGGGCGCGGCCGAAGCTGCAGCCGGCGGCGCGGGCAGTCCGTAAATGGCTGGCCGACCCCCGGGATCCCGGCACGGTGCCTGAGCCGGCCAGCTACTTGTCGAACGGCGTCAATCTCGCCGCGCCCTTGCCGCGCTTTGAACCCGGCGTCGCTGTGGCCGGAGACAAAATCTATCTCTTCAGCGGCTTCATCGACGACGATCTTCACGTCACCCAGCGTGCCGACGTGTACGACACCAACGCCGGCTCCTGGCAGCGCATCGCGGATGTCCCCGTTGCCGTCACCCACGCCGGCCTCGCCGTGGTGGGTGACGAAATCTGGATTGCAGGTGGCTTCGTCGGCCATAACCCCGGTCCGCCCACCACCGCCGTCTGGCGTTACCACATCCCCACGAACCAGTGGAAGACCGCTCCCCAACTGCCGGAGGCGAGAGGCTCCGGAGGACTCGCCTTCGTCCAAGGTCAACTGCACTACTTCGGCGGGGTGAAGCCCGACCGCCTGTCTGACTCCGCCGACCATTGGTCGCTCACGCCCGGTCCCGACGCCGTGTGGGTGCCGCGCGCTCCACTACTCATCGCAAAGAACCACTTCGGTCTTGTGGCCCGGGACGGCGTCGTCCATTTGCTCGGCGGACAGTTCGGTCACGATGCGAAACCGAAGGACATCGACGACCATCAGGTATACGTAGCGGCGACGGACTCCTGGCGCCCGGCCCCTCGCCTGCCGCGCAGGCGCTCGCATGTGGAGCCAGGGAGCTTCCTGCACCAGGGGAGGATCATCGTCGCGGGAGGCAGATCCAATCCCATCTCCGTCCTCCATGACGTGACCGCCTTCGATCCGGCCACCGGCGCTTGGACCGAACTGCCGGGTTTGCCCGAACCGATGCGCGCCCCTGTGCTACGCGTCGTGGGTTCATCACTCTATTTCGGGCTCGGAGGCACCACGGATTCCGGCGTCTCCCCGAGCTCCTGGTGGATGAAGTATCCAGTACATGCGCTGGGACTTCCCTCCGCCGCCCCCCGGATGCCGTAATCCCGTGATCCGCTCCTTCCGGTTCAGAGTCATTTGCGTGGCCATAGTGGCCTGCGGCGGCGTGTCTCTCGCGTGGCGATCCTGTAGCGAATCCGCCCAGCGGTTGCGAAGCGAGCCGCTCTATGATGCCAGCCGTTTCCGGCTTTCCCCGCTGGCCGGCACCGGCATCATCAATCCCACCGTTCTCCAGTTTGGCCCCGATGGCGCGCTCTATGTCGCCACCCGGTTCGGATTGATTCACCGGCTTGAGATGGAACGGACGCCGGAAGGCTATCGCGCCGCTCGCGTCGAAACGACAGCGCTTGTGGCCGAACTCCCCAATCACGATGACCACGGCCGCCCGCAACCAGGCGTGCGCGGACGTCTCATCACGGGCATGGCCGTCACGGGAACCGCCGAGTCGCCGGTGGTGTACGCGGTTTCCTCGGATCCGCGCGTGGAGCGGCCCGAAACCGACACGAACAGCGGCATCCTGTCCAGGCTCAACCGCACCGCGGCTGGCTGGCGGCGTAGCGATCTTGTGCGCGGCCTTCCCCGCTCCCGCAACGACCACGCTCCCAACGGCATCGCGCTCGAACCGGATGGCCGTACCCTTTATCTGTCCATCGGAAGCGCAACCAACATGGGAGCGCCGTCGGAGGCCTTCCTCGGGATGAGCGAGACACCCCTCACGGCGGCCATCCTCGCCGTGGATCTGGAACGGCTGGGCGACACAATGCTCGACCTGCCGACGCTCGACGATCCGGCCCGCCCTGGCGCCCACGACCAGAATGATCCTTTTGGCGGCAACAACGGCGCCAACGAGGCCATGCTGCCCGGCAATGGCATCGTGCGCCTCCACGCCGAGGGGCTGCGCAATGCCTACGATCTGCTGTGGACCCCCGCCGGCATCATGACCATCGACAACGGTCCGAACGCCGCCTACGGCGGCCGGCCGCGCGGCCACACGGCCCGCCATCGCCACCAGGCAGTTGAGGGCGGCGAATCGCTTACTAACCCGCTCTACTTCATTCCCCGCCCTGGATTGTTCTTCGGCCATCCGAACCTGGCGCGTCCGGCTCCGGCAGCCTACGCGGCAAGGCCCGGGCTCCACTTCCTCGATTCAACCAACGGCCTCACGAGGATGCCCGCTGGCCCCGGCGGCAGCCACCTTGCCATCGCCGCCATCAGCCTCGATGGCAGCCTCACTCTGGTCACGTTCGACCGCGCCGGCCTGGTCCTCCACCGCCGCGTCCTGCTCACCGGCTTGCGTGGTATGCCGCTCGATGTCACCACGGGCGGGGGCGCCGCGGTTCCCTCCGATTCCCTCTGGATCGCCGACATGGGCGAGAGCGCCATCTACGTGTTCGAGCCCGTCGCCGGCCAGCCTTTCCCCGCATCCCGGCTCAGTCGAGAGCCCGTCCGCACGCTCATGGCGCGATGCCTGCTCTGGTGGGTCCCCATGCGCGCCGGCATCCTCCACACCGCACGACTGGTGCGGGCGCGCTGGGCCTCGCGCTGACTACCCGATCGTCATGCGGCTCTTATTCGCGCTCAGCCACGCGTCGAAGCTCTGCAGGCTCGGATTCACCGAACGGGAGAACTCCAGGCTCCGCGCGGCGCAAAACTCCTCCGCGCAGTCATGGTTGAACTGGAACATGTTGCCCAAGTCGTCGGCGCCGGGAAACCCGAAGCCGCGGTAGGCGTCGAACGAGGGTGAGAAGTAGGCCACCTCCTCGCCCAGAGCCTGGCCCAATTTCGCCGCCATCTCAGCGCCGGTGAGGTGTTCGCCGGCGACGCCGACGCGCTGGCCAATCAGTTCCCCGCCGCGCTGGAAGATGCCGTACGCGCAGCGGCCGATGTCTTCGGCGGCAATTTGCGGAAGTTTTGCTTCGCCCATCGGCATCATGAAGACGAGCTTGCCGTTCCCGCCCCGCTTCGGCGCCATGCCGAACATGATCAGGTTGTCCCAATAGAAGGACGTCAGCAGGTAGGTGGCCGGCAGGCCGGCGAACAGGGCGTCGGCTTCGGCCTTGGCATCAAAGTGCGGCACCTTGTACCGGCCCTGCAGGGTGGGCATTCGCGGGTCGTCAAGCGGGATGAACTGCCGCGAGTCCTCAAGCGTCGACCAGATGACGTGGCTCGCGCCCGCGGCCTTGGCCGCGCCGGCAATGGCCGCCGCCTGCGCCTTCTCCCGCTCGGGTGAAAAGTGATCCCAGAAAAACGTGACCCCGTAGACGCCGTGGGCCCCTTCGCAGGCGGAACGCACGGAGTCCGCATCGTCCACGTTGCAGGCCACCACTTCGGCGCCCAGCGCGGCCAGCGCCCGCGCCTTCTCCGAATTCGGATCGCGTGTCAACGCGCGTGCCTTGAATTCGCCCGATGCGTCGGCGCAAATGGCGCGCACCAGACCGCCGCCTTGCGAACCAGTCGCACCGACAACCGCAATGATCTTGTTTGCCACAGTGAGGATTCCCCTTCCCAGAAATGCTAGCGCAGATGAGGCCCGCACGAGGGCGTGAAAAAACCCTTGACGCGATTCGACTCCGGTGCTACTTTTCTAGCAGAGTGGTAGAAAACTAGCATGAACAGCGCAACCCCCATCCCGCTTTCCCGCCGCGAACGCCAGATTATGGACGTTCTGTTCAAGCATGGCAAAGCCACGGCGGCCGACATTCAGGCCGGCATGCCCGATCCGCCCTCCTACTCCGCCGTCCGCGCCATGTTGCGCACGCTTGAGGAAAAGGGCCATGTCCGCCACCAGGTGGACGGACCTCGCTATGTCTATTCGCCGACGATTGCCAAGGAGCGCGCCAAGCGCTCGGCGCTGCGGCACATGGTGGAGACATTTTTCGACGGCTCGGTGGAACTGGCCGTGGCCGCCTTGCTGGACGGCGGCGCCCGCAAGCTCACGTCGAATGAACTGGAGCGGCTCGAGTCGCTCGTGCGCGGCGCATCCACCAACTCAGTAGAAGAGGAGAAGAAGTCATGATCACCCTTGCCCTGCAATCCCTGTTCCTCATGGGCCTCGCCTTCACCGCCGCCGTACTGGTTCATCGCCGTCCGGCTGCGCTCCAGCGGCTGCTCTGGCTGAGCGTGTTCGCCGTGCTGGCGATGCTGCCCTTCCTGATGAGTGTGCCCAAGCCGGTTTCGGTGAACGCCCCGGCTATGATCGCGCCCATTGTGGTCGACGTGACTGCTGCCGCCGAATCGCCGCGCGACTGGATGTTCACACTCTGGGCCTCTGGATGCCTGCTGCTACTGCTTCGCATCGCCCTCGGCCTGGCCGCCATCGCCTGGCGCACGGCGCAGGCCGAGACCTCGCCGTTTCGCATTCCCGGCGCGCGCGTGCTGCTCTCGCGCCACATCGACGCCCCCTTTACCTGGGGCATCTTCCGTCACACGGTGCTGCTGCCGGCCGAAGCGGCCAACTGGAGTGAGGACCGGCTGCGGTCCACCCTCGTCCACGAGTCCGTTCACGTGAATCGCTTCGACGCGCTGTTCCGGCTGGGCTCGCAGGTGTTATGCGCGCTCTATTGGCCGAACCTGCTGGTCTGGCTGGCGGCGGGTAGGTTGCATGCGGCCATGGAGCAGTCCTGCGACGACGCGGTGCTGGAATCCGGCATCGGCGCCCGCGAATACGCCGGCCACCTGCTCGATGTCTCCCGCGCCGCCTCGCTCGGCGACGTTGCGGCCGGCACCGTGGCCATGGCCGGGGCCGCTCAACTGGAAGCGCGCCTGCGCTCCATTCTCGATGGCTCGCGCCGCCGCGCTCCGCTTTCCCGCGCCGCCACGGCGGCTGCCGCTCTGGCTGCCCTGGCTGTGCTCGCTCCGGTCGGCGTCACCCGGCTCACCGCGCAGAACTCTGGTATGGCCATGGTTTCGGGCACAGTCGCCGATGCCAGTGGCGGGCGCGTGCCCAAGGCCCTGGTGACGCTCGCCGAAACCAAGACAGGAAAGATGGAGGCCGTCTACTCGGCCGAAGACGGCAGCTACCTGTTCAAGACCGTGCCCGCCGGCGAGTACACGCTGCAGGTGCGCAAAAGCGGCTTCGCGCTCTATGTGGATGGCCAGCCCTTGCGGCTCAAAGGCGGCGACGCGGCGACCTTCGATATCGTGCTCCGGATCGGCCAGATCAGCGAGATGATGGAGATTGTCGGCACCCGCGTCACACCGGCTCCGCCGCCGCAGAACACGGGCGCACCGCAACGCATCCGCGTCGGCGGCAATGTGCAGGCAGCCAAGGTCCGCAAGATGGTGCGCCCAGCCTACCCTGATACGGCCAAGGCGCGTGGCGTCGAAGGCCCGGTGCTGCTGCGAGCCGTCATCACCCGCGAAGGCGACATCGCTTCGCTTGATCTGCTCAACAGCACCGCCGACGCTGAACTGGCCGCCGCGGCCATTGAAGCGGTGAAGCAGTGGAAGTATGAAACCACCTTGCTCAACGGCAACCCCGTCGAGGTGATCACTCAAATCACCATCAACTACACACTGAGCAAGTAACGCAGGCGGCGGCTATCCTGGGAGCGTGACCGGTTCCTCCGACCCCACGCTCCCATCCGCCGCCGCAACCCCACCCGGCACGGCTCTGCCCGCGCGCCCCGTCCGCGAATCCTACTTCGAATACTCGGAACTCACCCTGCCCAACGATGCCAATCCGTTGGGCACTCTGTTTGGAGGCAAGCTCATGCAGTGGGTCGACCTGGCCGCTTCCATCTCCGCCGCGCGCCATGCCCGCTGCGTCGTGGTCACCGCTTCCATCGACTCGCTCACCTTCCTGCGCCCCGTGAAAATCGGCCAGTTGGTGATTCTCAAATCCGCCGTCAACCGCGTCTTCCGCAGTTCGATGGAAATCGGCGTCAAGGTGTTCGTCGAGGATCTGCACACCGGCGATGTGCAGCATGTCAGCTCCGCCTACCTCACCTTCGTCGCCATCACCGAAAAGGGTGTGAACGCGGGCATTCCCGCGGTGACTCCCGAAAGCGAGGAGGAGCGGCGGCGGTTTGAACAGGCGGGCGAACGGCGCGCCTACCGGCTGGCGACGCGCCTGCGGTCCTAAGAGGCAGCCCGGGCTACTTCTCGTCCTTGTACATCATGCGAATGCCGGCCTTGTAAACCATCACAGCCGGTTCTTCCTCGCGCGCCACGCGGATGGCGTACTTGTCATACCACTCAATGCGGCCGCGGATCTCTTCGCCGCCCTTGAGCAACACCACCATCGGCGTCTTCTGCTGAATCTGCTTGGCGTAGTAGAAGTTCTCGGCGTTGGTGTGTTCGTTCGGCCCCGACTTGGGCTTGTCGCCCTGCGGCTTGCGCTCCGGGGCGCTCTCCACAGTCCGCTTGAGCGGCGGCCGTAACGTCTTTCGCATCATTTCCATGAGGTTGTTCCTCGATCCTGTCTCGCTTACCGGGCGGCGCTCACGGCGTTCGTGGCCGTCATCGAACGCTCGATGTCGGCTGCCGTCAAGGTGACCAGCGGCTTCTCTATGTCCTCTCCGCTTTCGATCATCCGCCTCAGGTGATCAGCCGCCACCTTCAGGCACAGCGGGTCGCTCAGCGCCACCCCCGCCTTTTCCGTGAGCGAAACCAGGAGCGGATGCGGAAGTGCGATCACTTTTTCGTCCGAGTAGGCGCCGTCGCTCACAACGAACTTCAGGTCCACCGTGTCGGCATGCCGGATGGATATTCCCGTCTGCAGCCACACAAACTTCACCTGCCACGTGCGTCCAAACGGATCGGGCCCAGCCTCGAATTCACGAAGAGTGGAGAGCATTTCCCTCATTGTAGCGAAGCCGGGCGGGGTGACGGGTGGTCGTGGATCCCGTCCGATTCAGCGGTGTTCCGTGCCCGCGCTTACCCCAGGCTCTTCTGCACCAAGCTCAGAAACTCCTGCCGTGTCTCACGGTTGCGCTTAAAGGCCCCGCGCATGGCGCTGGTCGTGGTGGAACTGCTCTGCTTCTCCACGCCCCGCATCATCATGCAGAAATGGCGCGCCTCGCAGATCACCGCCACACCGCGCGGCTCGCAGATCTCCTCCAGCGCCTCGGCCACTTCTTGCGTCAGCCGCTCCTGCACCTGCAGGCGGCGTGCGAACACATCCACAATGCGCGGGATCTTGCTCAGCCCGATCACGCGGTTGTTGGGCAGATAGGCCACGTGCATCTTGCCGAAAAACGGCAGCATGTGGTGCTCACACAGACTGTAAAATTCGATGTCCTTGACGATCACCATCTCATCGGTCTTCACCTGAAACAGTGCCCCGTTGACGATCTCCTTCAAATTCTGCGTGTAGCCGCTCATGAGAAACCGCAGAGCTTTCTCGCTGCGTTCCGGTGTGCGCAGCAGCCCCTCGCGCGCCGGGTCCTCACCCAGGTTTTTCAACACGCCTTCCATGGCTTCGGCAATCGAACCACGTTCACGTTGAGGCGTCATCACCTTCACCACGGCATTCTTTCTCATATACGTCCTTATGATTCAAATGTGTTCCGTCTGGTTTCAAGAACGCGTACCGCCTCCAATGCTGGCCCGCGCCCTCCGAACGTATCCTGCCAGGCCCCGCACAGCCGCCGCCGCGCCTCCAACGCCACATTCTCAGAGGTGGGCACGACGGTTGCGAAGACGGGTACCTGCGTGTTCAGGTCCTTCATATGAAAGTCATCCAGCACGGCCCGCTTTACCAGTGCATCCAAACGGTCCTGGTCCACGGCAAGCCCCGTCGTCTCGTCAATGCGGCCGCGCACACGCACCTCAAGAATGAAGTCGTGCCCGTGGCCATGTGGATTGTTGCACTTCCCATACAACTCGCGATTCTCCGCGTCGCTCAGGGACGCCGCGTGCAGCCGGTGAGACGCCGCGAACCGGTAGCGCTTCGTCAGCCGGATCACGCCTGGTCCCCTCCATAGTCCACATACACATCGGCCGTTTCCCACAACCGCACATTATGCAAGCGCGGACCCTCGCCGCCTGGGAAATGCGGCGCCAGCCTATTCCAGATTTCGCGCGCCACGTTTTCCGTGGTTGGCACGATGCGGTCAAACGGCGCCACCTCGTGGTTCAAATGGCGGTGGTCAAAGGGGGCGATCACCTCGCGCTGCAAGATCTCCTTCAACTCCTTCAAATCCATCACCATGCCCGTCACCGGGTGAGGCTCGCCCTGCAGCGTCACTTCGAGTTCATAATTGTGCCCGTGGCCCGGCTGGTTGGCCGAGTCACCATACACCCGCGCGTTCTCCTCCGGCGTCCAATCCGGGCGCGCGGTGAAGTGGGAGGCCGAGAATTCTGCTTTACGGGTGATGAGCATACAATGCCAAATTATTTAGATGACCAGTATCCCGATTCGATTCCAGTTAAAATAATAGCTTCCATGCCCATCGGCAAAAACGACCGCATCTTCCTCGCCATCCTCCTGATCTCTGTCTGCGCCCTGGCGTTCGCCGTAGCCGACTCGCTGCGCGACCGCGTCATCCGCGCCGGCGACAAGGCACCCCACTTCTCCCTGCGCGCCGATAACGGCCTCACCATCACCCCCACCGAATTCGGCGGCAAGGTGCTGATCGTCAACTTCTGGGCCACCTGGTGCCCGCCCTGCGTGCAGGAGACGCCCTCTCTGGTCGCCTTCGCCAACCAGTACCGCGACAAGGGCGTCGTCGTGCTCGGCGTCTCGGTCGACAAGTCGCAGAAGAACTACGACAACTTCCTCCGCCGCTTCTCCATCCCCTTCCTCACCACGCGCGATCCGGAAGCCAAGGTCAGCGATTCCTTCGGCACCTACGTCTATCCGGAAAGCTATGTGATCAACCGCGAAGGCAAAGTGGTGCAGAAGATCATCGGCGGCACCAACTGGACCGACCCCAACCTGGCCCGCTTCATCGACGGGCTTCTCTAACGGCGCGCTCGCGCGGCCCTCACTGCTCGGCTGGGATCACCCGCTGCGCCGCCGCCTTCGGCTTCGCCGCCGCGTTGGCCACATCCCAGCTCGACTGATACACCAGCCGCGCGATCCGCTCCACCTTGCCGTACTCGATCTTCTCCGGCCGGTCGCCCATGCGGTGATAGTCCGGATGCAACCCGGTGTGAAAGAACACGGCCGGGATGCCGCTTTGCAGGAACGGCCATTGATCGCTGCGGCGCACCAGGTTGCCGCGGTTGTTGTCATACTCCATGCGCAACGTGAGATCGATCTCGCTGTTGGCCCGCTTCACCATCGCCGCCAGCTCCGGGCTGAAGCTATAGCCCATCACGTGGACGCTGTTCGCGTTGGCCGAGGCCTGCTGCGGCTTGAGGCCATAGAAGCGCCGCCCGCCACCTTCGGGCACCTCCTCGCTCCGACCGATCATGTCCATGTTCAGCGCCGCCGCGGTCTGCTCCAGCGGCCACAGCGGGCGTTCCAGCCAGGCGTAGGAGCCCAGCAGGCCGCGTTCCTCCGAACCCCAGAGGGCAAAGATCACCGTGCGCGCCGGAAGCTTGCCGCTCTTGGCCGCCGCTACGTAAGCTTCGGCAATATCGAGCACGGCCACCGTGCCCGAGCCGTTATCATCGGCGCCGTTGAACACCTGCGATTCATCGGCCCCATCGTGATCGTGATGCGCCGAGATGATCACCGCCTCGCCCTTGCGCCGCGGGTCGCCGCCCTCGATCTTCGCCAGCAGGTTGCGGTCGACAATGCTCGTCCGCGTCACCGCCGTCTTCAACTCCACCGGCAGTGGGGCGGGGAACTGCGCGCCGCCGCCCTGCTGGTCGGCCTTGGCCCGCAGCGGCGCAACCGGCGTGCCTAGGATGTGCTCAGCCAGCGCTTCGGAGATGCGCGCCACGGGAATGCGGATGCGCTGAACACGGCTCGCCAGCTCATAGCGCTCAATGCGCGGCGGCTTGGCCGGCCAGTCGGCCGCGGCCGTGCTGGCAAAGGTGCGCCGTCGCCCGGCGGCGGTCTCGCTGGCCACGATCAGAACCCCGGCCGCGCCCTGCTCCTGCGCCATCTGGAGCTTCCGCCAAAGCGTGCCATACTCCGAACTGACCACGCCATCAAACACGCTCCGTGCATTGCCCTCCTGCGGGTCGCCTTCGAACACCATCACCAGCTTGCCCTTTACGTCCAGGCCGCGGTAGTCGTCCCAATCCAGTTTAGGAGCATGCACTCCGAAACCAGCCAGCACCACGCCGCCCTTCACCTCGCTGTTGGCCGAATGCAGAGCCGGGTAGAACTCTTCGAGCAGCCGCGCCGTCCGCCGCGACGCCCCATCGCCCACTATCAGCTGGTTGCCCTCGCCGAGCCTGCCATACACAAGCTCGAATTCCTGGTAGTATTCGCCGTTGTCGCCCGCGGGTTTGAGCCCCAGCCGTTGGAAACGCGAAATAATCCACTCCGCCGCCAGCCTGTATTCCGGCGTGTTCGTCAACCGTCCGCGCATCTCATCGGAGGCCAGGAAGAACAGATCCGCCTTCAACTCCTCGCGCTGGATCGACTCAATCTCCGGCGCGCGGCTTTGCGCGCAAAGCGCCGCCACTGTCATCAGCACGGCCACCGCCGTTGTGAACATTCGCATGCGCGCAGGGTAGCATGGCCCGGCCCGCCGCCTGCACGCCCCGCCCCGCACGCCACACGCACGCCGCCCGCACACTAGCGGCTCCCCCCTAGGGAATCCCGTTGTAAAAGAACCACGCCCCGGCCGTGGTCGTCGGCAGACGGTTGATGCGGGCATAGAGCTCGGTCATGTCACTGCTCTGGATGCTCCGTCCGGCCAGAATGTCGATGGCGATGTTGCCCGCCGTGGTGAGCACATCGGCCGTGGGCGCATAGGTGACCTCGCGAATGTGACGGCCCGTGAGCTTGCGGTAGTACACGCATTGCGCGATGTGGCCCACGGCCTCGCCTTCTTCCACCGGCATCGCCGAGCCGCGCTTGTCGCAGATGGCATGCACGGCCTCGTGCACCACCACCGATTTCTGCAATGACGTGGTCGGCTTGAAGAACCCCGTCTCCAACTTGTCCTTCAAATGGAAATACGCCGCGCTGTCGCCCGCCCCAGGGTTCCAGTCGAGCTCGATCTTGCGGTCGCGGATGAACTCCTTGATCGGCTTGAAATCGCCCGGCTGGTACCGCTTGCTGTTCAGCCTGAAGTCAATCGCGTTGATCTGCGGGCTCTCCAGCACTTCGACAATCGCCATCCGCAACTCATCCAGCGGATCGCCCTTCATCGATTGCCAGGTGGGTCCGTTCAGCGCGTCGATGGTCTGCCCCACCGCGTCCACCCGTCCGTCCGGGTTCATCCAGCCGAACTTCAGCCGCTGGAACAGGTCAATCGCGCCTTTGGTCTTCGAGCCGCAATCGCCATCCACCACCAGCACGTCGATTTCGAGCACCTTGGCCGTGATGAATTTGTTCAGAAGCGTCTGGACCACCACGACATCCGCGGAGTTATTCGTCCCGTATTTGCCGACCGATTTTTTGATGCTTGCCATATCTGCATTCCTGACTCTGATCGCGACGCTTGCGCGCGTACGGGATCAGCCGCCTTGCTACAATCCCCTCGTGGCTGCTACCACCACTCCTGCCCCGACACTCTCCGACGCCGCGCGCAACGAACTCGCCGCGATCGTCGGTCCGCGCCACGCCCTGACGCGCCCCGAGGACCTCGTCCTCTATGAGTACGACGGCGGCGTCGACAAGGCGCGCCCGGAGATGGTCGTCTTCCCGGCCAACACCGACCAGGTGGCCCAACTGGTGAGCACCGCCATCCGCCATGAACTGCCGCTCACCGGTCGTGGCGCCGGCACCGGCCTTTCCGGTGGCGCCATTCCCCGTCGCGGCGGCCTCACCATCGCCTTCTCGCGCATGAACCGCATCCTCGAAATCGACCTGCCCAACGAGCGCATGCGTGTCCAGCCCGGCGTGGTCAATCTCGAAATGTCGCTCGCCGTGGCCCGCGACAAGTTCTTCTACGCGCCCGATCCCTCCTCGCAGCGCGCCTGCACCATCGGCGGCAACGTCGCCGAAAACGCCGGCGGTCCGCACACCCTCGCCTACGGCGTCACCACCAACCACGTCACCGGGGTCGAAATGGTCCTCGCCGACGGCTCCATCGTGCGCGCCGGCGGCAAAGCGACCGACGCGCCGGGCTACGACCTCACCGGCCTCTTCACCGGTTCGGAAGGCACCATGGCCCTCATCACCGAGGTCACCGTGCGCCTCATGCGCGCCCCCGAGGCCATCAAGACCATCCTCGTCATCTTCGACTCGGCCATCGATTGCGGCCGCACTGTCTCTGGCATCACCGCCAAGTCCATCACGCCCGTTGCCGTCGAAATGCTCGATGGCGTCATGCTGCGCATGGTCGAAGAAGCCACGCACGCCGGCTTCCCCATGGATGCCGAGGCCGTGCTGCTCATCGAATTGGAGGGCCTGCGCGAACAGGTGGACGAACAAGCCGAACAGATCCGCGAAGTCTGCGCCTCATGCGGCGCGCGCGAGTTCCGCATCGCCCGCTCGGCCGAAGAGCGCGACCTGCTCTGGAAGGGCCGCAAGAACGCCTTCGGCGCCGTTGGCCGCGTCAGCCCGTTTTACTACGTGCAGGACGGCGTCGTGCCGCGCACCAAGATCCCCGCCGCGCTCGACTTCATCCGCCAGACGGCCAACAAATACGGCCTCACCATCTCCAACATCTTCCACGCCGGCGATGGCAACCTCCACCCCATCATCCTCTTCGATATGCGCAAGCCGGGCGACCTCGAAAAGGCGCAGCACGCCGGTGAAGACATCCTCGATTTCTGCATCTCCGCCGGCGGCTCCATCACCGGTGAACACGGCGTGGGCATGGAGAAGATGGAGCTGATGGCCCACCAGTTCCCGCCCGATTCGCTCGACCTCATCGCCTCGATCAAACGTCTCTTCGATCCCTATTGCAATCTGAATCCGGGCAAGGTCCTGCCCACCGGACGCGGTTGCATGGAGATCCGCCAGCGGCCGCTCACGGCCTCGACTGAGATCTAAACGTGCCCCTCGTCGCGCCCTAACGCGATGTCTCTGACGGGTAGCCCTTCGACGTCCAATCGTCGGCCAGCCGCGTCGGCAACTCCAGCAACTTGATGTTGGTGAAGCCCGCGCCCTTGAGCGCTTTGATGGCCGGCCGGATGTTCGGGCACACGTTCATTGGGCAGCAGCCGCAATAGAAGATGATCTCCGTGCCCGGCGCCTTGCCCTTCACCAACGCCAGCAGGCTTTGAATGCCCTCCGGCTTGGCCGCCATGCCGGCGTCAACCGCCCCGGCGATATGCTTGGCGCGATACAGGTAGTTCGGCCCCACATATAGGATCAGCGGCTTCTCACCGCCCTTCAGCCGCTGCGCCAACTGCGACGGCGGCAGCAGTTCCTTCGCCGTCCAGGGCTCGCCCGAAGCCGGCAGCGCTGGCCGCCAGACGGCCGCTGTCAAAAGGGCAAGGGTGAGAATGCGTATCTTCATAATCCAGGTGCCTACAAGCCGAGTGTAGCGGCTCCCGGCACGCGCGCGCCACAAGGCGGGCCATCCGGTAGAATCAGAGCGCCATGCACTTCGCCCTGCTGCTGCTCGCAATGCTCCAGGACCCCGCGCAGACTCCCGCCTCGCCTCCTTCGCAGGAACAGAAGCCCCCGCCACCAGACCCCAATCACACGTACGACCCTGTTAACCGCAGCGACCCCAACGACCTCCACACCCGCAACGCGTTCGAAGTGATGCAGCGCATGACGCTCATCCGCGGCCGCGTCACCAGCGCCGCCGGCGGCGCGCTCTCCGCCCCTGCCCTGGTCGAGGCGCTCTGCGCCGGAAGTCGCCAGCAGTCCGTTTTCGCCAAGGACGATTTCCACATCGCCATTACGAGTTCCGGTTCTTTGCTCACCGGCGGCTCTCCCAATGCGCCCTGCTTCCTGCGCATCTCGCTCACCGGCCACCAGCCGGCGTTCGTCCCCCTCGGCAGCCCCGGCGGCATGGAAAAGGACCTCGGCGTCATCATCCTCCGCCCCCGCGCCGGCGTCAGCGGCGAAGCCTACTCAGCCACCAGTCTCTATGCGCCCGACAAAGCCCGCAAGGCCTTCGAGCGGGGCCGCGATCAGGTGCGGCGAGGCAAACTCAAAGACGCGCGCAAGGATCTGGAAACAGCCACCCGGTTGCATCCCAAATATGCCGAAGCCTGGTGCGAACTCGGCGACGTGCTCAATCGCCTCATGCTCAACGCCGAAGCCCGCGCCGCCTACAACAAAGCCAACGAGTCCGATCCCCAGTACCTGCGGCCCACCGTCCACCTCGCGATGCTTGCCGCCGGCGAACGCCAGTGGAAGGAATCCGCCCAGCTCACTGACCAGGTCATCGCCCGCAACCCGCACGACTACCCCGAGGCCTTCCTCTATAACGCCGCCGCCCTCTTCAACCTTGGCCTCGCCGATCCCGCCGAACAGGCTGTCCGCCGCGCCATCGACCTCGACCCGGCACACCTGTTCCCCAAAAGCTACCACCTGCTGGCAACCATCCTCGAATCCCGCGGCCAACGACGGGAAGCCGCCGCCAACCTGCGCCTGTTCCTCCAACACGCACCTCATGCGCCCGAGGCTGATCAGGTCAGGCGGCGGCTCACCGAACTCACTACTTCACCGTAACCGTTTTCACGCTCAAACTGCCGTGAATCACCATGGCCGCATCCAGGCCGCTGGCCTGGAACATGGTGAGGTTCTGATTCGGCAGCGTGCCGAACACGATGCCCGACAGCGCCTCATCGCTGCTCGCCCCGGCTCGCGTCACCGGCACATTGGCCAGCGCCGAGGCCGGAACCGTGAACTGCCCGCCTGCCACGCTCGCCAGGCACACAAAGCCGCCCGAGGCTTTCGTGGTCTGGTCCGTGCCGCCGCCGGCAATCAGCACCGACTGCTGCGACGGATCGCCGCCGCTCCACCGGAACGTCAGCCCCGTGGAGCGGTCAATCTGTGTGATCTGCGCTTTGTTTGTCCACGTCACCGCCGGGGGCAGGGTGTAGGTCACTGAGAACGCGCCGACATCCTTGCCGCCCGTGCCGGACAGCGTGTAGCTGCCCGCATCCAGGAACAGCGGATCGCCTCCGGTGAGGCCGGGAATCGCGCCGCCCAGCAGGCTCAGATACGGCCCCGTCTTCGCCGTCGTGTCGAGATGCTCGATCGTGCGCAAACCCAGCGGACCGCGCAGCGTCAGTAGATCGCCCGCGTCGAGTTCACGCCCCAGGAACTGGTTGTCCGGCACGCCGCTCGACCCGCTGCCCACGCCTAAAAGACTGGACACATCAAGCGATCCCGTCGTGCCCGCGCACGAGCCTTGCGGCGGAATCGACGACAACGGGTTGTAGGCCAGCGCGCCCGTCGCCTTGGCTTCATAGAACGCCGCCGCCCCCAGGTCAATAGTGGCCTGCAACGGCGCCTGCCCTGCCTGAATCGCCGCGTCCACCTCGGCCCGGATGAGCGCCAGCACGCCCACTTTGCCCCCGCCCGTCGTGATGTTGCTCAACGGATTCACCGCGTCCTTGCACGGTGAGCCATCGCTGCTGATGGCCATCGTCGCCGTGTTCGAGTAGCTCTGGCCTACCCTCACCTGCACCGGCACGAAGCAGCCCAGCGGCGCATCGGCCGGCACCTCGAAGTTGATCTGATCCACGCCCGCTATGCCCGGCGCGCGTCCGCTGTATAGCTTTTTCGCCGTCTTGCCTCCGATGTAGACCTCCACCGTCACTGGCAGGTCGCCTACCGGCGGCGCTTGATTGTCAGCAGCCGTGATCGGCCCCATGCCCGTCCCCAGCAGGATCTCCACCTGTCCCGGCCGCGCCGAAACACTCGGCATGTTCAACGGCAGGTCCACCGGCGAGACGTAGTTCTGGATGATGCCCGGTCCACGTCCGCCCGAGGTCGTGAAGATGCCGAAGTAATGATCGACCACCTTGATCCGCATCGCCGGGCTCCGCACGCCCTGGTACTCCACAATCATGTCGGCGTCGCCCAACGGCGCGTTCGAAGGCAGAATGGCGTTGATCTGCGTCGCCGAAACGAAGTACAGCACCGCTTCCACCGTCGTGTTGCCCTGCGTCACCAGAATGCGCACGCCGCCCATGTTGGTGAGCAGCGGGAACTGCGTCCTCACCTGGTATTGCTGCGGCCCGAGCCCGCCGCCATAAAGCGAGAAGAACGAACCGCGCGCGATGCCCGCGCCGGGGAAGTTCGCCGACACGTTGCTCGCCGCGTTCGTCACGCCGCTGATCGAGGGCCCCGTCGTACTGGCCGCCCCGGTCTGCGTCACTGGGAACGCCACACCGGCGATCGTGATCGTGCCGCTCCGCGACGCCGTTGCCGTGTTGGCCGCCACGTTGTAGTTGAGCCGCCCCGAGCCCGTGCCAGGAATGCCGCCCGTGATCGTGATCCAGGAGGCCGTCGTCGTTGCCGTCCAGGGGCAGGTCGACGTCGTCGCCGTCACCAGCACGCCGCCCGCGCCGCCTGTGGCGGCAAACGAAGCGCTGGTTGGTGAGAGTGTGAACGAACAGCCCGCCCCCCCGCCGCCCGGGTTCTGCGTCACCGTATGCGTCTGGTTGGCGATCGTGATCGTGCCCGTGCGCGCCGTTGGACTGGGGTTGGCCGGAACGGTGTAGCTCACCGCGCCGCTGCCCATACTCGATCCGCCCGCGGGGGCATCGATGCGGATCCAGGTGTCATTGCTGCGCACGCCCCAGGCGCACGCCGCCGCCGTATTCACCAGCACCAGGCCCGTGCCGCCCGTTCCCGTGATCGTCTGGTTCGGCGGGTTGATGAAGTAGTTGCAGCCCGGCGTCACAATCACGCCGCCACCGCCACCGCCGCCTCCGCCACCGCCACCTCCGCCGCCCGAGGCGCACGGCTTGGCCGTCGTCGTTGCCTGTGCCGAAAGAGATCCCTGCGAAACCGTAATCTTGATCGCGTTCGGGTTCACCGCGCCCGTCGCCGTATACGTGATCTCATACTGGCTCGAGATCACCGCGCCGATGCTCTGCAACAGCTTCTGCAACTCCGCCGAGGTCGTCCCCTGCGAATAGGTGCCGCCGGTTTCTCGGGCAATCTGCGCCAGTTCCGCCGTGTCGATCCCGCTGCCAAAGCCGACGGTAAACACCGGGGCGCTGGCCGCCTTGGCCGCCGCAATCGCCTCGGCCAGCGTCGCGCCGCCGATCGTGTCCTGGCCATCGGTCATCAGCACCATCGCTCTGCGGCCCGACCGCGCCATCAGGCTCTGCGCCGCCGTCTTGATGCTCTGATACAGCGCCGTGCTGCCGGTAAGCGCCAACCCGTCGATGGCCGCGTTCAGCGAACTCTTGTTCGTCGTGTAGTCCAGCACCAGCTTCGGCGCGCTGCCCAGTGAAAACACCGCCGCCGCATCACTGGCGCCCAACTGGCTGATCAACTGCTTGGCCGCGATCTTCTCGTTGGCCAGGTCCGAGGTGCTCAGTGAGGTGCTGATATCCACCACCAGCGCCAGTGACAAGGCGCTGCCCGCCGACCCCGAACTTACCGGCGTCACAGTAATCGCCCGCGATTCGCCGTTCTCGGTCAGTGTGAAATTGGATGCCGTCAGGCCCGTCACCGGGTTGCCTGCGCTATCGGTGACCGATACGATCACCTTGTTCGTCGGGCAATTGGCGTCGATCACCTGGTTCACCGCCAGGTTCAACCCGCCGGCTCCCCCCCCGCCGCCTCCGCCCGTGCTGCCGCCGATGGCAAACGACAGGTTATCCGCGTAACCGTCGTTCCAGCTGCCGCTCGTGCGCGACATCTGCAGCAGTACCTCCACACGCCGCGTGCCCACCGGCACCTGCCCGGTGGCGGTCTTCGAGAAGAGGCCCGTCACTCCATTGCGCTCAGCGGCCAGCACCGGACCGACCTGCGCCGTTCCCAGCGCCCCGCCACCGGCGTTGCGGAAGGTGATCTTCAACAGCGCGTTGTCATCCTGCCCGCTGAAGCCCCCCAGCCAGCCGGAAAGCGTGTACCCCACACCCGCGTCAATCGTCGACGCCAGCGAACTCACATCAATCGTCGTCGTGCCCGTCGATGTGCCATCGCTCTGGCCGCCCGAATAGACATACTGCCCGCGATCGCTCGGCCCAGGGTCGCTAGCCGCCACAATCCCCGACGTGCCGTATTTGCAGATCTGCAGGTTGCCCGTGTAGCTCCACCCGGCGATAGCGGCGGGGCGGCAGCCTTCAAACGCCGTGGTCTGTTCCGCGTTACCGCCGGGAATCAGATTCGTGCCGGTCGTTCCGCCGCCGCCCCCTCCTCCGCCACCTCCGGAACCGGGCGGCAGAATGTCAAAGGTGAAGTCAAAAAACGTGTTGGAGTTGTACGTCGCATGCGCCTTCCACTTGCCCGTCACCGTTGCGGGAAGCGCGCCGGCGACGTCAAAACGCCAAGTGAAACAGTAGTTGCCTGAAGCCGTCGTCGGGTCAAAGGCGCCACTGCCGTTGAACCAGTACTTGCCGTCCGGCTGGTACATCTCGATTTGAATCAGGTCGCCCACCGCGACGCCGCTCACACTGAACCACAGATACGCGCTGGCATCCGTCGTTGCAATGTAGGCCACCGATGTAGGCGGACTGGAGAACGCCGACTGGCAGGACGGCGGCGGTGCGTTCAGAATCCGAATCGCCTCC
This sequence comes from Acidobacteriota bacterium, assembly GCA_017304135.1. Lineage (GTDB taxonomy): Bacteria > Acidobacteriota > Terriglobia > Bryobacterales > Bryobacteraceae > JAFLBB01. The sequence continues at coordinate 25,291 of JAFLBB010000008.1, read as the reverse complement.
ACCTTCGCCGTCCCCAGTAACGGGAATGTATAGAGAAAAGTAAGTAAAGGAAGGGCGTTTGCCACCGTGAATCGTAGGGACATATAAGTTCTCCTGCGGAACTACAGAAGCGGCTTCATTCTAGGCCTAAACTGTTGATATAGCAAGGGCTAAACAGGTTCACTCCCGCCACGAACCAGGCCCCGCGCCAGCGTGAAATTCCACTTGGTGCGGACTATTGGTGCCGTGTTTTTCTTCATCCAGTTACTGGCCGTCCTTCACTACCTGCTCAGAACAGACTCACTCTCAAGCTACTTACTCTCAGCGGTCCTAACTTTCTCCACCAGTTTGGATTGATCTCCTCTGCTCCCCTGGCCCCCCGCGATTCGTGGAATTTTCCCCCTCCCGCCGAAACCCCGCACCACCCTCACACGTAACACCAATCAACCGTTCAGAGATGCAGACATGAGGATCTTGTTTCTTGCCCCCGCCCTCGCCCTGGCCTGCCATGCCCAATGGAACCTTGTGGGCGATGCGCGCCAACTCGGCCCCGGCGTCCGCCTCACCCGCGCCAGAAACGACTTGGGCGGCGCCATGTGGCGTCCGGAGAAGGAGCCCTTCGCAGCCGGCTTCGACACCCGCTTCCGCTTCCGCATCTCCGACCCCGGCGGTCTCGACAAAGGCGCCGACGGCTTCGCCTTCGTCATCCAGAATCACGGCAACCAGGCCTTGGGCGGTTTCGGCGGCGCAGGCGGCTTCGCCTCCGGCGACGGCATTCACAGCGGCGCCGATCCTGGCATTCCCTTCACCCTCGCCATCTTCTTCGATACCCACAAGAACGACGAGGCCCGCGACCCTTCAGGTAACTTCCTCACCGTCGCCATGAACGGCCACCCCGAAGCCGTCCTGTGGCCGCCCAAGCGCCTTGCGCTGACCAAAAACCTGCCCTTCAAACTGAAAGACGGCAAGCAGCACCAGGCCCGCATTCTCTTTCAACCGCCCCTCCTCACCGTCTATCTGGATGACCACACCGCCCCCATCCTCAGCTCGGTTGTCGATCTCCGCCCCGTGCTCGACTCCGAAGGCAAAGCCTACGTCGGCTTCACCGCCTCCACCGGCGGCGGCTGGGCCAACCACGACATTCTGGAGTGGGACTGGCGCCCCACCGCCAACTCCACACTCTCCGTGGTCACCTCCCAGGTCACCTTCGCCGCCCACGGCTGCCTGCCGGACCGCAACCTCTGCACGCCGCCCGAGGCACGCGTCACCCCAATCGAGGCGGGCCGCTACCGCATCGTCCTGCCCGCTCACCAGCCCGCCGGAGCCGCGCTGCCCAATCCGCGTCAACTGCCCGTCCAACTTCTCTCCGCCACCGGGATCGTCTGCGGCGCCTCCGGCTCAAGCGGCTCACCCTCGTGCTCCGGCCCGCACGACCGCATCGTCATCACTACCGCACAGGGCCGCTCCACCTTCTCCATCGAAGGCATCCCCGGCCCCCGCCAGGGCTTCTTCGAACTGGAGGTCGCGCTGGACTCCTCCGCGCCGCCTCAGTAATCGCGCATCGGCACCACGCGCCACGTCTGCCCGCCCTCGGCCTCGTTGAGCCGCTCCACCATCCGCTGCGCGTAGTTCTGGTCCACCTCGCCCCGCCCACCGCTCGGCATGTGTTCCACCAGTTCATTGCCGCGCATGTAGAGGCTCCAGGCGCGGTTCGTTCGATCGTACGTGGCCCCCGCGCTCTGGTTGGCCGAACGGTAAATCTCGCCCGCCTGCCGCATGCTCTCCACCGCGCTGCTCAGCCGGCTCGCAATCAACCGCCCGCTGATCCGCCACGACTGCCAGATCGCGATCATCGTCTCAAACTCCCGCGCAAAGATCTCCTCCGGCGCGCCCACCTGCGAGACGTAGAACGTCCACATCGACTGGTCGATCATGCGTGTGATGTCCAACTCATACCAGCGGTACGCCCGCCCGTTCACCGTCCCGTCGTAGAGCGTGTAGGCCATCGGCACACCCTGCTCGGTGGTCTCCTGCGTCTCCAGGATGCGCACCAGTTGCTTCTGGTAGCCCGCCTGCGCCGCCTGCCGCGCCATCTGCGGGTAGAGATTCTGCAGTGCTTGCAGGGGCCGCATGTAGGGGCCCACCAAATACCCGCTCTGCGCATACCAGATGTTCGTGTTCACCAGGTACGGTCCGCCCAGCCCCACCACCTCGCCGTTGGGACCCAGCGCATCCACGGCGCCCTTGGCCGCCGACATCATCCGCCAGTCCGAAGGAAGCTGAATCGAACCGCTGCCATCGGGAAACTGATGCTGCACCCATTGGATCTGCCGCTTCGGCTGCGCCGGCGCTGCCTCCGAGCCCCCGCCCACCTGCCGAGCCATCGCCGGCAGGCTCGCCCGGAACCGCTCCGCCGCGTCCACCAGCACCGTCACCCGCCCCGCGCCGCCTTGCAACTCCACCATCATCAATCCGGCCGCCGCCGCACCGCCCAACGATGCTGCAAACAGCGCCTGCGCCCGTTGATCGTCGGCGCTCGCCAGCGCTGCCTGGACGCGCGGCTTGCCGGAAAAATAGCTGCTTCCCAGGTCGGTGAGAAACCCCTGCAACGCCACCTGTGCGCTGCGCGCGTTGCCTGAGAACGACGCCCGCAGAATGCGTCCCTCCCCGCCCGGCATCTGCGTGAGCTGATAGTTCGCCGGCGGCCCTGCGGTAGGCAGACCCGCGGGCATGCCTTCCGGCCGCGGACTCGCCGCCTCTACCGGCACGCCCCTAACCTCGCCCTCCCCGCCACGGCCCCCTTGCCGCGAACACCCGCCCGCCACCACACACAGTGCCACCAACGTCGCCAGTTGTCTCATCCCTGCCTCTCGACTCGATCAGCGCGGGCCGCCGCCGGGAAGTGTCAACTTTTCCTGCCCGCTTATCCCTGCGCCCTGCCGATCACCTCGCCCGGCCGCACAATCCAGCAGCTCTCATGGCGCGTGAACCCGACGCGCGGGTAGTAATCCACCGCCTTCGGCGCGGCCAGCAGAATCAGCATCGCCCGCGGCGCCGCCTCCTGCGTCCGCCGCATCAACTCCATGCCGATGCCGCTCTTTTGATGCGACAGCCGCACGGCCAGGTCGGAGAGATAGGTGCAGTACACGCCGTCGGTCAACGACCGCGCGATGCCCACCAGTTGCTCGCCGTCCCAGGCCGTGATCACCAGGTTGGCGCTTTCGAGCATCGCCTTCATCCGCTCCCGCTCCTCCACCGGTCGCCGCTCGCCCAACGTCGAGGCCACATAGAGCTCAATCACCTGGTCCAGGTCCAGATCGTTTCCTGTTCGGTAGTGCATGGGAATAGGATCGCGCAGGAGCCGGTTCACGCGCCCCCGCCCTGCTAAACTAAAAGTTTCATTCCGCCCATTTTTTCAGGGCCACACTCAGGAGTCATCATGGCAAAACGCATCGGCATCCTCACCGGCGGAGGCGACGTCCCAGGCCTCAACTCCGTCATCAAAGGCGTCACCTACCGCGCCACCGAAGCAGGCTTCGAAGTCACCGGCATCCGCCGCGGCTGGGAAGGCCTCACCCACGTCAATCTGGCCGACCCCGGCTCCCGCAGCCGCTACGTGCTGGGGTTGACGCGCGAGAACACACGCACCATCGACCGCACCGGCGGCACCTTCCTCCATTCCTCACGCACCAACCCCGTCAAGATGAAGTCTCTTCCGTCGTTCCTCCAGGGCCAGCAGTTCCCCTGGAAGGAGACCGAAAAGGACGGCAAGAAGAGCGTCACCTACGACGTCACCGACCAGGTGAAGAAGAACCTCAAGGAACTCAACGTCGACTACCTCGTCGCCATCGGCGGCGATGATACCCTCTCCTACGCCGCCCATTTGAACAACGCCGGCGTACCCGTCGTCGCCATCCCGAAAACGATGGACAACGACGTCCGCAACACCGAATACTGCATCGGTTTTTCCACCGCCATCACGCGCGCCATGGATGCCATCAACCGCCAGCGCTCCACCGTCGGCTCCCACGAACGCATCGGCGTCTTCCGCGTCTTCGGCCGCGACGCCGGCTACACCTCGCTCTATACGGCCTTTGTCACCAGCGTCCGCTGCGCCATTCCGGAATACCAGTTCGATCTCGAAAAGATGATTGACCTGCTCGTCAACGACAAGCGCAACAACCCCTCCAACTACTCGCTCGTCGTCCTCAGCGAAGGCGCCGAATGGCAGGGCTACGAGGTGCTGCACTACGGCGCCGAAGACGCCTACGGCCACCGCAAAAAGATGAATGTCGGCGAAGCCTTCTCCGACAAACTCAAATCCTCCACCGGCGAGGAGACCATCGTCAGTGATCTCACCTACGACCTCCGCTCCGGTGAAGCCGACTTCGTCGACAAGATGGTCGCCTCCACCTTCGCCGGCATGGCCTTTGACTGCATCGTCGAGGGCAAGTCCGGCATCATGACAGCCATCGTCAACGGCTGCTACACCCTGTCGCCCATCCCCGATCCGCGCCTCGGCCCCCGCAAGGTCGACGTGGACACCATGTACAACACCGAGCGCTACCGCCCCACCTACGATCACAAACTCGGCCTGCCCATCTTCCTCACCAAGGCCTGAGGATTCAGGTGGCGCTGCTTCACACCCTCATCCAAAAATGGCGCAATCGGGGCGCGGCCACCACGGCCGCGCCCTCGCCGCTTTCGCCTGAGTTGGAGCGCCGCATCCGCGCTTCTTTTGAAGACGCCGCCCACGACGAGGAACACTTCCCTTCCACCATCGACCCGCGCATCGAACATGTGCGCCTGCTGGTTCGGGAGTTCTCCGCCCTCCCCCGGCCCCTCATCGCCGACATCGGCTGCGGCAAGGGCCGCTTTGCCCGCGTCCTGGCCGGCGAACTTCCCGGCTCCCGCCTGGTCTGCTCCGACGTCTCGCTCAACATGCTCGCCCACGCCGGTCCGCCCCTGGCCCCGTGCGCCGCTTCCATGACCGCTCTTCCTTTTCGCGACTCCTGCTTCGATGCCGCCTATGCCACCGAGTCGCTCGAGCACGCCGTCGATATCCCCGCCGCCGTGGCCCACATCTGCCGCATCGTCCGCCCCGGCGGCCGCATCGTCATCATCGATAAGAACAAGGCCCACTGGGGCAAACTGAAAACACCCGAATGGGAACGCTGGTTCGGCCGCGAGGAGTTGGAACAGTTGCTCGCCCGCCACTGCCGCCTCGTGCGCTCGCAGTTCCTCTCCTATTGGGAAGACGTCGAACCCGACGGCATGTTCCTCGCCTGGATCGCCGAGCGATAGCTCAGTCGCCCTGTAGCGCCCTCCATGGGACCTCGCCGGCCGGCGCCCCCTCGCCCTGCCCCTTGTTCACCTCGGCCAGCATCGCCACCAGCGCCTCCACCATCACCGGCTTCGGCAGGTAGGCGTCCATGCCTTGGGCCAGGCATTGCTCGCGGTCGCCCTCCATCGCATTGGCCGTCATGGCCACAATCGGCAGCCGCTTGCCGCCATTCGCCGCCGCCTCCAGGCGCCGGATTTCGCGCGTCGCCTCAAAGCCATCCATCTCCGGCATCTGCACATCCATCAACACCAGGTCGTAGCGCTCCCGCGTCACCGCCTCCACCGCCGCCCGCCCGTTGCCGGCCACATCCACCATGTGCCCTCGCCTCTCCAGCATGCGCTTGGCCAGCACCTGGTTGATCGCGTTATCTTCGGCCACCAGCACCCGCAACGGCCTCTCCCGTGCCTCCTCGCGGCGCGGGGCCCACACCCCCTCGCCCTTGCCCGGAGCCGCCGCCACAAGAAACGGCGCGCGCAACCGGAACGTGCTCCCCGCGCCCAATTGCGATTCCACCGTGATGCCGCCCCCCATCATCTCCGCCAGCTTGCGCGAAATGCTCAACCCCAATCCCGTTCCTCCAAACCTGCGCGCCATCCGTTTGTCGGCCTGCGTGAACGCCTCGAAGATCGTCTCGGCCTGCTCCGCCGAGATCCCGATCCCCGTGTCGGCGACGGCAAACTCGATCTCCGCCTCCACCGCCTCCCCCGCCGTCCTCATGCCCGCCACACTGACACGCAACTCCACCCTTCCCGCCTCGGTGAACTTGATCGCGTTGCCCACCAGGTTGAGCAGAATCTGCCTCACCCTTCCCGCATCCGCCATCACATACTCCGGCACATCGGCGGCCACCGCGAACTCCACCTTCAACCCCTTCTGCGCCGCCACCGCCCGCAGCGCCCTCACCGGGCTCTCGGCCACCTCCCGGATGGCGCACGTCGCCGGTTCGAGCTCGATCTTGCCCGCTTCCACCTTGGAGAAGTCCAACACGTCGTTGATCACCCCCAATAGCCCCTCGGCCGAGACCTTGCTCAATTGCAGAAGCTCGCCCTGTTCCTTGTCCACCCGCGTGCCCAGCAGCAACTGCGTCATGCCGAGAATCCCGTTCAGCGGCGTCCGGATCTCATGGCTCATGTGCGCCAGGAACCACGACTTGGCTTCATTGGCCGCCTCCGCTCTCTGCTTGGCCGCCTCCAGTTCCGCCGTCCGCTCGGTTACCGCCGCCTGCAGCCGCATCCGCGCCCGCCGCAGCGCCGTCATGCTCCACCAGTGCGCCATCCACACCAAAGCCCCCAGCAACAACCCCACGGCGATGGCAAACCAGCCCGTCTGCCACCACGCAGGCAGCACCGAAAAGCGGAACCGCGCCGGCTCGACGCTCCACAGGCCCCGCGCGTTCTTCGCCTTGACCTCAAACACATACTCGCCCGGCGGCAGGCTCGGATAGCGCAGCACCTGCTCGCCGGTCTCTTCCCACTGCGCCGACGGCAGCCCCTGCATGCGGTAGGCAAACCGCACCGCCCCCGGGTTCTCAAACGCAATCGCCGAATACTCGATCGACAAAGGCCCCGGCGCCAGTTGCAACCCCTCAAACCCCGCCTGCCACCTCCGCGCGCCATGCGAGACATCGTGAATCAGCGCCCGCGGCGGCTGCACCTTCGTACGGTGCGGAAAGAACGACGCCAGCCCCTTGCTCGTCCCCACCCATACCGTCCGGTCAGCGTCGGCCCAGAATGCGTTCCCGTTGGTGTCGTCCCACACCAGCCCATCGCCCACCCCATGGTGCGTCCAGCGCTCCCCGTCATACACGTCCACCCCGTTGTCGCTTCCATACCAGATGCGCCCCTCCGTGTCCACGCCCGTGAACATCGCATAGTCGGACGCCAGCCCGTCCCGCGTCGTGAAGTGTTCCGTCACTGGCCGGTCCTGCTCATCAAAGCTCAGCTTCGTCAACCCCACCGCCTCCCGGTACCCAATCCAATAGGCCCCATCCCGCCCCATCGCAATCGATCCCACAATGTTCGACGACAACCCCTCGCGCCGCCCCAACACGCGCCAGCTTCCGTTCTTCCGCCGCGCCAGCCCATGCCGCGTGGCCACCCACATCGCCCCCTCCGCATCGGCGACCACACTCAGGCTCCTCACATCCGCCGGCAGACCCGCAATCTCCACCCGCTCCCAGCGCCTTCCCTTCACCCCATGAATGCGGTACACCCCTCGCTTCGTCGCCGCCCACACATATCCCTCCACGTCCGTGCCCATCCCTTGCACGCCCCCATCGTTCAATCCCTCGGCCACCCCATATCGCCGCACCCCGCCCGTCCGCGGATCCAACCGCGCCACTCCACCCACGAAAAACCCGCTCCACACCCCGCGCCTGGTCCTCGGTCAACCCCTCACGCTTGCCGTAAACCATCATCCGCACCCGCCGGTCCGCGATCTCCCTCATGCGGTGAACCCCATTCCCCGTGGCCAGCCAAAGGTCTCCCCGCGGCGACCGCGCGATCGCCCACACCACCTGGCTCCGCATGCCGTCCTTAGTCGTGTAATGCGTCCACTGCCCGTAGCCCTTGAGGCGCGCCAGTCCCCCCCCGGCCAGGCCAAACCACAGGATGCCATCGCGATCCCGGATGATCGTCGTTCCCAGCCCTCCCTCAATCCCCCACGCCTCCCCATACACCGCCCAGTGATCCTTGCGCCAAATCGCCCCCCCCGCATCGGTCGCCACCGCAATGCCCAGCCGCTCCACCCACTGGACGCCCCCGTTTGTCGTCGACACGGGCAATCCCCGGCTGCGATCCACCCACTGCCCCGTCTCCGGCGTCACCACCACCAGACCCGTCCGGCTGCGCAGCCAAAGCTGCCCCTCTGGATCCCCCGCAACGGAGTTCCACGGCCCCGGCGGCAGCTTCCAGCCCCGTCCTGGCACATCCAGAACCCCACGCTCCGCATCCCACCGGCACAGTTCCACTCCACACCCATACCAAACCGCGCCGTCCGCGCTCGTCCACGGCCCTCGCGCCGTCTCCCGCGCCGCCGCCCCCGTACCCACCACGCGTCCCCGGAAGGCTCCCCCCGTCCCCACCAACTCCACCAGTCCCCTCTTGGTCGCCACGTTCACCCTCGACGCCGACGGACAGCTCATCACTCGGCCCTGCTCCACATCCATGCCCTCAGGCAGGGCCACCGCCTGGAACCGCTCGCGGTTCAAATACGCCAGCCCCCCTGGGGTCGCCGCCCACAACCGCCCGTCCGGCGCCACGCACAATTGAAAGACAGTGTTCGAGGGCAATCCCTCCGCCAGCCCATACTCGCGGAACCGGCTTCCGTCAAACCGGAATACCCCGTTCTCGGTCCCCAACCACAAAAAACCCTCGTGGTCCTGCACAATGTCCTGCACCGACAGGTTCTTCAACCCCTCGGCCTGCCCGTAATATTGCACCGGATAGCGCTGCGCGCACACCTCGCCCGCACCCAACAGCAACAACCCCACGTACGCCCCCATCACCCCCGCGCGCATTCGCCGTACGGGTTGGGCTCCGGCTGCCAACTCAGCTAGTGCCCTGGGCGCGTACTTCAGATCCAAGTGACGCATTCGGACAATGGGACTCTTCAGAATATATCGGCCAGATCGCCGCTATCATCGCCGCCATGTCGCCGCCATGTCGCCGCCAACTGCCGATTCGGCGCTTTGTGATAGCATGTCCGGCTTCGCCATGAAAATCACCCAAGTGGAAACCATCTACCTTCGCCAGCCTGACGTGAAATTCCAATGCGATTCAGGACAGGACGCTCTGATTGTACGCGTTCACACCGACGCCGGCATCACCGGTATCGGCGAGGTCGACTCCGCACCCCTCGCCGCTAAGGCCGCCATCGACGGTCCCTTCTCCCACACCACCGCCTGCGGCCTCGGCCAACTCGTCGTCGGCGAAGACCCCTTCGAGACCGAAAAGCTGTGGCACAAAATGTATCGCGGCAACATCTATGGAGGCCGCCGCGGTGTCGGCTTCCACGCCATCTCCGGCATCGACATGGCCCTCTGGGACATCAAAGGCAAAGCCCTCGGCATGCCCGTGTGGAAGCTCCTCGGCGGCGGCTTCTGCGACAAAATCCGCTGCTACGCCTCCTCCCTCTGGGGCCCCACCCCCGAGGCCACCTACGATCTCGCCGGCCGCTACCGCGACCAGGGCTTCACCGCCGTCAAATTCGGCTGGGACCCCATGGGCCGCGACGAAGCCACCGACATCGCCCTCGTCCGCGAAGCCCGCCGCGGCCTCGGCGAATCGAACGATCTCATGATCGACGCCGGCCTCGTTTGGGACGCCAAAACCGCCATCCAGCGCGCCCGCGCCTTCGAACAGTACCACCCCTTCTGGCTCGAAGAACCCCTCCGCCCCGATGACTACGAGGGCTACGCCAAGCTCTCCGCCGCCACCGACATCCGCATCGCCGCCGGAGAAGAAGAGTCCTCCCGCGCCACCTTCGTTGAACTCATGGACCGCGGCCGCGTCGACCTCATCCAGGTCGACCTCACCCGCTGCGGCGGCTTCACCGAAGCCATCAAAATCGCCGCCCTCGCCTGGGACCGCGGCCTCCCCGTCGCCAACCACGGCTTCACCACCTACATCAACGTCGCCGCCGCGCTCCACTTCCTGGCCAGCATCCCCAACGCCCTCATCCTTGAGTTCGTAGCTGAAGAAGAAACCAACCTCCGCGAATCGATCACCAAGCAAAAGCTCCGCGCCGTCGATGGCTACGTCGCCATCCCCGACGCCCCCGGCCTCGGCGTCGATCTCGACGAAGAGGCCATCGCGCCGTTTGTGGTGAAGGGATAAAGCAACCAAGGACAAAAGCAAAGGGCGCGGGAGAGCGATCTGCTCTCCCGCGCCCTTTGCTCAGTGCTTACTGCAGTTCCAGGTCGGCCTGCCCGTCCTCGCCCTCCACCTCGGCTTCCGGCACCAGGCTCGCCGCCGCCACCGCGTCGCCGTCATCCATCCGTACCAGCCGTACGCCCTGCGTGGAGCGCCCCGCCTGCCGGATGTTGTCCGATTCGATGCGGATGATCTTGCCGTCCTTGGTGATGATCATCAGGTCGGTCGTCTCTTTCACACGCAGCACGGCCACCACGCTGCCGGTCTTCTTGGTCGTCTTCATGTTGATGACGCCCTTGCCGCCGCGCGTCTGCAGCCGGTAGCTGCCCACCGGGGTGCGCTTGCCGTAGCCCAGCTCCGAGATGGACAGAACCAGATCCTCCTGGTCCACAATCTCGGTCGACACCACGTGGTCTTTCGCCGAAAGCGAAATCCCCCGCACGCCTCGCGCGGCCCTCCCCATGGGCCTCACATCTTCTTCGTGGAAACGGATCGACATGCCTTCCCGCGTCGCGATGAACACCTCCTGCGAACCCGTGGACAACTGCGCCGAAATCAGCTCATCGCCGTCGTCCACCGACAACGCGATGATGCCCACCGAACGTGGATTGTCGAACTCCGACAGCGCGCACTTCTTGATCACGCCGTTGCGCGTGATCATCACCACGTAGATGCCCTCCGGGAAGTCCTTCGTCATCAGGAACGCCTTCGGCGTCTCATCGGCTTGCAGGTTGATCAGGCCGTTCACATTCTTGCCTTTGCCCGTCGTGCCCGCGTCGGGAACCGTGTAGGCCTTCGTCCAATACACGCGCCCTTTCGAGGTGAACGTCATGATATAGGCGTGCGTCGAGCCGATCAGCAGGTGCTCCACCACGTCTTCCGAACGCGTGCCCATGCCAATCCGGCCCTTGCCTCCGCGTGACTGCCGCCGGTAGGTGTCCACCGCCGTGCGCTTCAGATAGCCGCCGCGCGTCACCGTGATCGCGACGTCCTCTTCCTGCACCAGGTCCTCGAGCATGATCTCGCCCGGGTCCTCGACAATCTGCGTCCGCCGCTCGTCGCCGAACAGCTTGCGGACCTCTTTCAACTCCTCCACGATCACGCGGCGCACGGCCTGGTCCGAATCGAGAATCTCCATGTACTCCGCGATCCGCGCCTGAATGTCGGCCAGCTCGTCGAGGATCTTCTGCTGCTCCATGCCGGTCAGCCGTTGCAGTTGCAGCTCGATGATCGCCTGCGCCTGCCTCTCGCTGAACCGCGGCCCGCGCGGATCGGCTCCGACTAGCTTCGCGTACTCGGCAGCCTCTTCCGGCGTGATGAACTCCATCAACGAATCGCGCGCCTCGCGCGGCGTCTTCGATGCCCGGATCAACGCGATCACCTGGTCGATGTTCCGCAACGCCCGCTGGAAACCCAGCAACAAATGCTCGCGCTCGCGCGCCTTGCGCAACAGGTAATCCGTGCGCCTGCGAACAACCTCGATGCGGTGGTCGATGAACCGCTTCAACATGTCGACCAGCCCCAGCTCCCTCGGCTGGCCGTTGACGATCGACAGCATGATGATGCCGAAGTTCATCTGCATCTGTGTCTGCTTGAACAGATTGTTCAGCACCACTTCGGCGTTCTCACCGCGCTTCAGCTCGATCACGATCCGCATGCCGTCGCGGTCGCTCTCGTCGCGCACATCGGAAATCCCTTCCAGCTTCTTGTCGCCCACCAGCTCGGCGATCTGCTGGATCAGCCGCGACTTGTTCACCTGGAACGGAATCTCGTTCACGATGATCGCTTCGCGGTCTTTGCCTGACTTCTCCGTGGCCGCCTTGGCCCGCATCTTCACCGAGCCGCGCCCGGTGGAATAGGCGTTGAAAATGCCCTCGCGCCCCAGAATGAAACCGCCGCCGGGGAAGTCAGGCCCCTGCACGTGCTTCATCATGTCGGCCAGCGTCGCCTTCGGGTTGTTCACCAGCTCGATGGTCGCGTTGACGATCTCGGTCAGGTTGTGCGGCGGAATGCGCGTCGCCATGCCCACCGCGATGCCCTCGGCGCCGTTCAGCAGCAGGTTTGGCAGCCGCGTCGGCAACACCTCCGGCTCCCGCGACGATTCGTCGTAGTTGGGCCGGAAATCCACCGTCTCTTTATCCAGATCGTCCAGCAGCGCCGCCGAAATCTTCGCCAGCCGCGCTTCGGTATACCGCATCGCCGCCGGCGGATCGCCGTCAATCGATCCGAAGTTCCCCTGCCCGTCAATCAGCGGATAGCGCATCGAAAACGGCTGCGCTAATCGGACCAGCGTGTCGTAAATCGCCGAGTCGCCGTGCGGGTGATAGTTGCCCATCACCTCGCCGACAATCTTGGCGCACTTGCGCGTCGGCTTGTTCGGCGCCAGCCCCATCTCGTCCATCGCATAGAGAATGCGCCGGTGCACGGGCTTCAATCCGTCGCGCACATCGGGCAGCGCGCGGCTCACGATCACGCTCATCGCGTAATCGATATACGACCGCCGCATCTCGTCTTCGATATTGATCGGGACGATGTTCTTCGCGTCAGGACCTAGCGGTAGCAACCCGCCATTTCCAGGCGGCACGGGAGGATCTTGCTCAGCCAAATGGACTCCTTCGGATTCGGCCCTTCGGAAAGCACGCCAGGGGAGGAATGCGGCCTCTCCGACAGGCCGGTGAATCCTCTATTTTAGCAGGAATCTAAGGTGTTTCGCCGCCCCGAATCCGCCTCGACCGCACCCTCGCCTTCCCATACCGCCGCCCCTCCCACCGCAGGCTCACCTCATCCACCGCCGACACGCAGCAATGAGCATCACCCGGCAGATAATGCGAGGTGGTAAACCGCAGCCCGCCGTCCCCGGCCACCACCGGCGCCGCGCGACCTTCCGGCACCCGCGCCTCCCAAACAACCCGCTGCACCTCTTCCAACACCCCCGCCCGGCACCGCATCACCTGCGCCTGGTAGTTCGTCGACGTGCTCCCGCCCACCGATTCCACATGCAGCACCACCAGCCAGAATCTCGTCCGGCCGCCACCGCCCGGCAAATCGTGCGCCGACGCCAACCGCACCGTGAGGTTCCCCAGCCGCTCGCCCGCCGCCCCCTCGCTCCGGCTCATCCGCCCGCCGGAGAGCGCAACCCGACCATCGGATCCAGGCTCGTCCTCGCCCAACGGGTAGCTCAGATCCCCGAACCGCGGCCGCGCGCCCTGCTCACACCCACCCGGCATCCGCTCGGCCAATTCATGCACGGAGAACGACGGCCCGGCGAACTCGGCGTAGGGAAGCTCTGCCGCCTGCCCCCACAGCCCAAACGCCGCCGCCAGAAGTCCTGCCCCGAGCCTCTGCATCCCTACCGTCCGCCGCAACTCTCCGCCCGCACCTTCAGCGCCTCCGGCATCCACTCCTGGAACTGCCGGATGCGTGTCTCGTGCGAGGGGTGCGTCGACATGAACTCGCTCGGCGCGCCTTTGCTCGCCTCCCCCATCCGCACCCACAGCTTCGGCGCCTCCCGTGGATCAAAGCACGCCCGCGCCACGTAGATCAGCCCCATGTAATCCGCCTCGCTCTCATGCTCGCGCGAAAACGGCAGCAGAATGCCGAACTGCGCCCCCACGCCCAGCGCCCCCAACACCAACTGCCGCTGCCGCGGTTCCATCTCGCCCACGGCCACTGAGGTCGCCATCGCCCCAATCTGCACCAGCTTCTGGTGCGCCATCCGCTCCGCCCCGTGCCGCGCAATCGCGTGCGCAATCTCGTGCCCCATCACCGCGGCCAGCCCGTTCTCGTTCTGCGTGATCGGCAGGATGCCCGTGTACACCGCCACCTTCCCGCCCGGCAGGCAAAACGCATTGGCCTGGTTGTCGTCGATCAGCTCATACTGCCACTCAAACCCCGGGTCCTCGCTCACCTTCGCAATGCGTTGCCCGATCGACTTCACCAGCGCCGCCTCCGGCCCCGAACGCACCACTGCAGACTGCCGCAGAATCTGCCGGTAGCTCGACAACCCCAGCGACGCTTCCTGCTCGCGGCTGATGTCCACCAGTTGCTTCCGCCCCGTCAGCGGCACCTCTTCACGATTGGCGATGAAGTAGTAGCCGAGGTACAGCCCGAACAGCACAATCGGCAGCAGCCGGAATCCGCCCCTGCGATTCATACGCGCCTACTTCAGGAACATCTTCGACACGAAGCCCAACACGTCATCGGCCGCCGAGCCGTCGCGATCCTGGTCCAGCAGCGGCGTGATCATGTCCAGAATGCCGCCGCCGCCCTGAGGCGCCGACGCCGCCATCGCATTGCCGCCCGCCTGCTTGCTCAACGCCCCCATCGCCATCGCCGCCACCACCGGCAGCATCTGCTTCAGAAGATCCGAGCCAATGCCCGTGCGTTCGGCGGCGTGGCTGGCCACCTGCCGGCTCACATCCTTGCTCCCGAACAGGTGCCCCAGGATGCCGTTGCCGTCCTGCCGCATCTCTTCCGGATCGAGCGCCTCCGGCTCATCGACATACCGTTGATGATTGCCGTTCATCAGCGCCCCCAGCAGGCCCTCCAGCCCGCCTTCCTGGCTCACGTTGCGCTGCATGCCCCCGGCAATCGCCGGCAACAACTGCTGCAGCGCCGCCATCGTCTGGTCCTGGCCCAGCCCGAACTGGTTCGACAACTGCCTCACCGCGCCGCCGCCCTGCGCATTCATCAATGCCTGCAAAAGGTCCATGAACGATCCTCCGATTCGCCCCACGAGACTATCCTCCCCCGTGGCACGCATCCTAGTATAGAAGGAACCGGGCGCGTTGCTTCACGCGCGCACCGGCCATCGGAAGGAGACCCATTCACATGAGCGCGGAAGCCCTTAAGGCCAAGTACAAACCCGTCATCGATTTCCTCAGCACCCGCGGAGCGCTGATCCATCACCTGCACGAGGAGGCCGGCAAACTCGTCCTCGACGCCAGTGTCCACGACGAAGCGGAAAAGAATCGCGTCTGGGATCAGATCAAGGGTGTCGACGGCAACTACGACGACCTCAAGGCCGACATCAAAGTCGATGCCAACGTCCCGGCACCCGTCGTCACCTACATCGTCCAGGGCGGCGACACGCTGTCCAAGATCAGCAAACAGTTCTACGGCAGCGCCAACCAGTACATGAAGATCTTCGAGGCCAACAAGGATCAGCTCTCCGACCCCGACAAGATCAAACCCGGCCAGGTCCTCAAAATCCCCAACGCCTGAGCCCGCTCCTCATTGCACAAAGGGACCGGCGGCCCTGCCCCGGTCCCTTTCTTCCCGCCTGCTTACTTCGCTTCCGGCACGTAGCTGAACTCCGGCCGGAACCGCACCAGCGTCCGCTCGCTCGACTCAATCACGTCCCCCAGCTTCTTGATGAACGCGTCGTACTTAGCCTCGCCCATCGCCTTCCGGAAGGCGTCGGTCTCCTGGATGTCGGCCAGGCTGTTCAGTCCCGTGTAGCTGTGATACTCATACACGTTTCCGCCAAAGGCCACGCGGTTCACATAGAAACTCTTCGCCGTGCCCATCTTCTTGTAAGTCTGCGACACGTCCTTCATCATCGCCGTGTAGTCCGCCGTCTTGCCCGGCTTGACGATGTCTACACGCACCATGCCGAAGGCGTCGGGCGCATTCCCAGGCGTGTCATCCCAGGAAAGCTCGGGAACCGATCGCGTCAGCTTGATCGTCGCGCTCGCCCCCGCCCGCGACAGCCGGCTCATGCGGGCATTCCGCGGCATCTCCTCGCCCTGCTGCGACAGCCATGTCCGCTCGGTCAACTTGTCCAGCCCCGTGATCGGCACCATCATGTAGAACATCTGCGGACCGGCCAGGCTCGTCCAGCATAGCCGCGGATACGGCGCTTTGTTGGCCTTGTAGATCTCGGCCGTGTCGCGCTGCACATCGAAAAACTCGGCCGCGCCGTCTGACGGCACTTCATAGGCATAGAGCCGCGACATTTGCGGCGTGGATTGGGCCGCCACCGTGGCACAGCAGGCGGCGGAAAGACAGAACAGATACACCAAAGGCTTCATGGAAGTTCCTTTCCCTCTCAAAGGACAAAATTGGGGGATGTGGTCCCTAAACGGACCAAATCTTCTCAGAAGCGCTTCTGGCCTCGATAAGTATACGGACTTGTCAATAAAACGCAAGTGCCAATTTCAGACCTCCCGCTCCCCGCGGCGCTCACCTCCCGCGCCCGCCGCTGGACCCCACCTCCCCTGTGGATCCCCTCGCGCCGGAGAGTACACTGGTACTAGATGCTCTCCATCGTCGTCCCCATTCACAACGAAGAGCCGGCGATCCTCCCCCTCTACGACCGCCTCACCGCCGTCCTCCTCCGCGTCCAACGCCCCTACGAGATCATCTTCGTCGACGACGCCTCCACTGACCGCAGCTTCGAACTCCTCGCCAATCTCGTCGAAACCGACGCCCGCCTCAAAGTGATGCGCCTCCGCCGCAATTTCGGCCAAACCGCCGCCCTCGCCGCCGGCTTCGACGAAGCCCAGGGCAACATCATCATCTCCCTCGACGGCGACCTCCAGCACGACCCCGACGACATTCCCGCCCTGCTCTCCAAACTCGACGAAGGCTACGACATCGCCAGCGGCTGGCGCAAAAACCGCGTCGACAACGCCTTCACCCGCAAAATCCCCTCGCGCATCGCCAACTGGCTCATGGCCAAGGCCAGCGGCGTCGACCTCCGCGACTTCGGCACCACCTTCAAGGCCTACCGCGCCGAAATCCTCAAAGACATCAACCTCTACGGCGAGCTCCACCGCTTCATCCCGGCGCTGGCCAGCTTCTACGGCGCCCGCATCGCTGAGGTCCCCATTCGCAACATCCCCCGCCCCAGCGGCCACTCCCACTACGGCCTCAGCCGCACCTTCGGCGTCCTCTTCGACATCCTCACCATCAAGTTCCTGCTCAGTTACTTCACCCGCCCGATGCATTTCTTCGGCAAGCTTGGCTTAGCCGGCACCACCATCGGCGGCCTCATCATGCTCTATCTCGCCGCCTTCAAACTTACCGGCGGGGAACTCGTCGCCGAACACGGCCCGCTCATGATCGCCGGTGCCTTGCTCCTGCTGGCGGGCATCATGATGTTCTCCACCGGAATCCTCGGCGAAGTGATGATCCGCACTTACTTTGAGAGCCAGGGCCGCCGCATCTACGCCGTCCGCGAAATCCGCTGCAAGAAGGAATCCAAGGACAAATCGCGCGGCACCGTGGCCTGAGCCCGCCGCAAGCCTACCGCGCCAGCGTCTCCTCAAAGAACCGCACCGCCCGCGGGTCCTTCGACTGCCCCAGCCAGAACATCGCCTGTTTCCGCACCGCCAGGTTTGCATGGCTCCGCGCCAGCTGAATCAACAACGGCGTGCCCTCTTCCTTCGGCAACTGCGTCAGCGCGAACACGGCCTTCTTCTTCACCTCGGTGTCGGGGTCTTTCTCAATGGCCTCGCTGATCACCCCCTTGGCCGGAGCCGCCGCCTTCCGCGCCAGCCAGAACAACGCCTGCCCGCGCACACGCGCGCTCTTGTCCTCCTTCGCCGCCCGCACAATGGCCCCTGCCGCGCCCTGCGCCCGGCTCTGCGTCAACGCGTAAACCGCGCGCTCCCGCACCTTCTCCGAAGGATCCTCACGCAGCACCCGCGCCACCACGCGGTATCCCTCCTCGCCCCGCGAGTTCCCCAGCCAGAACAACGCCTGGTGCTTGATCTTCTCCGTCGCCCCCTGCGCCGCCACGCGTTCCAGCGTCCGCAGCGCCTCATCGCCCGCATGCTGCGCAATCGCATGGATCGCCCCATCGGCCTTCCGCAGCTCTTCACGCGCCGCGCCCGCCCGCGACACCTGCTCCGCCAGGAACGCCACGCTCTCCGCCGCACTCACCCCCGTCAACCAGTGGAACGGCAGCCCGCCCGCATCCAGCGGACAGTCATCCGAATACGACCGGATCCTCCCAATCGCCCCCCCTTCCACTCGCAACAACACATGCTCCTGCGTCGGCCCTTCCAGCTTCACCGCGCCGCTCATCGGCGCCACCGTCACTTTCTGGCCCTCCAATCCGCAGCCATAGCCGCCGCGATCATCCCAACAGCACGACCGCCCGTCGCTGGGAATCCGCTTCACCGCCCAGCCGATCCACGCCGCGCCCGCCTGCTTCCCCATCGACGCCCGCACGGCCTTCTCCAAACCGCCCTGCACCTGCGCCGTTTCCAGCTTCGCGTTTGTCACCGGCGGCTGCTGCCCGAGCAGCGCCGCCGTCACGAGTAAGAGAGGCCACGTCGGTTTCATCGTCGGAGTCCTCTCACTTGTTCAACAGCTCCACCAGGAAATCCGTCGCTTCCTTGCTCTTCATCATCGACAGCATCTCCACCGCCGTCCGCTTTAACTCCACGTTCGTTTCCTTGCGCGCAATGTCGATCAGCGGCTGCGGACTCCTCTGCCCGCCCAGCGCTCGCAGAATCCGCTTCTTCGTCTCCACCTCCGGCGATGCGCTGTACATCTCCACCAGCGCCGTCAGCGTCTCCGGACTCTTGCTGTGCGCCAGCATCCCAATCGCCCGCTCGCGCAGCTTCGCGTCCTTCTCCGTGCGCGCAATCTCCAGGATCTTCGCCGTGCTGTTGGCCGCCATCATCCCGTTCAGCATCTCGGCGCGCAGGTCCACTGACTGCTCGGCCGCATACATCGCCGCCAGCTCATTGGCCCCGCCCATCGCGCCCAAATACCGGATCGCCTCCTTGCGCAGAGCAAGGTTTGGCTCGCTCTTGGCCAGCGCGAGCACTCGCTCCCGCGCCCCCGTCGCCATGTAGCCCTGCAGAATCTGCTTCTTCACCGCCGCGTCGCTCGTCGACGAGTACACCTCGCTCAACAACTGCTGGTTCTCCCCGCTCTTCACCACCCCCAGGTTGCGCAGCGCCAGCAATTGCAGATCGGGATTGAGCGATCCCTTCGCCACGCGCACCACCGCCTCGCGCGCCTTCGCCGAGTTGCTCTGGCTCAGCACAAACAGAGCCCGCTCGCGCAACTGCGGCGACGACTTCGTCTGCAACAGCTTCTCCAGCAGCGGTACCGACCGCTCCGGATCGCTCTGCATCAGGCTGTTGATCGCCATCAGCTTGATCTCGTCATCGGCCGCTTCCTCCGGCGTCACCGGACGCCCGCTCGCCTGCGCCAGTTCCACCCGCAGCGCCTTCGAGTCGTTCAACCACCCGCTCTGCGGATGCGCCTTCGCCAGTTGATCCAGCGCCGCCGTCGCCTCCGCCGTCCGCCCCAGCTTGCCCAGCGCGTAGGCTTTCCAGTAGAGCGCTCCATCGGCCCGCTCCGTGCCACCGGCCGCTTCCGTGAAATACTTCACCGCCTCGTCGTACTCGCGCCGGTCCAGCGCCCGAGCCCCACGGTCATACGCCGACCCACCCCAACCCCGCGTACGCATCTTCGTCTGTAGCAGCAGGTTCATCCGCGGCGCCATCGCCCCCATCTGCATCTCCATCCTCGGAAGCATCGCCGTCATATCCATCTTCATCATCGGCCCGATCTTCTGCATCTCCAGATCGACCATGGCCTTCACATCCGGCCCTTCGATCTCCACCTTCTGCGCCATGCCCAGCGCCGACAAGCCCACCAGCATCACAACGGTTCTCATATCCAATCAACCTTTCCTGTCCGCCCGCGCCGCGGGCGGCTGCTCGCGCAAGCGGAACTGCAAAATTCTCAGTTTGAAGACCAGTTCCTGGTCCAGAATCCGATCCTGGATGCCACCCGCGTGTGTTCCCTCCGGCGCATGCGCCAGTTCGATCAACACCCGTTCCAGGTCCTCCAACACCGACTCCAGCGCCAGTTGCCCCTGCCGCCCCGCCGTCAAGCGGTACAGCCGGTTCGCATCCACCAGAGCCTCTGCCCTTACCCGTTGTGAATCCCAACCCGTGCCATCCACGCCGCTATTCACAACATCCAACAGAATCCTCTCCGAACTCGCCAGGTGCCCCTCCAGCGCCGCCGCCAGCACACTCTTCTGCGCCTCCGGCCCGTTGCCCGCGCCCGCCACCGGCGCCGTCACGCTCTGGCTGTACCGCCCCGCCAGGAACGACACCGCCACCAGTGCCGCCATCGCACCGGTCAGGGCCAACACCCGTGGCAAACCCCAGCTCATCCGCCACCATCCGCGCCGCCGCCCCAGCGCCGGCTCGGCCAACGTCAACCGCGCCCACACCTGATCCTCATATCCGGCTTCGCGCCGCGGCGTCTCCAGTTGGCTCACCACTGCCAGTTCGCTCTTCAACTGCTCCAGCGCCTCGCGGCACTCCGCGCAACCAGCCACGTGCGCCCCCGTCTCCGCGCCCGGCTCCTCGCAGCCGTAGTAGTGCGCGATCAGCTCCTCTTCCCGCGCATGTCCGTTCGGCCTCACGCCTTCCATGCCCACTCTCCCTCTCGCTCGGCCATCGCCTTCCTCACCTTCCGCACGGCGCGGAAAATCGCATGCTTCACCGCGTTCTCACTCGTCTCCAACACCTGGCAAATCTCCGCAATCGGCAGCTCTTCGTAATGGCGCAGCGTGAACGCCGTCCTCTCTTGCTCGGTCAGCCCCGCCAGCGCCTCACCCAACCTCTGCTGCAGCCCTGCGCTTGCCGCCAGCCGCTCCGGATTCGGACGCCCGTCAGCCACCGCTTCGGCCAGCGGCCTCGTGCCCTCTTCCTGGTCCGACAGGCTCGCCGCCGGACGCGCTTTCCTCACCCGCAACAGGTCCAGCGAGTAGTTATGCGCAATCCGGAACAGCCAGCTCGAAAACGCCGCCCGCCCGTCGTACGACCCCAGGTTGCGAAACGCCCGCAAGAAGCTCTCCTGCACCACGTCCTCCGCATCGTGTTCATTTCCCGTCAGCCGGAATGCCACCCGGAAGAGATAGCGCCCGTAGCGGTCCACAAGCACACGAAAGGCATCACCATCGCCGTTTCGCGCTTGCTCCACCGCTTGCGCGTCGCTCAACTCCATCCGCCCGTTAGACAGATTGCGCTCCCCGCCGGTTAGCGGCCCCCCCGAAATAACCGCTGCCCCTAAATGTCAGCCGCCTGCCCCGCCGTGAACCCGCCATCCACCGGCAGCGCCACCCCCGTGATCCACCCCGCGTCCGCCGAAGCAAGAAACACCGCCGCCCGCGCCACATCCTCCGGCTCGCCCAGCCTCCCCAACGGGTGCAGCGCCCTAAACCTCGCCTCGCGCTCCGGGTCAGCAAACAGCTTCTCGGTCAACGGTGTCCGCGTGAAGCCGGGACAGATGCAATTCACCCGGATCCCCCGCCCGGCGTAGTCCAGCGCCATGTTCCGCGTCAGCGCGATGATCGCCCCTTTGGTCGCTGTGTACACCGCCCGGTTTCTTGTCCCCATCAACCCCACCACCGAGGCCATGTGCACGATTGCCGCCCCGCTCCCCATGTGCGGCAGCGCATACTTCGAGGCCAGAAACACCCCCCGCAGATTCACCGCCATCACGCGGTCCCACTCCTCGGCCGCCAGCTCATCCACCGGCTTGCGGACGGCAATCCCGGCGTTGGTAGACAAAATGTCGACGCGCCCCCAACGCTCCACCACCGCCCCCACCGCGCCCCGCACGGCCTCTTCGTCGGTGACATCCGCCTCCAGGGAAATCGCGCACCGGCTCGGCCGCAGATCGATCCCCGCCACCCGCGCCCCCTCGGCCGCAAACGCACCCGCAATGGCCGCGCCGATGCCCGACGCCGAGCCGGTCACCACGGCGACTTTGCCTTCCAGTTTCATCCCTAGCAGCGTAGCCCAATCGCCGCCAGGGCGGGGAAGTCCCGCTCTCGCCTTCCCGCCGTCCTCCCACTACCCCAGAAAGTCGAGCAGCGTTCGCCGGTTCAGTAGCTGCGCCTGCGCCCCCAGCGCCGCGCTCTGCTGCAACTGCGCCTGGTTCAGCTCGAGAATCGCCTCGGTCAGGTCCGCGTCCTCAATCGATGAGATCTCGCTCTTCAACCGCAACTCCTGCTTGAAGGCCACGTCCAACCCCTCGGCCACCTGGTTTTGCGCCGCCCCATAGAACGCCAGCTTGTTGTTCATATGCGTGCTCGACTGCCTCACCCGTCCCAGGGCGTCCTTGATTTGCGTCGAGTCGTTGGCCAGCAGCGCCCTGCGCAGGTCGTTCACCGAGGCCAGCACGTTCTGGTTCGGGTCGGCATCCTCGAAAATCTCCGCGGCCGTCAGCGACACCTGAATCCGCGCCCCGCTCGGATGCTCAATCTTGCGCGACGAGGCCGCCCCCTGGTATGCGCTATACGGCGGGTCGCTGCCCAAGTCCACCGTGTAGGGTGCCGTCGTGTCCGTGTCGCCCGAAAAGATGTACCGCCCATCCACCTTGGTCGCGGCGATGTTCACCAGTTGCTCCAGCAGCGCCCCCAACTCATCGGCCAGGCTCAACCGGCTGTCGGCCGTGATCGTGTCCGTGGCCCCCTGCGTGCCCAGCACCGTCACCCGGTCCAGCACATTCACCGCCTGCGCCAGTGCCGCCTCGGAGGCGTCCACCTCGCCCTTCACCCGGTTCAGGTTGCTGTGGATCTGTTCGCTCGCCGCCAACTGGCTGCGCACCGCCAGCAGATGCGAAATCTGGTCCGGACCATCGGAAACAACATTGATCTTGCGGCCCGACGTAATCTGGTGCTGCGCCCTCTCCAGCCGGCTCGCAATGCGCTCAATGTCGTTGAGAAACCGCGACGTCTGCGCGTCAAATACTCCGATCGCCATCTCGTTTGCTCTCCTCCGCCGGCCTCACCGCGCGCTCCGGCCCGCGCTCCACGTTCCCGCTCGTTCGGCCATGCCATTGGCCCGGCCACGCCGCTCGCCCGGCCACGCCGCTCGCCCGGCCTTACCGCTTGATGTTGATCAGCGTCTCGGTCATCTCATCCAACGTGCGGATCAACTGCGCCGCCGCCTCATACGCCCGCTGGAACACAATCAGGTTGGCCGCCTCCTCATCGAGGGAAACGCCGCTCGCCTCGGCCCGCAACGCCTTGGACTGCGCCACCATCTGCGTCTGCGCCTGCGCATCCTGACGCGCCACGTGCAGCAGCTTGCCTACCCGCCCGGCAATCTCGCCGAAATACTGCGTGAAGGTGAAATTGTTGACTGCCCGCGAATTAAACAGCCCGGCCAGGTTCAGCGTGTTGCCGTTGCCGCCCGGCGCCTCCGGCAGCGCCGCCGCCAATTCCTCCGGCGCGATATCGGTCACGCTCAGCGTGATCGCCTCGCCGCTCGTCGGGTCATAGGTAAACAGATCCCGGAATGGCGGTTGCCCGTTCAGGTCCACGCCCGCCTGCAACTGCAGGTTGATGCCGTCCGCCACCTGCCCGGCGAGAAAATCCAGGTCCGCCTGCAGGCCCTCCAACACCTCGTTGCGAAACTCCACCAGCGCCCGCAGCTTCCCGCCGCCAACCTGCCCCGTGATGTCCTTGCCCGCGCTGTTCAGAATCGCCGGTGACCCCGTCGACAGGTCCGCCGACAGCTCATACAGGTTCTCCCCCATCACCAGCGGCGTCTGCCCGCCGATCAGCACCGTGAACGTGCCGTCATCGGCCCGCAACACGTTGAAATCGACAATCTCGGCCAGTTCCTCCAGCGACGAGTACACCTGCGCGTCCAGTCCCGGGTCGGTCAGCTTGCGCGCATCCGAGCGGAACTCCACGTTTAGGTTCCGCATCACCTGCCCAATGCGGTTAATCGTGTTCACTGACTGCGTCAGTTCCGTGTTCGTGTTCGTCGCCGCATTGGCCAGCGCCGAGGCCGTGAAATTAAACGCGTGGGCCACATCCTGAGCCCGCCGCAGCACGCCCTGCCGCGCCGGCAAATCGTTCGGTGTCACCGAAAGCTGGGAAAACGCCTGCTGCAGCCCGTCCAGCGCCCCCGCCACCCCCGATGAGGCCGCAATATCGAAAATCGGCTCGGCCTGCTCCAGGTTGAACGCCTGCTGCGTGTGATAACCCTCACGCCCCAACTGCAGCCGCACTCCCTGCTCCAGATACGCCTTGCGCGAACTCAGCAAATCCCCCGCCGCCACCCCGCCCGGCAGCCCCAACTCCGGCACCATCCGCTGCGCCAGCAGCGTCAGGCTCTGCCGCGCAAACCCCGGCGTCTGCGCGTTGGTGATGTTGTTGCTCGCCACCCCCAGCGCCGACTCGAACGCCTTCAGTGACCGCGCCGCGCTGCCCATCGTAGCGAATAGGTTTCCCATCCCGTCCCGCCGTGCCTTTCTCTACCGTCCGGTCTCTGTCTTCCGTTCTTCGTCTTCCGCTCTCTGCAGGGCGCTAGCCGACACACTCCCACGAGGTCGCCGCCGGACTGGCCAACTCTCCGCTCGCCGTATATCCCATCTCCTGCGCCGTCAACTGCCGCAGCAATCCCAGCCTCCGCCGCGCCGCATGCTCCACCAGCCGCTGCACCTGGCGCAAACCGCGCTTCATCCGTAGCAACTCCTCCAGCTCCATTCCCACCGCATCCTCTAGGCCCCCGGCCCTCTCCGCCCCACCGGCCTCCCCTGGCCAGCCCGCCCGGATCTCCTCCAGCCGCGCCCGCACCTGCTCCATCGCAGCCGCCGTCCCCGGAACCGCTGCTCCGGCCGCCTCCTCCAAAATCGCCACGAAGCTCCGCCCCTGCTCCATCTCACCTTCCTCTTACGACATCCGCCTCTTACGGCATCAGCAGATCGTCCACCAGCGAACGCGCAATGTCGGACGGCTTCGGATTGTACTCACCGGCATTCACCTGCTGCTCCAGCCGCGCCAAATACGCCGCCCGCTCCGGCGTGTCCTCGGTTTGCGTCCGCAGCAACTGGCTCAGCCCCGAGAGCTGCGCCGAATCCGTCGACGCACCCGCCGCCGCTGCCTTCGACTTCTCCCCTCCCCCCTCCACTCCCGACACACCCCCAGCCTGCTGACCCTGCCCCGCCTTGCTCAACTCCACCCGGTCCTGCGGCGGGGGTATCCCGCTCAGTTGCCCCGCATTCGGGTTTGGTGAATCAATCTTCATTGCAGTCCTTTCCGATGGCAGCTCTCATCTCACCGTCAGCCGCGCTTCCTCGCATGCTGCTGCCGTTC
>JAFLBB010000070.1 GCA_017304135.1 Acidobacteriota bacterium | reverse complement strand
CCCCCAGTTCCCGCGTTCTCGCCTCGCCCAGCCTGCCCGCCGCACCCCCCCGCCCCCGCTTGCCGGCTGCGATATGCTGGAGTTTCATGTCCAACGAAGCAACCAAGCGAATCGTCTTTTGCGTAAAGTTTCAGAGGGAATTGGAGGGCCTGGACGAGGTCCCCTTCGACGGCCACCCCCTCGGCCAGCGCATCTACGAAAACGTCTCCAAGCAGGCCTGGAAAATGTGGGTCGAGCACATGAAGATGCTCATGAACGAATACCGCCTCAACCTGGGCACCCAGGAGGCCCAGCAGTTCATCCTGTCGCAGATGGAAAACTACTTCTTTGGCGAAGGCTCCGCGCTCCCGCCCGATTTCGTCGCCCCTGCGCACTAACGCTTCGCGCCCTCAGCCGCCCCCGCCCTCGGCCAGTCGCGGGAACCCCGGCCTTGGCTTGCCGCCGCCCTAGCCTGGAGGTTTCACCACGATCGCAGCGAGCAGCGAGGAGAGCCGTGCGAATGCAAGGCGCGCGAAGGGTGCCGGAGGCAGGCGTGCGGGAACAGTACGTCGAGGACGGCATGCGAGCGCAACGCGGCAGTCGCGCGGTGATCACGCTCCGCGGCCGATGGCTGGTGAAATTTCCGCGCTAGATCTTAATGAAAATCCTGCGCCGGTAGAGCCAGTAGCACAGGGCGAACATCACGGCCAGCACGGCAAAATTCTGGGGAATGGCCCCCGCCGGTCCCAGCCAGGCAAAGTTGCCCGTGAAGGCAGCCAGACCGCGTGACAACCAGCCACGCAATACCTGCGAAAACGAGTAGATGAACAGCGAATTCGCCCCCACCACCAGGGCCGGGAAGGCCCAGCCGCGCTTGCCCCTCACCTCAATCAACCAATAACAGGCAGCAAACGCCGCCAGCACCCACCCCAGACTCACCAGCAGGAACGAGCCCATCCACAGCCGCTTCACCATCGGGATGACGGGTGAGAGCGCCATTCCGGCGACCCAGCAGCCTGCGGCCCAGGCAACCAGTGTCTTCACCCGCCCCGCGTGGGAACCGGGGCGGCGGAGGAACATGCCCGTCCACATGCCGGCCAGGATCGTGAGCGAGTTTCCAAGAAAGTTGAAGGTGGTGTAAAAGCCTGAGTAGTTGTAGCCGAGCAGGGCAAGGTCGAGCCGCGCGCCGATGTTAGCTGTGGGGTCGAACGGACCGCCAGGCCCTGGGGCGAGGAAGAAGAGCCCGTTGTGGACAACGAGCAGGGCGATCGCGGCCGCGGCTTGGGCGCGCGGCGCCAGGTTCCACAGCGCGAAGCACAGAAGGTAGCCGAAGGCGATCTGGCAGAGAACGTTGATGAATTGCAGCTTCAGTCCGTTCGTCGAGCCCCAGTTTGAGAGGACGTTTGAGAGAGCTAGCAGAAACAACGCCCGCCAGGCGACGTGGCCGAACAGCCGGCCGCGCGAGTCGCCGCATTGCAACCGGCTGGCAAAGGCAAAGGGCATGGCCGCCCCGACGATAAAGGTGAAGGCCGGCTGGATCAGGTCCCACAGGGTGCAGCCAATCCAGGGCGCGTGTTCGAACTGGTAGGCGAGCCAGGCCAGGGAGGGGGTGTCTTTAAAGGCAGGGTGGATGCCGAAGCCATGCGAGATCAGGAGAATCATCGTCAGACCGCGGAACGCGTCCAGCGAGGCCAGGCGCTCGGCCGTGGGTGGTGCGGTGACGTCGGGCGCTGCGGCGGACGCGGTCGCGGGTGCGGTGACGGTGGCCATGGGCTTGCCCAGAGAGTGTATCGGATGCGGCGGCGGAGCGGGCGAAGGGGGTGCCATTTTGCCGGGCCGCCTTGAGGGTGCGCGAGCAGCTAAGGGCGCGGAGGGAAGCGGTGAGCGGCTGCTCGACGTGGTATCGGATGCCTGGGACCGGAACCAGAAGATCCTGTCGAAGCTCGGGCCGTCGCGCCCGGAAGCGATGTTGGTGAAGAACGCACGGTGTGTGTGCACGAGGCGGGAACGGGACCTGCACTTCGACCACCCGCTGCTGCCGCCGCAACTGCCGATGCTTCGCGCGGCCTACCCTCTTTCTTGTACAGATCAAGCGGGCGTTGAAGGCAGCGGCGATGCGGTTAGGCGATGATTTCGCCAGGCCGCCCGTGTGGGGTGTGTGGGGAGAGCGGCGCTAACCGCCCCTGCCTCCGCGGCCCAGGCGCGTGGTCGGTCCCCATTGTGCCGCCGCTATTCCAGCTTGTTCTCGCTGCGTGCGAAGTAGAGGTTGACGGCCCGCTCGAGGTCGTCCTTCGACATCGACACGGGGCGCTTCTCATAATCGCTGATCGACATGAGGATGTTGCAGATGTCCAGCGGGTAGCAGGCGCGCAGTTCGGTCCGGCCGTCGCGCAGGCAGAGGTTGCGCAGATATTCCGAGCTGTCGCTCTCGGCCGGCACGCGCTTGGCCGTCACTACGCGGTTGAAGATCTGGTCGAACGAGTTCGCGTCGACCGGCTCGATGAAGATCTTGTTATGGATACGGCGGAGGAAGGCCTCGTCGGCGAGGTGCGACGGGTCGAGGTTGGTGGAGAACACCACCATCAATTCGAAGGGGATCTGGAACTTCACGCCGTAGCGCAGCGTGAGGTAGTCCACGCGGCGGTCCAACGGCACGATCCAGCGGTTCAGCAGGTCGCGCGGCGACATCAGCTGGCGGCCAAAGTCGTCAATGATGAAGATGCCGTTGTTGGCCTTCATCTGCAGCGGCGCGGCGTAGATGCCCGAGGTGTCGTCCAGGCGCAGTTCGAGCATGGAAGGGATCAACTCGCCGCCGACCACAATGCACGGCCGTTTGCAGAGAACCCAGCGCGGGTCGATATCGGGGTCGTCGATCTCAATGCGGTGGTGCACCACCGGGTCGTACAAACTGATGATCTGGTTGTCCACCTCAATGGCGTAGGGGATCAGGATGGCGTCCTGGTAGATGCGCAGCATGCGCTCGGCCACCGAGGTTTTGCCGTTGCCGGAAGGCCCATAGAGGAAGATCGAACTTTGCGAGATGAGTGCCGGGCCGAGCTGGTCCAGCAGGCGGTCGGTGATGATGAGGTCCGACAAAGCGTTGCGCAGGCCCTTGCGGTCGACGTCGACGTTGGCCGACTGCGTGCGCGTGGCGGCAACATAGTCGTTCAGCGAAACAGGCGCGGCGCCGGCGTACTGCGAGATCTGGAAACGGTCCGAGGCGAGGTTTTTGCCGCCCTGGGAGAGGACAAAGCTGTAGTCGTTGCCGACCATGCCCTTCACCTCCACCAGTTGCTGCGAGCGCAGATGGCGGAAGGCCTGGTCGACGATGGGAATGCTCAGCTTGAGCGAGCGGCTGAGCGACTGGAGGCTGGAAAACCCTTCCAGCATGAGGCGGCGCAGCACCAGGTCGAGGACGAGCGATTCCGGAATGCGCAGGGTATCGTAATCCTGCGGCACTTCCGGTTTGAAAGAGGTCGTGATTCCGGCAATGGTCGACATCATTGGAGTTATCGGCTGGTGGCGGGCGAGAGTTTACGTTGGGAGGAGGAAAAGGGGGGGCGGCGCGCCCGGTGAGCCGTGGTAAAGGTAGGCCGCACCTGCCGAAGGGGATTCTCGCCCAACACGAACCCCGCCCCGGCTCAGGGTGCGTTTCGTCCCATCATCCGCCTCGCAGAAGTCCTGGCCTCCTCAACCAGCGTGTCGACATCATGCCCTGTGAATTCGACACTGCGTCCATGCTGATCGCGACCGATCACTCTACAGACATTCGCGGAGATCTCCTCGGCGAAAAAGTCCCAGCCAGGAACGTCGGGGAAATTGAGTGGCGTCATCGTCGTCTCAGAGCGGAAGCCACTCCACCCGGTCGGTCCAATCGGACGGGGCGGAGGCCAGCCAGATGAGAATCAGCTCGTCGATCGCGGCGCCGATATCGAGGCTCTGCGAAATCAGGAACACGCCGGCGCTGTGGTTCCCGGCGTCCCGGAAGGAGCGGAATTGGGCGCGCATGGTGGCGAAATCGTGGGAGACGAGGACTCGATTCGTGGCCCCGGCGAGCGCCAGGACCTGGGCGTCGGTCATGCCGCGCAGTCCCGCAGCTTGGGCCGACAGAAAGTCGACGGAGGGCTCGCGGCGGAGGACTCCGTTCAGAATTGCTTTGTTGAGATCGGCGTCGGCGAGAAAGCGAATCTTCACTGTGGGCGGGGGGACTGCAACTCGCCTCGGGCACGGGCCAGGCGCTGCCGCAGTTCAGAGGGGAGCGGCTCGGCGGCGCGCTTCTCTTCTGTCCACCGTTCCCCTTGGAGGGCGAGGTAGTGATCGACGGCGGACTGGTTCGCCAAGTAGTAGGCGATGGCTCCGTAGACCTCTTCCAGGCGCAGGATGTCGAAGTTCTGGCAGATGGTTTCCGGGGAGTCGCCCCGGCGGAAGGCGTGGACGATGGAGTCGAGCGAGACACGAGTCCCGGCGACGTAGCAGGCGCCGTCCCGTTGCTCGATGTACTCCTTGGCCATGCTGGTTTGATTGTACTCCGAGTCAAAGGCGAGGGCGTTGAGCTGTGCCCGGAAGCGAGAATCTTCTGCACGGAGGGATGCGGGGAGGCGTCAATCAGATGTGGCTCGTCCTGCCTTGGCGGCAATCTGTGTGTATGCGCTTGCTCTAGGCCTCGTGCAGGCCGAGACCGAGCCCGGCATGCTGCCCCCGGTTCGTCTGCAAATCCCTGAGGAGATGCGGGATAAGCCGCACGACTTCCTGCTGGCCGGGGATTCCCGGCAGTTGTGGGAAGAGGTCGCCAAGAGTTACGGCTTCACGGTCGTGTTTGACGGCGACTACCAGGCGCTCTCGAATCTGCGCTTCCAGATGCGCGGCGTTAAGTTCACCGAGGCGATGTCGGCGCTGGAGGCGGCCACGGCGTCGTTTCTGGTTCCGGTGAGCGAGAAGATCGGCCTGGTGGCGCGCGAAACGCCGCAAAAACGGCAGGAGCTGGAGCAGCAGATGGTGGTCTCGGTGCCCCTGCCCGAACCTGTCACCACGCAGGAGGCGCAGGAACTGGCGCGCGGGGTGCAGCAGTTGATGGAAGTGCAGAAGTTCTCCATCGACTCCGTCCAGCGGATGGCCATCCTGCGCGGGCCGGCCTCCAAGGTAATTCCCGCGCTGGTCTTGTTCCGGCAACTCCTCCAGCCCAAGGCCGACGTCGTCTTCGATGTCGACTTCGTCGAGGTGAGCGAGAACGAGTCCAGGCAGATCGGCCTGCAGTTGCCCACCTCCACCGCGATTCAGTGGCTGCTCAAAGGGACGGCGGGCGACAAGGCATCCAGCGTGGTGAGCCTGGCCGGATTCAGCATGCGCAACACCTACCTGACGCTGGGCATCGGCAGCGCGGAGATGATCGCCCAGTTCACCCAGCGCTCAGGGCGGGCGGTGCAGCGGAGCCAGTTGCGCGGAACCTCCGGCGCGGCGGCGACGCTCCACGTGGGCGACAAGTATCCCATCATCACCAATGGCTACTACGGCGACACGTCGGGGGGCGGCACGGTCTACACGCCCCCGCCCACGGTGAATTTCGAGGACCTCGGGCTGGTCTTGAAGCTGACCCCCCTTGTGCATGACTCGCACGAACTTTCCCTCGCCGTCGAGGCCGAGTTCAAGGTGCTCACCGGCGAGGCGTTGAACGGCATTCCGGTGATCTCCAACCGCAAGTTCACCTCGGCCTGCCGGCTGCGCGAGGGCGAGTGGGCGGTTCTGGGCGGCCTTGTGCGGCGCTCGGAAACACGTGCCCTCAATGGCCCGGCCGGCCTGAGCACGCTCCCCCTCGTCGGGCGACTCTTTCGCCGCAACGATGTGACCAAGGACGAAGGCCAGGTCCTGCTCCTGGTCCGGCCGCGCGTGGTCACCCCCGCCCCGGCTGACGGACTGGCCGCGGTGGGGCGCTTCTGGACCGGCAGCGAGGGCCGGCCCAAGGCGGCATACTAGTGCCAGCCAGATGCTGAAACGCTGGGTACGCCAATGGCTGGAGTCGCGCGGGTATGCCGTGTTCAACACGCGCTCGCCGGTGGGCTATGCGCAGGATGGCCTGTTCACCTTCAATAATGACCATTTCCGGCATGACGCGCCGTTCCGGGCGGCGTATGAACGCGGGGTGCGGGCCAATGGGGGGGTGGATCCGGGCACGGAATGGCGGGTCCATGTGGCTATGTGGGCGGCGGGGGTCGCGCTGCGGGTGGAGGGCGATTTCGTGGAGTGCGGGGTCAACGGGGGGCTCACCAGTACGGCCATCCTGGAGCGCCATGGGTGGAGCGGGGCCGGGCGGCGCTACTGGCTGGTGGACACTTTCGGAGGCCCTGTGTTGCAGCAGTACACGCAGGCCGAGGCGGCGGGAGGGCGCCTGGCGGCGGCCCGCGATGCATTGCAGCGCGGTGCCTATGTGATGGACGTCGAGCAGGTGCGAGCGAACTTCGCCGCATGGGCGGGGGTGGAGGTTGTGCAAGGGGCCGTGCCGGAGGCGCTAAAAGAGGTGAAGGCCGAGCGCGTCGCGTTTCTGCACCTGGATATGAACTGCGCCTACCCGGAGCGGGCAGCGCTGGAGCATTTCTGGCCGAAGATGAGCGCGGGCGGGGTGGTGTTGTTCGACGATTATGCCTATTTCGGCAACGAGGAACTGGCGCGGACGATCGATGAAGCGGCGCGTGGGTTGGGCGCGGAGGTGTTGTCGCTGCCCACGGGGCAGGGGTTGATGCTGCGATAGAGCGCGCATTCGGGGTAATTCATTCAGTCACCATGTAGCTCTGCTATCCTCAGCGCATATGCGTCTCAGACTGCTGGCTTGCGTGATTGCTCTCTCCTTGACCGCTTTGCTGCAGGCGCAGCGGATCACCTCTGAAATCGCCGGCACGGTGACCGACGCCACCGGCGCCTCGGTGGCCAAGGCCAAGCTCACCATCACCGAAACGGGCACCCGGCGGACCGTGGAGGTGGAGACGGACACGGCGGGGACGTACCGCGCCGCGGGCCTCGGCGCAGGCTCTTATGAGGTGACCGTCGAGGCGGCCGGGTTCAAGCTGGAGAAGCGCACGGCGGTGACGCTCGATGTCGGGCAGGTGCGGCGGCTCGACGTGCAACTGGCGTTGGGCGCGGTGTCGGAGTCAGTCACCGTGGCCGCCGAGGCCAACGCCCTGAGCCTGGAGACCAGCGAATTCTCTTCCGTGGTGAACCAGCGGGCGATTGTGGACCTGCCGCTCAACGGGCGCAACGTGTTCCAACTGGCTGAGCTGCAGCCGGGCGTGGTGCGCGTGGCCGGCAGCGGGTTGCAGGAGTCCGAAACCACCGACGCGCGGATTGGCGCGGCCGGGTCGCGCTTCCGCGACAACCAGATTCTCCTCGATGGCGTATCCAATAACAACGACCGGCAGGGCGGGCGCACGACCATCACGCTGAACCCGGATGCGGTGGAGCAGTTCAAGATCGTCACCAACAACCTCTCGGCCGAATATGGCCGCTCGGGCGGGGCGCTGATCAGCGTCGTGAGCAAGGGCGGGACGAACGATCTGCATGGCTCGGCCTTCTGGTTCCTGCGCAACGACAACCTGGATGCCTCGAACACCTTTGAGTCGCGCGCCGGGGCGCAGCCCGAGTTCAAGCGAAACCAGTTTGGAGCCACGCTCGGCGGGCCGATTGCCAAAAACCGGCTGTTCTACTTCCTGTCCTATCAAGGCCTGCGCCTGCGCCAGCCGCAGCAGCGCCAGGCGACGGTGGAGACACCCGAGTTTCGCGACTTCGTCGTGCGCACGCGGCCCAATTCGCTCGCCGCCCGGCTGTTGCGCGATTTTGCGCCGCTGGCCTATCCCACCTTCAACATCCGCGACATCGGCAGCCCCTTGGCGGGTGTGCAGCGCGCCGGGGCGGCCGACGGGATTCCCGACCTCGGCGACGTCTTCATCCCCGTGCGCGGCTACACCAACGACGACCAGCTGTCGGTGCGGATGGATTACAACTTCAACCAGGGCCGCGACAACGTGAACTTCCGTTTCAGCCAGAACGACCAGAACCGCCAGTCGGCCTCAGGCAACAGCGTGCGGGCGTTTGAAGAGACGACGCTCGAGCTCGACCAGAACATCGGGCTCAACGCCACGCACGTGTTCACGCCGAACGTGGTGAACGATCTGCGGCTGGGCTACAACTTCGATCCGCAGTACACGGACGGGAATTTTGCGGAGATCCCGTGGATCTCGATGAGCACGGCCGGGCGCAGCGCCTCGACGTTTGGCTCGCAGTCGGGCTTTGTGTTTCCCCTGGACATTCGCACGTACGCCTATCACCTCTACGACGGCCTCTCGTGGGTGAAGGGGCGGAACACGCTCAAGATCGGCGGCGAGTACCGTTCCTTTGGCGAAAACTCGGACTTCCCGACGAACCTGAAACCGTCGGTGACGTTCTTCGACCTGATGGACTTCGCCGATGACGAAGTGCTGAGCATCGCCGCGCGCGTCGATCCGGCGAGCGGGCGTCCCGCCGGCACCTACCGCAACTTCCGCCAGAAGGAGTTCGGCCTGTTCGTGCAGGACGACTGGAAGGTGACGCCGCGGCTGACGCTGAACCTCGGGCTGCGCTATGACAACTATGGCCCGCTGACCGAGAAGAACGGCCTGCTCTCGACGCTTGTGTTCAGCGAGCCGAGCCTGGCCACGGCGCGCATGACCGTGCGCGATCCGCTTTATGAGCGCGACAACAACAACTTCGCCCCGCGCGTGGGGCTGGCCTGGGACCCCACGGGCAAGGGCGATTGGGCCATTCGCGCCGGCGGCGGCTTGTTCTATAGCCGGCTCTGGTCAAACTTCACGGGGAACACGCGCTTCAACACTCCGTTCACGCTGCCGGTGACGCTCTCGGCGCTGACGCCGGGGCAGAATCCGTCGGCGTCGTACCGCATTCCGTTCACGGGCGACCCGGCCTTTGCCCGGCCGCTGGATGCGTTCAACGGTTCGACGGCGCTGCGGCCGGCGCTGCAGGCGGTGGACCCGACCATCCGCGCGCCATACAGCATGCAATGGTCCCTCAACGTGCAGCGGCGGCTGCCGGGCGACTGGCGGGCCGAGGTGGCTTACCTCGGCAACGGCGGGCGGAAGCTGCTGTTGCGCAACGAAGTGAACCGCTTCTCCGGCGACCGCGCCGATGGGACGGTAAACCGCGTTCATCAAAGTTTCGGATCGATCATTTACGGTTCCAACGGCGTGTCGTCGAGCTACCATGCCTTCACGGCGAGCGCGACGAAGCGGTTTTCGCGCTCGTACATGGCGCAGATCGCCTACACCTTCTCCAAGTCGATCGACGCCGATTCGGAACCGTTCGGCGGCGGCGCCGGGGAGTTGCAGGGTTCACAGGAAGTGGGCAATCTGCGGCTCGACCGCGGCCTGTCGGCCTTCGACGTGCCCCATCGCCTGGCGATGAACTTCATCTGGGAGATGCCCTTCCTGCGCGGCCGCACGGACTGGGCCGGCGCGGCGTTCGGCGGCTGGCAGTTGGGCGGCATTGCGTCGCTGCAGGGTGGCTTCCCGTTTACGGTGGTGACGGGCGAGGACTCCAACCTCGACGGCGTGTTCACTGACCGGCCGAACCTGGCCGGGGCGAGCGCGGCGCTGTCGGGGAGCTCGCCGAAAGCCTTCTCCGACGGCGCCTTTGGAGACGCCGCCAACTGGACGCAGCTGTTCCGTAGCGCCCCTGCCGGGTCGGTGTCGCAGTTGGGGCGAAACGTGTTTCGCGGGCCGGGCTACGCCTCGGTGGACGCGTCGTTGATGAAGGTGTTCCGCATGCCGTGGTACAAGGCCGAGGGCAGCGCGCTCGAGTTCCGCGCGGAGTTCTTCAACCTCACCAACCGCGTCAACCTTCGTGCCCCATCGAACTCGTTGGGGACGTTCAACGCGACGACGCAACGGTGGTCGAATGCCAATTTCGGCCGCTCGACGCTGGCCTTTGAAGGACGGCAGGTGCAGCTGGCGTTGAAGTTCCGGTTTTAGGCGCCGGGCTTGCGCCCGCCCGTCCAGTGTGATGTCTTCTGAGGCATGATCGAACGGCGGAGTTTTCTGGCGGCGCTCCCGGCCGCGGCGGGCATTGGCGCGGCGGCACAGGCCGAGCGCCCCTTGCGCGAGGTGGCGGCACAACGCGGGATGTGGTTTGGCGCGGCGGCGAGCTGGCCATTGCTGCGCGACGACGAGGTCTACGCGCGCCACTTCGCGGCCGAGTGCAACATGCTGGTGCCGGAAAATGTGCTCAAAATGCAGGTGGTGCACCCGGAGCCGGAGCGATACGTGTTCATTCCATGGGACTTTTTGGCTTCGTTTTGTCAAAAACACGGGATGAAGATGCGCGGGCACACGCTGGTGTGGCATCAGCAGATGGCCCCGTGGTTCCAGAGGGTGGCGACACGCGAGAATGCGCGGCGGCTGCTCGAAGAGCACATCCGCACGGTGGCCGGGCACTACCGGGGGAAGATCGAGTCGTGGGATGTGGTGAACGAGGCGATCGATGTGAAGGACGGCGTTGCCGGCGGGTATCGCAAGACGCCGTGGTTTGAGCTGCTGGGCTCGGAGTACATCGATTTTGCCTTTCGCGCGGCGCGGGAGGCGGACCCAGAGGCGGGGCTGGTCTATAACGACTATGGTCTCGATTATGCCGATGAGGGGTCGGCGGCCAAGCAGGAAGCCGTGTTGCGGCTGCTGCGCGGGATGCGGGAGCGCAAGGTGCCGCTGGATGGCTTCGGAACGCAGGCGCATTTGAATGTGGCCAGCCGGGAGAAGTTCCGGCCCGAGGCGCTGCGCAAGTTCCTCGGCGAGGTGGCGGCGCTGGGGTTGAAGATCTATGTGACGGAGTTGGATGTGATCGACCAGGCGCTGCCGGATGATGTGGAAGCGCGCGATCACGGGGTGGCGGAATTTTATGAAGCGTATCTTTCCGCGGCGTTGGACGTGAAGGCGGTGACGGCGGTGTTGACGTGGGGCTTAACCGACCGCTACACGTGGCTGGCGCGGCGGAATGCGCGTCCGAGCGGCGCGCCCATCAGGCCGCTGCCGCTGGACCGGGAGTATCAACGCAAGCCGGCTTGGCGGGCGATTGCGCGGGCGATGGAGGGGCGGGGAGCGTGAGCGGCCTCTACCAGCGGTAACCAACGCCGAACTGGAAACGGATGGTGGAGATGGGGGGCTCGGGCTGGAAGGGCGAAGTCATTTGCCAACGGGCAATGTAAACACCCAATCCTACCCGATTATCCTGAACCAGTCCTTCACCGCGAGTTGGAGACGATCCACTTCGTCTTCCGCCAATGGACAGCAGTGAGCGATCGGGCCTCGAAGCATGTTCAAGCTTGCCATGACCTTCTCAACCGCCCTACTGCTGCTAAAGATCGTTCCGAAGAGACCCCAATTCGATGTGATAATGCCGGAGAGTTGCCCGAATGTTGTGTAGTCAATTGGCGAGTCCGAGCGACGAGTAATCCCGTTGTCGATCTCGCGCTGAATGTTGGCTTTCACATCCTGCACAATCCCTGCAGGGATGCGTCCCTTGTCCCACCAATCAACACCGTCGCTATCAAGCAGCGTCTCCGAGATGAGCTTGCGGATTGCCTTCTCTAGGCAGTAGAACATCTCATAGTGCCGAGCCATTTCGCTTGCCTCGTTTCGGACACTCTGCTCGAACTGAGGGTAGTATTCTGCAGGCGGCTCAGCTACGGTGCATGCATGCCCCAGGCTGATGCCGAACTGCTGCTCGATAATCCGCACTTCGTCACAGATCAGCATGCCCGACATCCCGAATGAGCGAATGTAGTCGTCTGCTTTATTCGTCATGGTCTTTTAGGAGATTCTCTCTCAGGCTCTTGAAAATCGCGTTAAAAACCGCGCTGTCGGATGTAGCCGGCAAATTCAAGTTGATCGTGTAGGATAAATTAAGACCCACTTTGTCGCTTCTGCGGAGCTTCTCGCCGGGGGCATGCTTCTCGATTAGTGGAGGTGCAAGTGAAACTTGCTCTTCTTTTCGCTGGCCTGGTTCATCGTTCTCCGACCAACTCGCGTACTTTTTGATGGCCTTTATGGAAGCCAATATCATCCCCACAGCAGCAGAGTCATCACTGAGCCCGGTCTCTTCGATAATTAGCCCGCGTAGCTGCTGGTCTGAAAGCTGGTGCATGTATTCGTTCCGCACGTACAGTGGGGCATAGCCAGCCTTGAGAGCTTCCGCCGCAGCCTTCCCTGACGTTGTTGAATTGCGAAACCGGGTGTAGATGTTCGTTGGAGTGCCATCACTATTCACGAAGCCAATCTTCCTCAAGAACGAAGTCATCTGATTGCCCGAGCCGCCGGGAATTTTAAGAATAGTCTTTACGAAGTCCTGGCTTACGGTGGGAGGCGTCGCGGCCGATCCTATCGCCAGTAAGGCTCGATCAATATTGCCGGTGGCGGTGACGTAAGGTAGGGCAGCCATATCCTAGAATTGTAGCTAGTTTCGTATCACAGGGACGAACCTCCCGCAAACGTCCATCGAATTTCTCGCATTACCGTGCAAATCAGCTGGCCAGGGAGGCCCGTATGTGGAGTTCCCCCCTGCGGTCCGCCCTTACCAGCGGTAGCCAACGCCGAACTGGAAGCGGATGGTGGAGATGGGGGGCTCGGGCTGGAAGGGTTTGCGGTTGTAGCCGCCGGAGGAGAGGCGGACTTCGGGGCGGAGGAAGAGGTGGTCGTTGAGGTAAGCCTTGACGCCGGCGCCGCAGTTCCAGGCGAAGCCGGGGCCGTTGCCTTGGTAGGACTGGCCGCCTGCGCCGATCAGCAGGAAGGGCTGGACCTTTCCGTCGGGGCTGAAGTGGAGCAGGGCGTTGCCAGAGAAGAGGTGCGCGTTGCCTTTGTAGACGCCGCCGAAGCCGAAGTCGCGGCGGTGGCGGAAGAAGGTGTATTCGCCTTCGACGCCGAGGCGGCGTGTGAGGCGTGTGCCGACGCCGAAGCCGGCCGAGGGGCCGGTGCCGATGTAGCCTTCGTCGTCCCAGGCGCGCGAGACGCCGATGAACCCGTGGACCTCGGGGCGTTTCAGCGGGGTGGTGGATTGAGCGGCCGCGGGGAGGACGGCGGCGAGGGCGGCCAGCAGGAGCAGGGGAAGTCGGCGGGGCATGAGACCTCTACTGATTAGACGCGCGAATTCGGATTGGTTTGGATCTTTGCTACTCTCTAACCGATGTCCCTCATGCTTGACGAGATCCGGCAACAGCCGGAGGTGTTGGAACGGACGCTGCGCCAGGAGTTGCGCGGCATCGAGGCGTTGAAAAAGGCGCTGCTCACGCGGCGGCCGAAGATGGTGATTCTGGCGGCGCGCGGCACCTCGGACAACGCGGCGCAGTTTGGCCGCTACCTGCTGGAGATTTCGACGGGGATTCCGGTGTCGCTGGCCGCGCCGAGCATCTTCACGCTCTACGGGGCGCAGGTGGATTTGCGCGACGCGATGGTGGTGGCCATCTCGCAGTCGGGCGAATCGACGGACACCAACCTCGTGCTCGAACGCGCCAAGGCGGCCGGGGCGTTGACGGTGGGCGTGACGAACGAACCGTCGTCGGCGCTGGCCAACCTGGCCGAGTTTGTCGTGCTGGTGCGCGGCGGGCGCGAGAAGTCAGTGGCGGCCACGAAGACCTACACGGGGCAGTTGCTGGCGATGTATCTGCTGGCTTACGCGCTGGGGGCGGCGATCGATTTGGACGATTTGCGGCGGATGCCGGAGTGGACGGCGGCGGCGCTGAAGTTGGAGAAGACGATTCGCGAGGTGGCGCCGCGCTACCGGTTTATGGATCATTGCGTGGTGGTGGGGCGCGGGTTGAATTATTCCAACGCGTTTGAGTTTGCGTTGAAGATGATGGAGACCTGCTACGTGGTGGCGGAGCGCTTTTCGTCGGCCGATTTCGCGCATGGTCCGATTGCGATGGTGGAGCGGAGCTTTCCGGTGTTTCTCTTCACGCCGAATGGGGTGACGTGGCCGGGGCTGCGCGACATGCTGGCGCGGTTGAATGCGATGGGAGCCGAGACGGTGGTGCTGGCCGACCGCTCGTCGCCGGAGGCGCTGTCGCTCGCGCCACGCTCGATTTGCGTGCCGGCGCGGCTGGTGGGCAAGAAGGGCGGCAAACTGCCCGAGGATGTGTTCACGCCGATTCCGTATATCGTGCCGGCGCAGCTATTCGCGGCGGCGCTGGCCGAGGAGAAGGGATTGAACCCGGATCAGCCGCGGAGTTTGGAGAAGGTGACGCGGACGCTGTAGCCGGCTCTGCCGGTCACTGGGGCGCGTTGGCGCTTGGCGGTTGGGCGCGGCGGCGGTACATCTCGCCGTGTACGGCGCGGGCGGCGTCGACCATTTCCGGGTAAGGCGTGTCGGTGATGCTGACGAAGCCGATGTT
Source organism: Acidobacteriota bacterium (assembly GCA_017304135.1). Taxonomy (GTDB): domain Bacteria; phylum Acidobacteriota; class Terriglobia; order Bryobacterales; family Bryobacteraceae; genus JAFLBB01. The sequence continues at coordinate 10,945 of JAFLBB010000070.1, read as the reverse complement.
GTAGTTTTCGCCGTCGCGGGTGCGGCCGGTGAGGGGTTGGTCGGCGGAGATGAACCAGTGGCAGCCGATGAAGCTGGGGTGATCGACGACACTGTTAACGTAGTCGCGATAGAAGCGGCCGCGTTCGTCCTGGCTGGAGGCGGCCTGGAGGCCGGTGTGGAACATGCCGCGGTCGAGCGCACCGAAGTGGAATTCGCCGATGATGGCGGGGCGGTCAAGAGCTTCCAGGAACGTCCAGGCGGCCGGGTTGATGCTGCGCTGGTAGACGTTGAAGCTGAGGACGTCGCAGAACTCAGCGCAGGCCTCGGCGGCCTCGGGCGTGTACCAGGCGAAGCGGCTGCCGAGGAAGAGGTGGTTGGGATCGAGGGCCTTCAGTTCATCGCGCACGGTGCGGAAATACTGGCGGGCGTGCTCTTTGACGAAAGCGGAGTAGTCGGCCTTGAGTGCGTCGTTGAGTCCGGCGGAGGCCGGCGGGGCTTGGATGGTTTCCCACGCGGCGAACTCCGTGCCCCACTCGGCGTTCAATTCCGCCAGGCTGCCGTATTTGGCCTGCAGCAAGGCAACGAAGGCGCGCTTGGCGGGCGACTGCTCATAGGCCTGCGCCAACGCGGCGGTGGCGAGGGCGAAGCGATTCCGGTCGTTGTCGCGATTGCCCCAGGAGAGTTCGTTATCGACGAAGTAACCGATGCAGTAGGGGTCGCCGGCGGCGGCCAGGGCTTGGGCGCGCAGGCTGTTTTGCACGTTGGGGGCGAAGCGGGGATCGAAGGGATCGTGGATGGTGGCGCCGGCGGAGGGGACGTTTGTGGTGATGCGGTTGTGGACTCCGGAAATTCCGGCGGCGATCACATAGGGGACGTCGCGGCGGAAGAGGCGCGCATCGCTCCAGTTGGCGATGGTGTTGAAGCCCCAGGCACGCAAGCGCTGGAGCGCCACTTGGGCCCAGGCTTCGAACGGATCGGGTCCGCCGTATTTGCGCTCGATGTTGAGGCCATACCAGTTGATGGCGAGGCCTTCGCGGATGGGACCTTCGACGGCGCCGGTGATTCGCTGCATGTATTTCCGCAGCGGGTCCGATTCGTCCGGTAACCAGGAGAACATGTACTCGCGCCCGGTGGTGAAGGTGTGCTCGACGGGGCGGATGCCGTCCTGGCCGACGGAGAAGAAAAGCGTGCCGTCCGGAGTCACCAGCCACCATTTCCCATCGACTTTCGCGGTGTGGAAGAAACCGGTGGAGGGCAGGCGCGGGCCTTCGGCCCAACCGCCGAAGCGGTCGCGATCGGGCCAGCCGGCGGCTTCCGCTTCGAGCTGTTGGCGCTCGGTTTCCCGGCGTGCCGTGAAGTCGTCGTGGGAATCGAGCTTGCCGGGCCAATCGGCGCGGGCGTATTGGCCGAACTCGTCGACGATGCCATCGAGCGCGGGCGCGGGCCGGAAGCGCACATTGTCCACGAGGAGCGTTTTTTGCGAGGACGGCGAACTCATGAAGATTTGAAAGGCCACGATCCGGCCCAGGTTGAGCGTCCACCAGCCCGAGGAACCGAGGCTGCGCGAACCAGGCCAGGCCGGGAGCCCTTTCATGCCGAACTCAGCGCCGCTCGCGATCTTCAAGGGAAAGGAAAATGTGGCCGTCTCACCCGGTGCGATGGTAGCTCCTCCGGTGCGGCAATACTCGCTGCCGTTGGCGCGCGGATCATCGTCAACGCGCAGGCGGAAGACGAGCGGCTCGTCCATCGGGTTGGTGATGTCGAGGGCGATTTCGCCATAGCTGCTGAGGTTAAACGGCTCGGGCGGAGCAAACCAGAGCGCGGGCCATTGCACGGTGTCGAATTCGATGCGGAGGGCCTTGTTGCCTTCGGTGACGCCGCGGTCGACGACCTCCATGCGGGTGTTGCGTGGCCGGAGAATCGCCAGTTGCGTGTCGTCTTCGAAGGAGGTGACGAGTTGCGACTGAGCGACGGCCGCGGGCACGGCGGCGAGGAGGGCACAGAAGAGGGCGGCGGTTCGCATGCTCGACACTCTCAGCATGGCACGGTGGCGGTGAAGGCGTTAGGGCGCTGATGGTCTGCTGTAATTCGGCCGGTACATCGCATAGACAACCGCGGCTAGGGCGAGGATGAGACATCCCCAGGCGAACCAGTCGCCGTGTTTGGTGTAGAGCGTCTTCGTCGTCTCGTAGCGGAAGCCCAGGCGGCCGGAGGTGCGGACGAATTCGGGGAATTGCTGGATGACGCGGCCGGCGGGATCGATGGAGGCGGTGATGCCGTCGTTGGTGGGGCGGAGGATCCAGCGGCGGTTTTCGGCGGCGCGCATGCGGGCCAGTTGGAGGTGTTGCTGGCGGGCGGCGCTGCGGCCGAAGTAGCCGTCGTTGGTGAGGTTGATGAGGATGTCCGCGCCGGCGTTGGGGAATTCGCGGACGAAGTGGGGGAAGGCGGATTCGTAGCAGATGAACGTCCCGATGCGGTGGCCGTTGAGGCGGGTGACGACGAGGTTCTGGCCGGGTGCGTAATCGCCGACGCCGTCGGAGATGCGGTTCACAAAGCTGAAGACGGGCGGGACGAATTCGCCGAAAGGCACCAGGTACATCTTGTCGTAGCGCGAGAGGGACTGGCCCTTTTCGCCCAAGAGGACGGCCGAGTTGAGCGGGGCGCCTTCGAGGGTGTAGGTGACGGCGCCGAAGAGGAAGGGCGTCTTCGTGGTGCGGGCGATGGATTCGGTGGCGGTGCGCGTGGCGCCGTCGGTGGAATAGAAGAGCGGGGCGGGGACTTCGGGCCAGAGCAGGAGGTCAGGCTTGGGCTGGCCGGGTTGCAGCACCTGGCTGGTGGTGAGGAGGGCAAGCTCGGAGATCTCGCGGGCCATCTCGTCTCGTGAGTAGTAATGCGATTCCTCGAAGTTCGATTGGACGGCGGCGACGTGGCGGTCGGGCGTGACGGGCTCAGGCAGGGCTGGCAGCAGCATGAGCAGCGGGACCAGGGCGATGGGGGCGAGGTGAAGGCGGGGTCGGCGGAGGAGGGCCAGGGCGAGTACGGCGGCCATCAGGGCAAATACGAAAGAGAGACCGTAAACTCCGGTAATCGGCGCGAGGCGCATGGGGAGGCCCATGTCGGTTCCGGCGTTGCCGAGGGTGAGCCAGGCAAAGCCGAAAGGGCCGTTGGTGCGTTCGATGCCGACCCAGAGCGCGGGCGCGGCGAGCGCGGCCCAGGGCAGGCGCATGGCCCATCCGGCGAGGGCGGCGAAGAGGGCAAAGTGAAGGGCCTTGAGCAGGCAGAACAGCAGGAAGGTGCCGCGGCTGCCCCAGTAGCCCATGTCGCCGTGGACCTCGAGGACGAATTGAATCCACGGGCAGAGGCCGAACCAGTGGACGTAGCCGGAGGCGAGCCCAAGCAGCAGGCGGCGTTGCCAGCGCGGTTCGCGGGCGCAGGCGATTAGCAGCGGGGCCAGCGCGGCGGGGGCGAGGAACCACAAACCGAACGGCGGATGAAGCAGGACGAGCAGGAGTCCGGTGGCGGCGGCGAGGATGATGTTGGTGAGCATTAGAGGGCGGTGTGGGCCTGCTCGTGGACGAGGTCGGCCATGTAGGAGCTGCGGACGAAGGGGCCGGAGAAGACGGCGCGGAAGCCGAGGGAGAGGCCGTGGTCGCGCCAGGCCTCAAATTCGGGGGGGGGGATGTAGCGCATCACGGGGAGGCTGGTGCGTGAGGGTTGCAGGTATTGGCCGATGGTGGCGACGTCGCATTCGCCTTGGGCGCGGAGGTCGGCAAGAAGCGCGCGGACCTCGTCGTGCGATTCGCCGAGGCCGGCCATGAGACCGGACTTGGTGAGGAGATCGGCGCGGTAGCGGCGGGCGAAGCGCAGGACGTCGAGCGACTGCCGGTAGTTGGCTTGCGGGCGGACGCGCGCGTAGAGGCGGGAGACGGTCTCCATGTTGTGGTTGAAGACGTGCGGGCCGGCATCGAGGACGCGGGCCACGGCATCGAGGTCGCCGTTGAAATCGGGTGTGAGGACTTCCAACTGCGCCTGTGGCAAGGCCTCGCGCACGGCGCGCACGGTGGCGGCGAAGTGGGTGGAGCCGCCGTCTGGGAGGTCGTCGCGGTTGACGCTGGTGATGACGATGTAGCGCAGGTTCATGCGGGCGGCCATATCGGCGACGTGGGCGGGTTCGGCGGCGTCGAGGGTGAAGGCGTGTTTGCCGGGGAGTCCCTTGGGGACGGAGCAGAAGCCGCAGCCGCGCGTGCAGAGGTTGCCGAGGATCATGAACGTGGCCTGGCCGCGGTGGAAACACTCGTTCAGGTTCGGGCAGCGGGCGGATTCGCAGACGGTGTGGAGTGCAAGATCGCGCAGATCACGCTTGAGGGCGGTGACGGAGAGGGGGTTGGCCGTCGATTTGCGGAGCCAATCGGGAAGACGCCCGCGTGTGGCGCGGCCGGCCGGCGGCGCGGCGTTTTCGATGTGGATGAGGTGGCCGTGGGACAAACCACCATTGTAGATGGCGGCTGCGCGGGTGAGGTTGTGAACGGCGCGCCCAGCGGTGTGGGAAGCGACGCTACATCTTGCGCGGGAAGCCCTTGAAGCCGATGGCGGCGAGGTCGGTGCGCAGTTTGGCCAGAGCGTCGGGCGAGGCGGCGGGGCCCACCAGGACGCGGAACAGTTCCGAATCGGGCACCGGTGTGATGGTGACGCGGAAGCCTTGCTTGGAGACTTTGGCGGCCATCATGTCGGCGTCGGCCTTCTTGGTGGCGGCGATCTGGAGATAGGTGCCGCCGGAAGCGGGCGCTGGTGCAGGCTTGGCCGGGGCGGGCTTGGGCGGTTCCGGCTTGGGCGGAGTGGGCTTCGGCGTTTCGGCCTTGGTGGGCGTAGGCTTGGGCGGTTCTACCTTGGCGGGAGCGGGCTTGGGCGGCTCCACCTTGGCCGGTTCCGGTTTCGGCGGTTCGGGTTTGGGTGTAGCCGTGGTGGTGGGGGCCGGCGTGGGCGTAGGCTCGGGGGCCGGCGGCAGCGGGGAGGGCTTATCGGGTGTGGGGGAGGGCGCCGGCGGCGGACCCTGGCCCGCGGGCTCGACCACAAGCGGGTTGGCGTCGACGTTGCCGGCCATCTGCGGACCACCGGCGGGCGACATGTTGCGGCCCACGATGTAGCCCATGGTGAAGAACACGCCCAGCAGGACGACCACGATGAAAAACACGCTGAGCAACTGTTTATTGCCCAGCACTAGTTCGAACTCGCCTTCTTCGTTCGTCGGCATATCGGCCTCGTTTCGATGCCCAGCCCGGAAAGTGTCACGGGCCTGACGGTTGACAATTCGCCGCCGGGGCGGCTGGCGAGTGGGAGCGCCCGCGCATGGTACACACCCATCACCTGATTCCATCGGCTGTCCAGCGAAGAGACACTAGACCGCCAAAACAATTATAGGGAAATTGTTTGAAAGGTGGGGAGGTAGCCAACGCGTTGCTGTTCCCGAGACGCTCCTGTAGCCTAGGACTCCTATGTCAACAGTGATGATCACGGGAACCAGTTCGGGCCTGGGACTGGCGACGGCGCTGACTTTGGGCCGGGCGGGGCATCGCGTGTTTGCCACGATGCGCAACCCTGGGGCGGCGCGCGAACTGGGCGAGACGGTGAAGAAAGAGAAGCTGCCGGTGAGCGTGCACGTGATGAACGTGGACTCGGAGGCCTCGGTGAAGTACGCCATGGAGGAGATCGGCGCCTTGGCGGGCGTGGTCGACGTGCTGGTGAACAACGCGGGCGTTGAATGCCATGGCAGCGTGGAAGAGGTGCCGCTGGCGGAGTTCCACGCGGTGATGGAGACCAACTACTTTGGCCCGCTGCGGTGCATCAAGGCCGTGTTGCCGGGGATGCGCGGGCGGGGAAGCGGTTGCATCATCAATGTGTCGTCGGTGTCGGGCCGGATTGCCGCGTCGCCGCTGAGCGGCTATTGCGCCTCGAAGTTCGCGCTGGAGGCTCTGAGCGAAGGACTGGCGCAGGAGGTGAAGCCGTTCGGTATCCGCGTGGCGATCGTGGAGCCGGGCATCATCGACACGCCGATGGCGCGGGCCGTCGAGGAGGAGCCGGAGCAGTCGCTCTATCCGCAGGCGCGGCGATTCAGCGGGCTGTTCCAGGCTTCGCTGTCGCATCCGGCACAGCCGGCGCTGGTGGGTGAGGCGATTCGCGACATCATCGAAAGCGGGACGTGGAAGCTGCGCCACCCGGTGGGTCCGGACGCGGCCGGATTCCTGGCCTGGCGTGCGGCGATGAGCGACGAGGAGTGGATCAGTTGGGGCGCGCTGAGCGATGAGGAATGGTACGCGCGGGTGCAGAGCGATTTCGGGATCGATGCGCGGCGGAAGAAGTAGCAGCGGGGCGGGGGCGGCGGCCGGGTAGGCGGCGGCTTGTTGCGCAACTGTTGCGGAAATGAAATCTGTTTGTAATTAAGCGCCATCGGAGTAGACTGTCCTGTAGTAGTGGCTCTCCACGAGAGCCGATTGTCTGCTTCGAGGGTCTTATGCGTACAAATCTGTTTCGTTTGTTGGCTTTTGCGGCACTTGCCGTGTCCGTTTGGGCGCAGAATCCTGTCGTTTCCGGCCGCATCACCGATGCCAGCGGCGCTTTGGTGCCGGGGGCGAAGATTGAGCTGCTCAACCGCAATACCGGCGTGAAAATGGAGTCGGCGAGCAACGTGGAGGGGCTGTATGTGCTGCCTCCGGTGCCGCCGGGCGTCTATGATCTGGCGGCCTCGGCGACGGGCTTCAAGGAAGCGCGCGTGGACGGTTTCCGGCTGGAGATTGCCCAGGCCAGGACGATCAACCTCCAACTGCAGACGGGCGAGGTGCGCGAGAGCATCACCGTGGCCGACACGGCGCCGTTGTTGACGACGACGCGCTCTGACCGCGGCACGGTGGTGGAAAACAAGTTCCTCATGTCGATTCCGCTGAACGTGCGCAACCCCTACCTGCTGCTGGCCAATGTGCCGGGCGTGACCACGGGGCGGCTGGCCGGCGACAACACAGCCAGCCAGTCGACGACGAACAATTTCCGCGTCAATGGCGGGCGCGGGGCGACGAGCGAGATTCTGATTGACGGCGCGGCCAACACGGGCACCTACAACAACCAGGTGTCGGCGATGCCGATGCTCGATTCGGTGCAGGAGTTCAAGGTGAACACGTCGCCCTACGCGGCTGAGTTCGGGCGCACGGGGGGCGGCGTGGTGAGCTTCTCGATCAAGAGCGGCACGAACGACTTGCATGGGACGTTCCATGAGTTTTTGCGCAACTCGAAGCTCGACGCGGCCGGGTTCAACTCCAACCGCGCCGGGCTGACGTCGAAGCCGACGTTCCAGCGCAACCAGTTCGGATTTACGGCGGGCGGTCCCGTCTACATCCCCAAGGTCTACAACGGGAAGAACCGCACCTTCTGGTTTGCGGCATATGAAGGCTTGCGGCAGCGGAGCCTGAACGCCTACACGGGCACGGTGCCGACGGCGCGGGAACGCACGGGTGATTTCTCGTTGTCGCGCGATACCAACGGCTCGCCCTTCCTCATCTACGACCCCAGGACGACAACGCTCGATCCGGCCGCTCCGGCGGGGACGACGCGGTTCATCCGCACACCGTTTGCCGGGAACGCCATTCCTTCGGCGCAGTTGAATACGATTGCGCGTAACGTGATGACGTACTACCCGCAGCCGAACCAGCCAGGCCAGGGGTTGAGCGACATCAACAACTACTTCGTGGCGGCGGCCAATGCCCTGGATGGCGACCGTGTGGACCTCCGCGTGGATCACCAGTTGACGAGCCGCCACACCGTATTTTCCCGTTACAGCTGGTTTGAGAACACCAACGCGCAGCCGCTCGTGTTCGGGCACTTCGCCTCGCCCGTGGAGACGCCCAACCGCATTCCGGGCATCAACTGGACGGGCAACCACACGTGGTCGCTTTCGGCCGGCACCATCTTCGATCATCACTTCTCGTTCGCGCAAAGCGAGACCAACCGCACGCCGCTGAGCCTGGACTTTGACCAGTCGTCGCTGGGGATTCCCCGCAACCTCATTGACGGGCAGCGGGTGAAGTATTTCCCGCGGTTTTCGATCACGGGGTTGACGCAGATGGGCGTGACCGGGACGGGGTATAACGCGGTGAAGTCGCGCACCTGGCAGTACAATGCGTCGCTGACCATGCTGCGCGGGCGGCATACGTTCAAGGCGGGCTTTGACTTCCGGCGCTTCCCTGTGACGATTGACCAGTCGTCGCCGCTCGCGTTTTCGGCCTCGGGCGCGTTTACGGGCGGACCGAATCCGCAAGCGGCGGCGGCGCGCACCGGGCGCGGCGTGGCTGACCTGCTGCTGGGCGTGGCCAGCGTGAGCTACCAGTTGCGGGCCATCGAGTTTCACCGGCATCCCTATTACGCCGGCTATTTTCAGGATGAGTGGAAGATCCTGCCCAGGGTCACGCTCACCATGGGGTTGCGGTACTCGCTCGAGCTGCCGCGCGTGGAGGATCTGAATCAGTACGTGTACCTCGACCTGGAGAGCGCGTCGCCGTTGGAGGGCAAGGTGGCCGGTGTGAGCGGGCTGCGCGGCGGCGTGGGCTTTGTGGGCACGGGCGGACGCGGGCGCAGAACCCAGATTGCCGACAAGCAGAACTGGGATCCGCGCATCGGGCTGGCCTGGGAGGTGGATAGCAAAACGGCGGTGCGGACCGGCTTCGGCGTGTTCACCTCGTCGCTGGTGCCGAACACGGATCTGTCGCTCGGCTTCACCCAGACGACGAACTCGATTGTGGCGCAGCCGGACGGGGTGACACCGCTGTTCAATCTGGCCAACCCGCTTCCGGGAGGCTTCCTGCCGCCTACCGGGAATTCGCTTGGGCTGATGACGAACGTCGGCCAGGGCATCAGTGGTCCAATGCGGCAGCAGAGGTTGCCCTACCAGATGCAATGGTCGTTCGACGTGCAGCGGCAACTGCCGTGGCAGACGGTGTTGGAGGTGGGCTACGCCGGTTCGGCCGGTGTGGCGCTGCCGAGCGGCGTACAGTACAACCAACTGCCGGACCAGTATCTGTCACTGGGGACGGCGTTGAACGCGACGGTGGCCAATCCGTTCTTCGGCGTGATCACGGATCCGACGTCGACGTTGAGCCGGTCGACGGTGCAGCGGGGGCAACTGCTGCGGCCGTTCCCGCAGTTCACGGGGGCGTCGGCGAGCCAGGCGCCGGTGGGGCACTCGACGTATCATGCGATGCAGATGCGCGTGGAGCGGCGCTTTGCCGACGGGCTGGCGCTGCTGTTTGCCTGGACGCATTCGAAGCTGATCGACAACGTGGGCGATTTCGGCGGGTTCCTCGGCGCGGGCGGGTTCACCAGCAGCAACTGCTTCTCCTGCGACCGTGCGGTGAGCTTCTACGACATCCCCGACGTGGTGCGCATGAGCCTGCGTTATGAGCTGCCGTTCGGCGTGGGCAAACCGCGGATGAACAGCGGCGTGCTGGCGCGCGTGGTGGGCGGTTGGTCAACGGCGGTCTATTACACGTTTGAGAACGGGACGCCTGTGCAGGTCACCGGTCCGAACAACTCCAACTCGTTCGGCGGCAGCCAGCGGCCGGATGCCACCGGGCAGCCTGCGGCGATTGACGACCAGAAACTGGAAGACGGGGCGTTGTGGTTCAACCCGAATGCGTTTGCGCGGTCGCCGCAGTTCACCTTTGGCAATGCGGCGCGCAATCTCGCCGACGTGCGTGTGCCGGGGAACAAGAACTTCGATCTTCTCATTGAGAAGAGGTTCTCGTTCACGGAGCGCTTCGCGCTGGACTTCCGCACGGAGCTGTTCAACGCCTTCAATAACGTGGTGTTCGCCGGTCCGCAGACCAACGTCACGTCGGCGGACTTCGGGCGGATCCGTCTGCAGCAGGTGAACACGCCGCGGCAGATTCAGTTCGGGCTGCGTTTTAGCTACTAATCAACCTTACAGCCCGGGATGGCGGCCGAGAGCCTGGTCCCGGCCGCGCGTGCGCGGATTAGCCGCGTCGCTTCCTGAATGCGATCACCGACAGCAGTCCTGCCGCCAGGAGGCCGAAGGTTCCAGGTTCAGGCACGCCCTCCACGTTGATGTAGTCGAAATCGCCATAGGCGAGTTGTCCAGAAGCAAAGGACGACACGCTGAGGAAGACCAACTGATCATTGCCCAGTGGGGTCACGTAGTCGTGTTGAAGGGCCAGGGTGTAGCTCGAGCCGTCCTGGCTGTGCAGCAGTTCAACGTGTTGCCCGGAGCGAGTAACGCGGAAGTAATAGGAGTCAGACGGGCTCAAGCCAATCACCGAGCCAGCGACATGGGCACCGCCATCGATATAGACGGTGGGCACGTTACCCTCGCCGCCGCCTCCGAGATTGTCCTTGGTCCGGTACCAGTTGATTTCATTGAACCCCTTATCCAGGATGTCGCCGAAGATCACGCGGGTAGTAATCTGGCGGCCGTTACCGGATCCCATCGTGTAGTCGACAAAAGTGTCCAGGGTCCACTCGGCGCCGGAAAACTCGCGGTACAGCCAAACAGATGGATTGTCTCCGCTCGGATGAGTCGAACCGGTGACCTGCATACGAAGGTTGCCGGGGTTAGCGCTGAGTGAGTAGGTTCCCGTGCCGGGCTTGATGTTCCAAGCCGGGTCAAGGGCGGGGCCAGAGAAGTCGTCGCTGAAGCTAAGCGGCGCGCTCAACAGCGCGGAGCCGGCCATTGCCATCACGATCAGCAGACGGAAACCAACGGACATCGACGTGCTCATGTATTGGTCCTTTCGACACAATTCGAACTATGCTCTATAGTTCGGAAGTGGTAGAGGCCGGCGCTAGTGTAGTGCGTCACACGGACTGAGCATTATTGAGCGCGGCACGGGCGCGTTTGACCTTCTCCAAGATATCCGAGGCTTTTGCGGTCCAGATGAAGGGCTTCGGCTGCTCGTTGTGCTGGTCAA
>JAFLBB010000069.1 GCA_017304135.1 Acidobacteriota bacterium | reverse complement strand
GGGCTTGCCGGATTTCTCGGGCTCGTAGCGGTCCATGGTGGGGCGCTTCGGAGCCTCGCGGGGGAGCAGCGCGCGGACGACGCGGTCGGCGGTGCTGAGGTAGCGCTCCATGAGGACGGGCGAGAGGGTGAGGACGTCGGCGTTGTTGTCGAAGCCATAGCCGGAATCGTCGATGGGGAACTCGTCGGCGGGGCGGAGATCGAGGCCGATCAGGTCGCGGATGGTGTTGTTGTACTCGGCGCGGTTGAGGCGGCGGGCGGTGACGCGGCCGGGGTCGACCTTGCGGGCCTTGTCCTGCGCGGCGAGGCGCGATTCAAACCAGGCGAGGGCGGCGGCGCGGGCTTCGGGCTTGGGCTGCGGCAAGGGCTTGGGGGGCATCTCGCCGGAGCTCACCTTGCGGATGACCTTTTCCCAAAGTTCGTGCTCGGCCATGGCTTTCGACTCGTCCAGATAGGGTTCCAGATTGAGTTCGGCCTGCTTGAGCTTGGCGCTGTGGCAGGTGGCGCAGTAGGTTTTGAGGAAGGGCCGGACGTTGCCGGCGTAGGTTGGCTGCTGTGCGGCGACGGGCTGCTGCGCGGCGGCAGGCAGCGAGCAGACGAGGAGCGAGATGAAGAGCGCGGATCTCACGGTGCCTTGTATTCTACATTTGAATGATGATGAAACGCCGGTCGTTGTTGATGGCCCTGGCCGCCGCCCCGTTGGCGCGGGCCGCGGGGAAGACGGAGATTGCGATTCGCGGTGAGCAGTTCGTGTTGAACGGCAAACTGACGTACGCGGGGCGCACGTTTGAGGGGATGAAGATCGAGGGCCTGCTCTTCAATTCGCGGATGATCCAGGGCATCTACGATGACGAGAACGCGGAGACGGTGAAGCTGTGGAAGTACCCGGACACGGGGAAGTGGGACGCGGAGCGCAACACGCGCGAGTTTGTGGGGGCGATGGCGGAGTGGCGGAAGCACGGGATGCTGGGATACACGATTGGGCTGCAGGGCGGCTCGCCACAGGGGTATTCGAAAGTGCAGCCGTGGCGGAACAGCATGTTTGCCGCCGATGGCGCGACGAAGCCGGCATTTCGCGCACGGCTGCAGAAGATCCTTGACCGGGCGGATGAGCTGGGGATGGTGTCGATCGTCAACTACTTTTACTTTGGGCAGGACGAGCATCTCAACGGCGATGCGGCCATTCTGCGGGCTACGCGCGAGACGACGGAGTGGATGCTAAAGCGCGGCTATCGCAACGTGATGGTGGACGTGGTGAATGAAGCCAACAACCGCAGCTACCAGCAGCCGCTGCTGAAGGCGGACCGCGTGCATGAGTTGGTCGAACTGGTGAAGTCGATTCAGGTGGGCGGGCGGAGGCTGATCACATCGACCAGTTTCAATGGCGGGACGCTGCCGCCGGAGAAGGTGGTGGAGGTGAGCGATTACGTGATTCTGCACGGCAACGGCGTGAAGGACCCGGCACGGATTACGAGGATGGTGGAGCAGGTGCGGGCGATGAAGTCGTGGAAGCCGAAGCCGGTGCTGTTCAACGAAGACGACCACTTCGATTTCGACAAGCCGGCGAATAACATGCGGAGCGCGACGGCGGCCTATGCGAGCTGGGGGTATTTCGATCCGGGGGCATCAGATTATATGGACGGCTACCAGTGCCCGCCGGTGAACTGGGGCTTGTCGTCGGAACGCAAGCGGGAGTTCTTTGCGGCGGTGAAGAAATACACGGGGTTCTAAGATACACGGGGTTCTCATGGACAAGCTCAGGGTTGGCATCGTCGGGTGCGGGTTCTTCGCGCAGTTTCACATTGATGGCTGGCGGCGGATGGAGGGCGTGGAGTTGGTGGCGGCGGCGGACCCGGATCTGTCGCGGGCCGGGGCGGCTGCGCCCAAAGCGTACGCAACGATGGGCGAGATGCTGGACGCGGAGAGGTTGGACATCGTCGACATCGCGACGCGTCCGGAGACGCACCTGGCGCTGGTGAAAGAGGCGCTGGGGCGGCGTGTGCCGGCGATCTGCCAGAAGCCGATGGCGCCGACGTGGGCGGAGTCGCTGGAGATGGCGGCGGAGGCGGAGCGCAGCGGCGTGCCTTTCATGATTCATGAGAACTGGCGGTGGCATCCGTGGTATCGCGAGGCGCACCGGCTGATTCAGGCAGGGGCGATCGGCCGGCCGGTCACCTATTGCTTCCGCGCGCGGAAGCGGGATGGGTTGGGTGAGACGCCGTACACGGATCAACCATACTTCCGGCAGATGCCGCGGTTGTTGATCTATGAGACGCTGATCCATCCGATCGACACGGCGCGGTTGTTGTTTGGCGATGTGAGCCATGTGTATGCCGACACGCGGCGGTTGAACGAGCGCATTGTGGGCGAGGATCTGGCGTATCTGCTGCTCTCGCACGAGAGCGGACTGCTTGGGTCGGTTGACGGCAACCGGTATACGGAGGGCGGCTACTATGAGCCGCGGGCGGGTTCGCCGCCGCTGGGGGAAGCGACGTTTGAGGGCGAAGAGGCGCTGCTGACGTTGACCACCGATGGCCACCTGTTGCGCAACGGCGTGAGCGTTTGGCAGAACACGGTACACACGGGCTATCGCGGCGATTGCGTGCTGGCGACGCAGCGGCATTTCGTGGATCATCTGCGCAACGGGACGCCGCTGGAGACGGGTGCAGCGGAGTATGTGAAGAGCGTGGGGATTGTGGAAGCGGCCTATGAGAGCGCGCGGCGCGGGGCGCGGGTGGCGCTTGCGGAAATGTTCCGCACCTGAGAACAGAGCGGAGCGGGCTATCCTAATAAGATTATGCGGCTAGGCGTGGATTTTGGAACCACGCGAATTGTCGTTGCGGTTGTGGATCGTGGCAACTATCCCGTCGTGACGTTCGATTCGCCGGAAGGAGAGCCCTGGGATGGGTTCCCTTCTCTCGTCGCGGCTCGTGGCGGCGAGGCACTGTATGGATTTGACGCATGGCGGGCGCAGGAAGAGCCGGGCACGACGGTGGTGCGTTCGATCAAGCGGTTTCTGATGGAGGCCGGGCCCGAGACGCAGGTGAGCGTGGGCGAGGCGCAGTTCCGCATGCTGGATTTGTTGTGCGGTCTGACGGCGGCTTTGCGCAAGGCGTTGAGCGAGGCGAGCAGCCTGACCATCAAGCCGGAGGAGCGGTTGGAGATCATGCTGGGCGTGCCGGCGAACGCCAACGGCAACCAGCGGTTTCTCACGGTGGAAGCGTTCCGGCAGTCGGGCTTCGAGGTGATCGGGCTGTTGAACGAACCCTCGGCGGCGAGCATTGAGTATGGCCATGCGAGCCGGGCCAAGGCCACGGCGACGCGCGATTCGATGATCGTCTACGACTTGGGCGGCGGCACGTTTGACGCCTCGCTGGTGGAGATGGACGCGCAGCGGCACGAGGTTCTGGCAAGCGAAGGCATTCCCACTCTTGGCGGCGACGATTTCGACGAGATGCTGGCGGAGCTGGCGCTGGAGGCGGCGGGATTGGACGGCGAGGCAAGGGAGAGCCTGACGCAGGCCGAGGTGTTCCATTTGCACGAGGAGTGCCGGCAGAAAAAAGAAGCGCTGCACCCGAACACGAAGCGGGTGACGATTGACCTGGATTGCGTGCGCGAGGGCTGGCCGAGCGTGCAGGCGCCGGTGGCGGATTTCTATGACCGCTGCCAGGCGATGATCGATGAGACGGTGCACGCGGTGGAGGATTTGCTGCGCGGGCGGGAGTCGAGCGTGGAGGGCGTGTATGTGACGGGCGGTTCGAGCGAACTGCCGATGGTGGCGCGGGCGTTGAAGGAAAAGTTTGGGCGTAGGGTGAAGCGGACGGCGTATCCGCGCTCGGCGACGGCGATTGGGCTGGCGATTCAGGCCGACACGCAGGCGGGCTACCAGTTGCGGGAGAAGTTCACGCGGAACTTCGGCGTGTGGCGCGAGGCCGAGGGCGGGCGGACGATGGTGTTCGATCCGCTGTTCTTGAAGGGCACGCCGCTGCCGGCGGCTGGGGAAGCACCGCTGCAGGTGACGCGCAGCTACTATCCGGCGCATAACGTGGGGCATTTTCGCTATTTGGAGTGCAGCCACACGAGCGAGGACGGGCGGCCTTCGGGCGAAGTGATGGTGTGGGACCAGATTCTGTTTCCCTTTGACGAGTCGCTGCGCGAGGTGGCCGATTTGACAGGCACAGGTGTGATGCGGCTCGATTGGGCGCCGCCACGAGAGATCCGCGAAGAGTATTCGTGCGATGCGAGCGGCACCGTTTCGGTGAAGATCTCGAACGTCACGGCCGACTATAGCCGCGACTTCCGGCTGGGGCGTTGGGCGGTGCAGCAGGCGCCGCTGGTGCCGGGACGGAAGCGGCGCGCGACTAAGGCCGCGCGGTAAGACTGAATTTTCATGACTGAACTACTGAAACCATCGTTGAACTGGCTGCTGGTGTTTGTACCGGTGGCGGCGTGGCTGGAGTTTGCGCAGCCGGAGTCGCACACGGCGATTTTCGCGTGCGCCTGTTTGGCCATCTTGCCGCTGGCGGGCTGGCTGGGGCGAGCCACCGAGCACATCGCGACGCACACGGGCGAGGGTGTGGGCGGATTGTTGAACGCCACGTTTGGGAACGCGGCGGAGTTGATCATTGCGCTGATCGCGTTGAAGAAGGGTTTGTTCGATGTGGTGAAGGCGTCGCTGACGGGTTCGATCATCGGCAACGTGCTGCTGGTGATGGGGCTGTCGATGCTGGCCGGGGGGCTGAAGTATCCGACGCAGAATTTCAATGCGGGCGGAGCGCGGTCGCAGGCGACGATGCTGATTCTGGCGGTGATTGCGCTGGTTGTGCCGGCGGGCTTTCACTATATGGGCGGGGCGGAGGCGGTGAAGAGCGAGGCGGGGTTGAGTTTGGAGATCGCCATCGTGCTGCTGGTTTGCTATGCGCTGAGCCTGTTGTTCAGCCTGCGCACGCACCATCATCTATTCAAGGGCTCGGGCGACCCGGAGGCGCATCACGGCGGGGCGTGGCCGGTGGGCCGGGCGCTGGCGGTGCTGGCCGGGGCGACGGCGCTGATTGCGTGGATGAGCGAGATCCTGGTGGGCGCGGTGGAGCAGACGGCGCATTCGCTGGGGATGACGAGCGTGTTTGTGGGCGTGATCGTGGTGGCGATTATCGGCAACGCGGCCGAGCACAGCACGGCGATCCTGATGGCGCGGGAGAACCGGATGGATTTGTCGCTGGGCATCGCCATCGGGTCGAGCATTCAGATTGCGTTGTTCGTGGCGCCGCTGCTGGTGGTGGTGAGCTACTTCATCGCGCCGAGGCCGATGGACCTGGTGTTCACGCCGGCCGAGGTGATGGCGTCGGTGCTGGCCGTGGCCATTAGCGCGCAGATTGCCAGCGACGGGGAATCGAACTGGTTTGAAGGCGTGCAGTTGTTGGCGGTGTATGTCATTCTGGGCATCGCTTTTTACTTCCTTCCGGAGATGGCGGGGGCGCACAAATGACGACGCAGGATCTGATCAGCACACTGGGAGCAGCCGAGGTGTATGACCTTGGGCAGCCCTATTTCGTGGGGATTCCGAGGCATCCGAACCATCCGCCGTATCTCTACAGCATGACGAAGCGGCATGGCGACATCGTGACGCCGAACGGGACGAGTTCAGCGGCGGAGTCGATTGCGCTGGGCACGCACGTGGGGACGCATATCGACGCGCTGTGCCACTTCTCGTGCGGCGGGTTTCTGTATGGCGGGCACAAGGTGGCGGAGCAACAGAGCACGACGGGCGGCATGCGGAAGCATAGCGTGGACCAGGTGAAGCCGATGCTGCGGCGCGGCGTGCTGCTGGACATTGCCGGGCAGCAGGGTGTGCGGGCGTTGCCGAAGGAGTTCGCGATTACGCCGGAGATGATGGAGCGGGCCGAGCGTGAGCAGGGCGTGGAGGTGCGCGCGGGCGACGTGGTGTTGCTCCGCACGGGCTGGGCGAACTACTGGACCGACGATGAACTGTTTCTGCGGCAGGTGGAGCCGGGGCCGGAGTTGGCAGGCGGCGAGTGGCTGAGCGCGCGCAAGGTGTTCGCGGCGGGGTCGGACACGATCTGCTTTGAGCGCGTGCCGTCGCAGAACATGCCGGTGCACGTGCATCTGCTGGTGGAAAACGGCATTCACATTCTGGAGTGCCTGAACATGGAGGAGCTGTCGCGCCAGCGCGTGTACGAGTTCCTGTTTGTGGCCGTGCCGATGAAGATTCAGGGGGGCACGGGCGCGCCAGTGAGGCCGCTGGCGGTGGTGGCGAAGGGGTAGGGCGCGGGGGCTTCAGGAGGTGAGAATGCGGACCAATCCAGCGCGAGCCTGATCGAGCTTGGCACGGCTCAACCGGCCTGCACGATAGACCACGATGTTTGAGTCGGCAGTGAAGACCCGGGTGGGACGAATGCGGCTGGTTTGACTCAGTCCGCCGTCGGCAAAGTCCGCAGCGTCGACGGTGACAGAGAGGGAATCATGGCGGGCTTGGCTGGTGATCTGACAGAGGATGAGATCATCACCTGGAAGCACGGCAAGGACGGGTGCGGGGCGGCGCTTGGTTTGAGTCAGGTCAGTGAACGGGAAGTTGAGGACGACAACGTCGCCTGCTACAAACTGGCCCATGCAGCGTCTTCTTCCGGGGTGAGCCAGTCGGTAGCGAGAACGGGTTCGGCGGCGAGAGCGGGGAGCGACACCTCAGCGTGTTGCTCGGCAAGCGTGCGCGCGAAGGCGATCAGACGGTCGAGATCAGCTTCGGAGAGACGGCCGATTTCCTGCGCAATTTGTTCCTGCTTGCTCATACTCTGACTTCATCTTACGGGATTCGTGGGGCGTGTTATGGCAGCGCGGCGCGCCAGCCGTCGTTGAGCGCCTTGCGCATCTGGGCGACGAGCGGAGCGTTCTTGGGGTCGCGGGCGAGGTTGGTGAATTCCTTGGGGTCGACCTGGTGGTCGTAGAGTTCGTTGACCTCGGGTGAGTCCCATTCGGTGTAGCGGTAGCGTTCGGTGCGGACGGTGTGGCCGAGGGTGCGGCGGCCGCGGGAGACGACGGTGAAGGCGGCCTTTTTCCAGCGGCGGGCGGGCTCGCGGAGGACGGGGGCGAAGCTGGTTCCTTCGAGGGCATGGGCGGGAGGCTTGATGCCGGCGAGTTCGCTGAGCGACGGGTAGATGTCGACGAATTCGGTGAGGGCACGGGTGGCGGCGGGCTTGATGCCGGGGGCGGCGACGATGAGGGGGGCGCGGGAGGACTCCTCAAACAGGCTCATCTTGCGCCACAGGCCGAGGTGTTCATTGAGGTGCCAGCCGTGGTCGCCGAATAACAGGACGACGGTGTTGTCCCAGAGCTTGAGCGTGTCGAGCTGGCGGAGGACGTAGCCGACCTGGGCGTCCATGAAGGATGTGGCGGCGTGGTAGGCGGCGATGGCCTGGCGGCGGTCGGCATCAGTGAGGTTGTCGTCGGCGGGCTGGTGGGTGAGGGCGATGGGCGGGATGTCGTCGCGGTCGTTGGCGGGGGTGTTGGGGAGCTCAATGCGGTCAGGCGGGTAGAGGTCGAAGTACTTTTTAGGGGCGACCCAGGGGAGATGGGGCTTGTGGAAGCCGCAGCCGAGGAAGAAGGGCTTGTCGCGCTTTTCGGCCATAAGTTGGCCGATGCGGCGGGCGGTGCGGCCGTCGGGCTCTTCGGAATCGTCGTTGTTGGTGGGGGTCCACCAAAGGGCGAGCCCGCCATCCGCGCCGGCTTTCTTTCGGTCGCGGCCACCCTTGCCCTGGATGGTGTCGCGGCGGCCGGTGGAGGACTCGCTGATGTCCCACTTGACGGCGTCTTCGAAGGCGCCGTGAGCGATTTTGCCGACGCGGGCAGTGAAGTAGCCGTTGGCGCGGAAGTGTTCGGGGAGGAAGGCGACATCGCCGATGGTGGTGCGCGGCGGCGTGGTGTTGCCGAGGACCTGCGTGGTTTCCGGGCGCAGGCCGCTGAGCAACGAGGTGCGCGAGGCGTTGCAGACGGGGTAGTTGCAGTAGGCGTTGTCGAAGCGGACGCCACGGCGGGCGAGCGCGTCGATGTGGGGCGACTTGACGACGGGGTCGCCGTAGCAGCCGAGGCGGTTATTCAGATCGTCGACGGCGATGAGGAGGACGTTGAGCTTTTGGCCGGCAGCGCGGGAGAGGAACGGGGCAGAGGCGGCGGCGAGGGCCTGGCGGCGGGTGATCATGAGGGCCTCCTATGCGGTGGCGGCGAGGATGCGGTCGAGTTCCTTGGTAAGCCGGTCGCGCGTGGCTTTCACGGCGGGGGCATCGATGATGTTCTTCTTTTCGTAGGGGTCGGTCTGGAGGTCGTACATCTCGGCGGCGTTGGGGAGTTCGGGGTAGCGGATGTACTTGTAGCGGGCGGTGCGGATGGCATTCCAGGTGGGCGTGCGAGGGTAGTTGCGTTCGGCGAAGTATTCGGTGGCGAAGGAGGTGCGCCAGGTGCGGCGGTTGCCGCGGAGGGGTTCCTTGAGCGAGCGGCCGTGCATGCCTTTGGGGACGATGACGCCAGCGAGGTGGAGGCAGGTAGGGGCGATGTCGATGTTGAGGGCCAGCGCGTCGGACTTGGCGCCCGGGCGGACGAGTTTGGGGTAGCGGACGAGGAGGGGGATGCGGATGGATTCCTCATAGGCCCAGCGTTTGTCGCCGAGGCCGTGTTCGCCCCAGAAGTAGCCGTTGTCGGAGGTGAAGATGAAGACGGTGTTGTCGAGCTGGCCGGTTTCTTCGAGGGCCTGGAAGAGCTTGCCGACGCCGTCGTCGACGGAGGCCATGCAGCGGAGCTGGTCGCGGGCGATGTCACGGGAGGGGCGGTTGGCGGGGGCTGCCTTTTTGGGGATGTCCTGGACGGGGCGGTTGAGAGCGGTTTTGCCGGCGCGGTCGTAGTTGCGATTGGGGCGTTCGGGGAGGGGCTCGGTGGTGTAGAGGTCCTTGTGGCGTTCGGCGGGCTCGAAGGGGCCATGGATGGCTTTGTGAGAGAGATAGAGGCAGAAGGGGGCGGAGCGTTTTTCGCGGAGGAAGGCGGCGGCGTGATCGGCGAGGATGTCGGTGATGTAGCCGGTGGCGTTGACGGGTTTGCCATCGATGTTCAGGGGTGGGTTGTTGTAGACGCCCTGGCCTTTGAAGCTGACCCAGCGGCGGAAGCCGGGGCGAGGGGAGTCGTCGTTGCCCATGTGCCATTTGCCGACGTAGCCGGTGTCGTAGCCGGCTTTGGCGAGCAGCGCGGGGAAGGTGACGAGTTGGTGGCTGAGGGCGGCGTTGTCGGAGTTGCCGCGGACGCCGTGGTGGTGGACGTAGTGTCCGGTGAGGAAGCTGGCGCGGGCGGGCGAGCAGAGGGGCGTGGTGACGAAGGCGTTGCGGAAGCTCATGCCTTCGCGGGCGATGCGGTCGATGTGAGGGGACTTCATCCAGGAGAGGCCGGTGCAGCCGAGGGCGTCCCAGCGGAGGTCGTCGACGAGGACGAAGACGAAGTTGGGGCGGGCGGAGGATTGGGCAAGAAGCGGCGCGGTGAGAGAGGCGAGGGCTTGGCGACGATTCAGCATGACACTCCTTTGCGTGGCTTTAGTGGTTGTCTTCGGCGCGCAGGGGGCGGACGAAGAGGTTGCGGTAGGCGACGGGGCCGTGGTCGCCCTGGATCATGATTGGGTTGCGGGGGGCCTCGGGGATGGGCATGTGGGAGCGGGTGCCGCCTTCGACCTCGACGTTTTCCTGGATGAGAGTGCCGTTGAGGAGGACGCGGAGGAAGCGGGCGTTGGCGGTTTTGCGGCCCTGGGCGTCGAAGCGCGGCGCGCGGAAGAAGGCGCGGAACGATTGCCATTGGCCGGGGGCGCGGGTGGCGTTGACCTTGGGCGCGGAGCCGCCGACGGGTTTCGCGTCGATCCAGCGGTGATAGATAGCGCCGCAGTCGGAGGTTTTCAGATCGGTGACTCCGAAACTATCGAAGACCTGGATTTCGTAGAGGCCGTGGAGGTAGATGCCGGAGTTGGAGCCCTTGGGGACCATGAATTCGATGGCAAGTTCGAGGTCGCCGAAGGTTTCGGTGGTGACGATGTTAGTGACTTTGCCGGTGGGGGAGTTCCAGACCTCGGGGCCTGGTGTAGGTGTCGCGGAAAGGCGAGCGGCATCGGCGGGGTCGAGCGTGACGCGGGTGGAGGAGGACCAGGTGTTGGGGCGGGAGTTGTCTTGCGGGCGCCAGGCGGCAAGGGAACCGGCGGGGAAGAAGGGCTTCCAGCCTTGGGCGGCGGGGAAGGCCTTGGGGAGGGCGTCAGCGGCGGCGGCGAGGGAAGGAAGAAGAGCGCAGAAGAGGCGGCGTTGCATGGACGGCCTCAGTATATCGGACGGGGAACAGCGGCTCATGCGGGTGACATGGAGAAGCGCTACCATGTGGCCATGTTTCGGACTATTTCTCTTGGAATCCTACTGTCATTTGCCTTACAGGCGGAACTTACCTCCGACCAGAAAGCAAGCGACTTGCGGAGCATTGCGGACCGCCTGGCGAAGATGTATGCGCCGGCGGAGTGGAAGCGGGTGGCGTTGAAGAAGGACCCGCTGGAGATTGGACCGTGGGTGGAGAAGGCGCGGCAGACGGCGAACGATTTGGCCTATTACGAGGTGGTGGTGGAATACATTGCGTCGCTGCAGGACGGGCACACGTACTACATTTTGCCGACGACGTTCCGGGCAACGCTGGGGTTTGGCGTGGATATGTATGAGGGTAAGGTGGTGATCGACTCGATTGACCGGACGCGGCTCAGCGAGGCGGATTTCGCAGCGAAAATCGGCGACGAATTGTTGAAGATTGACGGGCAGGCGGTGGGGGATTGGATGGCGTCGACGAGCCGGTTGTTGGGCGAGGGTTCGCCTGGGACGCTGCGGCGCTCGATTGCGGGCTTCCTGACGGTGCGCGACCAGGCGTTGCTGCCGCGGGTGGTGGAGTTGGGTGACACGGCGACGGTGGAGATCATGCAGGAGGGCGGGGCGACGGCGAGCTATACGATTCCGTGGCGGAAGACGGGCTATCCGGTGCGGACGCTGCCGGGGATTCCGGCGGTGAAGCAGGCGGCCCCTGCGGCGGCGAGCGAGGAGACGTTTGAGGCCAAGCGGACGCGGGCGCGGCGGGATAACTGGAAGACGCGCGACAAGGACTGGGTGTTGGGCGTGGGCAGCAAGAACATGCTGTTTGGCGGCGGCGATGCGTTTGTGAAGCGCGTGGGCGATGCGGCGAGCGACCGCTTCACGTCGGGCATCTTCACGAAGGGCGAGCGGAAGATTGGCTATGTGCGTGTGCCGCAGTTCAACTTCAGTAGCGTGTTCACGGCGCTGGCGAATGAGCTGGCGGCGCTGGATGGGATGACCGAGGGGCTGATTCTCGACCTGATGCGCAATCCGGGCGGCTCGGCCTGCGGCGCGCAGGCGCTGGTGGCGCGGGTGACGGGCGATCCGTTCCGGGTGTTCCGCGCGCAGCACAGGATCACGTTTGGCGATGTGCTCTCGGCGTGGTTCTACCTGGACGATGCGCGGCGGTTCGGCGATGCCGCTGACGTGGCCGAGGCGGAGTTGCTTGTGCGCGAGTATGAGGCGGCGCTGAACGAAGGGCGTGCGTTAACGAATCCGCTGCCGGTGTGCGGATCGAAGGAGACCGAAGAGCCGTACCGCAACGCGGCAGGGGCGTTGGGCGGATACACGAAGCCGGTGGTGCTGTTGGTGGATGAGTTCAGCGCGTCGGCTTCGGAACTGGTCGCCTCTTCGCTGAGGGACAACGGGCGGGCGCTGGTGGTGGGTAAGCGGACGGCGGGCGCGGGCGGGTCGGTGATTGATGCCGAGTACGGGACGCTTTCCGAGGGTCAGGGGGCGATCACGTGGGCGCTGGGCGTGCGGCCGGTGGAGATCGACACGGGCGGCGAGTATCCGGTGGGCCCGTATGTGGAGAACATCGCCGTGCGGCCGGACAAGGAGCTCGACCTGATGACGGTGGACAACCTGAAGAACAACGGCGCGGCGTTCCGCGAGGCGTTGCTGACGCTTGCGGATGAGTTCATCGTGTCGCGAAAGTGAGTGTGGCGGGCGGCGACGGTGGTGACTTCGCCGGGGTTGGCTTTGAGGTCGTGGAGGCGCTGGCAGCGGCCGGGGGCGGTTGTCAGCGTATGATACCGTAGCAGGTAAGAAGCGGCCCTTGTGCCCCTTATAGTGGGTTCGTCATGCCTCGCGTATCCAAGTTCAGCCTGCCGCCCCTGGTCACCGACTACGAAACGGATCGCGTACGCCTCACGGCCGAGATGGCCGTCCGCTTCGCCATGGCGCTTGCAGTTTCACTCGATGAGTTGTTGCACCCCAACGCTGCTCAGGCCTCGCTGCGAAAGCCAAGCTGGAAAGTGCCGCGGCGGCTGGAGAAGATCGAGGAACTGCCGCCTTCGCAGCAGACCACGCTCTTGCGCACCATCGATACGTTCCTGGAAGTCGCAGCCTTGAAGACGGCGCGCCGCGTAGGCTGAAGGAAGGGAGGAAGAGACCATGGACAGACAGCAAGCCCACCTGTTGCTCGACCGGCTGGGGCCAGCGCAGTTTACCGCCGTGGCCCATTTGCTTGAAGTGTTAGCCGGTGAACCGCTTCCGCAAGCTCTCGCTCAGGCCCCCGAGGAAGAGGAAGAGATCACGGCGGAGACCGCCGACGCACTGGACCGCTCCCGCGCTTCGCTGGCACGCGGCGAGGGCATTCCGCACGAGGAGATCCTGCGCGAGTTTGGGCTGACCAAGTGAGCCGCTTCGCATGAGCGACGCCGCCACGCCGGGGCGGATCACCGTCATCTGGTCGCCGGAAGCCCGCGCTGATCTCCGGGCGATCGACCGCGAAACGGCTATGCAGATTCTCTACTGCCTGGAACGCTACCTGGCTTCCCGTTCTGGCGACGTGAAGAAGCTCAAGCCGCCGCGTACGGACTTCCGCCTTCGCTGCGGCGACTACCGCGTCTTCTTCGACCCCGCAGGCGAGAACGCCATCCTCATCACCGGTGTGCGCAACCGCCGCGAAGCCTACCGGTGATTTTGCAGCCACCCGTTCAAAGAGTGCGGCTGACGTAGGCGCTCGGCGGGGCTGCCGAACTCGCCGGCCTCAGTGCGATCATGCGCTCGGCTTCGCGTCCCGTGGCCGGATGTAGAACTCCATCGCCTCTTCGCGGGTGGAAGTGTTGGGTTCGCTGGCGGCGTCGGGGTGGGTGGCGCGGTAGCGCTTCAGGATGAGGTCCTGGAGTTGGGTGACGACCTTCGGGTTCTTGGCGGCGAGGTCGGTGAATTCGCCGGGGTCGGCTTTGAGGTCGTAGAGGCGCTGGTAGCGGCCGGGGGTGGGGTTGTCGATCAGATAGCCGTCGGTGCGTTTGCGGCGGCCGGAACAGTAGATGTACTTCCAGCGGTCGGTGCGGAGGAAGACCTCTTCGTTTTCGAGGTACTGGCTGAAGATGTGGTCGCGGGGGGCGATCTTCTTGGCTTCTAGATAGGGGCGCAGCGAGCGGCCGTGGAGGACGGGCAGGGGGTCGACGCCGAGGAGGTCAAGGATCGTCGGGGCGACGTCGATGTGCTCGGTCATGTCGTTGACGACGCCCTGGCGGACGCGGCCGGGGTAGCGGATGATGAGCGGGACGTGCATGGCGGGGTCGTAGCCGCAGTGCTTTTCGAAGCGGCCGTGCTGGCCGAGGCAGTAGCCGTGGTCGGCGAGGTAGACGACGAGGGTGTCGTCTTCGAGATTGAGCTGGCGGAGTTTGGCGAGGACGCGGCCGATGTTGCGGTCGAGGTAGCGGACCGAGGTGTAGTAGGCGGCGGCGATGCCCTGGCGTTCGGCGGGGGAGAGATCGCGGAAGATGATGGGGATTTGCCAGGCGTCTTCGGGGCCGATGCGGGGGGCTACGAAGCGCGAAGGATCGAAGTGGGAGGCGTCTTCGATGGGGAAGTCGTAGGGGGAGTGCGGTTCCTGGAAGCTGACCCAGAGGGCGAAGGGGTTGTCCTTGTTCTGCTCCATGTAGTCGCAGGCGTGTTGAACGGTGGAGGCGCTGCGCATGTCGGCTTCGTAGCGCGGGAAGGGGAGCTTTTCGGCGTTGAGCCAGATGCGGGCGGGGTCGCGGAAGGGTCGCCACTGGGGCTTGGTGCGGATGTCTTCGGAGACAGGACGCTTGGGGGTAAGTTTGCGCCATTCGCCGTTGATGACGTCTTCGGTCATGCAGACATCGAAGCCATGCAGGCCGGGGCGGCCGGGCTGATTGAAGTGCATTTTGCCGAGGACGGCGGTGCTGTAGCCGGCGGATTTGAGTTGTTTGGCAAGGGTGGGTTTGGCGGGGTCGAGGGGCGTGGAGAGCGTGGTGACGCCGGCGGCGGAGGGCATGAGGCCAGTAAGCAGCGATTGGCGTGAGGGCGTGCAGACGGGCTGGTTGCAGAAGTGGCGGGAGAAGCGCGTGCCCTGAGCGGCGAGGACGTCGAGGGTGGGCGTTTCAGCGAGCTTGTTGCCCTGGCAGTTGAGGACGTAGCCGGCGTGGTCGTCGGCGATGACGAAGAGGAAGTTCGGTTTGCGGCGGGGGCGCTGGGCTGCGAGAGGGGCTGCAGCGAGGGAGCCGAGTGCGGCGCGGCGGGTGAGCATGCGGCCAATCTATCACTGTGTGCCGGGCGCGGCGGCGGGCGGCGGTGCGGCGGACTTGGGCGCGGGCGGGAGCGGGCGTTTTCCGGCGGGGAGGGTGGATTGGCGGAGGTCGTAGAGATAGAGCGACCAGCCAATGCGGGCGGCGGGGGTGTAGCGCTGGAGCCAATTGAAGGTGGGCTGGTCGAAGTAGACGTCGTAGACATCGGTGACGCTGGCGGCGACCCAGTTGTCGAGCTTGTCGATTTCGCTGGGCTCGTTGGCGCCGGGGAGGCCGCCGTGGCGGATGCCGTAGTGATTCAGATCAGCCATTCCGAAATAGGCGACCTGGACGAACTCGATGCCGCGGGCGTCCATGTAGCGTTTGAGCTTGATGACGTCCTGGCCCCAGTCGAGGTTGGAGTCGAGCAGGTAGTGGTGGCCCGAGGCGGGGCCTCCGGCGAAGCGGTTGAAGTAGGCGAGGTAGTCGGGGTAGATGGTGGGTTGCGCGGAGAGGATGCCTGCGAAGAGGAGCGCTGGGGCGACCAGGGCGGCGCGGCGGGGCAGCGTAGAGAGGGCGGCGGCGATGAGGGCAAACAGGAAGGGGTAGACAGGCAGCAGATGGCGTACTCCGATGTTGATGTTACCCGCGACGGAGATGCCGAAGTAGAGGGAGGGATAGAGCAGCAGGGCGAGCCAGAGGAGCGCGTCGTTGCGGCGGAGGATGCGAGGGAGCAGGAGCAACGCGGCGAGTAGCGCGAGCAGGGTCACTTCAGGAGTCTTGACGGCGAAGGCGACGGGGAAATAGCGCGGATCGCCGTGCGTGTTGACCTTGCCGAGGAGGTAAGAGCGGTGGCCGTCGGTGTTGTGCTGGCGGAGTTCGAGGATGCCGGTGACGTATTTGTGTTCGCGCCAGGTGGGGACTTTAAGGGTGTGGCTGCCGTAGGTGGCGGCGCAGACGAGGATGGCGCCCGCACAGAGGATGGGCAGCGCGGCGAGGGCTTTGGGCCAGGAGATGGGGCGGCGGAAGGTCTGGAGGGCGAGCAATGCCGCGTGGATGGGGAGCACGTAGAAGCCGGAGAACTTGGAGGCCATGGCGAGGCCGAGGGTGAGGGCGGCGAGGGCGAGCCAGCGTTTGCGGCCGTGGTCGAGAAAGGCGAGCCAGGTGATGACGGAGAGGAAGGAGAAGAGCGTGACGGCGACGTCGGTGGTGACGTAGCGGCCGTGGGCGAGGAAGTTGGGGTCGAGCGCGTAGAGGGCGAGGGCGGCGAGGGCGGCGGGTTCGCCGAAGCGGGGGCGGAGCCAGAGGGCGAGGGCGAGGCCGAGGACGAGGGAGAGGGCGATGGTGACCGAGCGAGCGGCGGCGAGAATGGCGCCGGCGGGGCGGGTGTTGCTGTAGAGGAAGAGGCGGCCCATTTCGGACTGGTCAGGGAGCGACCAGTGGGGGCTGGCTGTGTCGAAGCGCAGGCCCATGGTGAGAAGCGGCGCGGCGCAGAGGAGTTTGGCCAGGGGCGGGTGTTCCTGGTTGAGGCGGAAATCGCCGGTGACCCAGTAGCTGTAGCCGGCGGTGAGGTGGACGGCTTCGTCGTAGGTTTGCGCTTCAAGCGAGGCGGTGTGGAACTGCAGCGCGCCCATCGTGACGAGAAGCACAGCGGTGAGGGCGAAGAAGAGCGGGTTCGGGAGGCGGGGCGGGGCGGACATGCCGAGCGGGTGGAGCCAGCCGCAACCAGACGGCGAGACCACTTCAAAATGGTAGCGGAGATCGCGAGGGGGCGTGAGGGGGAAGGGAGGGCGCGAAGAGTTCGTGCGTCGCGGACCGCCCGCGAGTGGAGCAGGCGGTCCGCGGCGGATGTCGGGGGGATTAGCGCCGGCGCCGCCAGATGGCGGCCAGCAGGAGGCCGCCGCCCACCAGGGCGCAGGTGGCCGGTTCAGGGACCTCGCCGCCACCGCCGCCATTGGGGTCCACATAGCGGTTGTTGAAGACGAACAGGTCCGGAACGTCCACGGAATAGCCGTCAGGCAGGTTGAACACGGGGCCCGTGCGCGGAAGCCGCAGCGTGTTGAGGGCGTTAATGGTCAGCGGTTGCCCTAAGCCGGAAGCTCCTTGGGCATTGGCATCGAGTGAGATGTACATTACAGTCGGAGAGCCGGAAGTGACTGACACGGGGTCCACGACCAGGAAGGTGTCCCCATTCAGGTTGGGGACATTGATACCAATGCCGAGCGCGGCGCCCACCGATGTACGCGTCCCTATGCGGCGGCCGGAAGTGAAGCCGCCGATATAGAGATCCACGATCAGGCTGACGTAGTCGCCATCGCCGGGGACTGGGTCCAGCGACACTGCGTGCAATTCCAGGTTCAGGCCCACGGGCACAGGTGTGCCGATGGGCGTTCCGGCAGGCGGGGTGATCGTGAAATAGGTCGTAAGTGTGGCCAGGCCGCCACCGTAGGTGGCGGACCCTCCATTGTGCAGATTCCGTCCGTATGCGCCGAGACCTTCCGGGCCGGCGAAGGCTTTGCCGTCGGCCTGCGAGCCAAAGCCGTCGCAGGTACCGCCCCCGACGGCCTGTTCGACGTAACCGGAAGATGGTCCGGTGGAACCAGTGGAGGATCCGCACCCGGTTGCGAAGACACTGTAGATCGTTTCGGCGCTAGCCGGTGTGGCCAAGCCACACGCCCATGTCAGCACGGCCAAAGCCGGCATGAAGAATCTGATTCGAAGCACTTGTCCTCCTGTGTACGGTGGACGCAAGGGTGTCCGCCGCTGAGGCAGTTTCGCCTGCTTTGCCCGGCTTTGTGTGTGAACAAGTGTTTGCAGTTCTGTATACCGTACCGGGCCGGCGATTGAATAGTTCTGAAAGATCCTGAAAACAAACAGAACAAAGGACATGCGGGCCTTCAGCGGTATGCTGCGCGTACAATAATGGGGAGATCCAAGCAGCTACGGGGAGGTCGGCAGTGACGGAAGCGCGGGAGAGCCCGGCGGCGGTTCTTTTCGGCGAAGGGCGATGGGACGTGGCTGCGCGGCGGCTGACGGTGCGCGGCCAGGTGGCGAAACTGCCGTGGCGCGTGGCCGAATGCCTGAGAGTGCTGCTGGAGGCGGGCGGGGCGGTGGTGCCGAAGGAGGATCTGCAAAACCAGATCTGGGGTGGGGCGCTGGTGGAGGAGTCCAATCTGGCGCAGTGCATTACGGCGCTGCGAAAGGCACTCGACCCGGCTCCGGACGGGACCAGCCACATTGAGACGGTGGCGCGGGTGGGGTACCGGATTGCGGTGGCCATTCAGACGGAGCAGCCGGTTGGTTCGACGGCTGCCACGGCGGCGCGGCGCACTCCGAGATGGGTGCTGGCGGCAGGGGTGGCAGTAGTGGTAGCGGCCACCGCGGCCGGAGGTTGGTTGCACTACCGCCGAGGCACGGAGAGGCAGGCCGAGTTGTTGGCCGGGCAGGGCCTGGAACTGATCCGGCGGGGCAACTCGGCTGACGGCGAGAGGGCGACTCCGTTGTTTGAGCAGGCACTGAAACTGCGGCCGAACTTCGCGCTGGCTCACGCCGGGCTGGCCGAAAGCCTGGCGCGGTACAGCAAGAGCACCTATGAGGTGGCTTCAGAACTGGCACGGAAGGCGGTTCGGGAAGACCCCAACTGCGGCGAGTGCCAGGCGATTCTGGGCTGGATTCTGATGACGCGGGAGTGGCGCTGGGAGGAGGCCGGAAAGAAGCTGGCGCGCTCGGTGGAACTGGACCCGGAATCGGCGCAGCGGCGGGTCTGGTATGCCAACTGGCTCACGATTCATAAGCGATTGCCCGAAGCCCGGGCCGAGGCTGAACGGGCGGTGCAGTTGGACCCGTTGCTGGCGCAGGCGCGCTCCACGCTGGCCATGACGCACTATTTCTCCGGCCAGTACGAGGAGGCGATCCGGGAAGGCGAGAAGGCCCTGTCGCTCAATCCGGAGCACTCGCCTGGCTATACATGGAAGCTGAGAGGTTACCTGATGCTGGGGGACGACCTGGGCGCGATCAACACGCGCGCCGAGGAGATCGGCGCGTGGGAGAGCCGGCCACAGCCCTACCGGGCCAAATGGGCCGCGAACTTCCGCTCCGTTTACGCGAGTGGAGGGCGGTTGGCGGTGGCGCGGGCGTGGATCGATGACGTGGAGGCCGGCAAGCCGTTGGATGTGCATCGCTATACACGCGCGGTGTGGTTTGCCTGGATTGGTGAGTTTGAAGCGGCGCTGGTTGAGTTAGAAGCCGCTGTTCAGACACGGCCCTATTACGTGATCTACATCGCGGTGGATCCGGCGTTTGCGCCGCTGCGGACGAACCCGCGGTTTCAGAAGGCCGTGCGCAGCATTGGCCTCACGCCTTAGGGCGTGCGGGGGCGACCAGGCGGAGAGAGTAGCGGCAGAGCAGCAGGCGGTCAGCGGAGGTCGCGCAGAGTGGCGCTCCAGGGGGCGTAGCCGCGGGCGGCGGAGAAGGGATCGTCTTCGACGACATAGGCGAGGTCGAAGACGCGGTCGAGGGTGAATTCGGGGAGGCGCTCGGCGAAGCGCCAGGCCTTCATGGTGAGCTGTTTGCCGGCGTGGGCGGCTTTGAAGCGGAGGTGTTTCTCCTTCATGACGGTGGGCGGGAAAGGGAAACTGGCGTGGGAGGTCATCAACACCGGGGCGGCGTTGCCCTGGCCGAAAGGGCCAAGCTTGAGCAGCGCGGCGACGGTGGCATCGGTGAGTTCCTGGAAGCTGGCGGCAGCGTCGATTTTGAGGCGGGGGCGAAGGTCGTCTTCGTGGAGCACGGCGCGGGCGTGGGCGTCGAATCGGCTGCGGAATTCGGGGATGCGATCAGCGGGAAGCGTGACACCGGCGGCGTGGGAGTGGCCGCCGAATTTGGTGAACAGCTCGCGCAGGGACTCGAGGGCGTCGAGAAGATGAAACGCTTCGATGCTGCGGCCGGAGCCTGAGGCTTCACCGGTGGCGGGGTCGATGGTGAGCACGAACACGGGGCGGTGGTAACGTTCGACGAGGCGGCTGGCGACGATGCCGACGACGCCTTTGTGCCAGCCTTCGCCGGCGAAAACGAGCGCGCGTTCATCGGGATGGACCTGGGCCTGGAGGCATGCTTCGAGCGTGTCGGCCTCGGTCTGCTGCCGCTCGGCATTCCATTCGTGCAGTTGCTGGGCGATGGCGAGGGCGCGGGTGGCATCGGAGGTGAGAAAGAGCTCGATCACTTGGCCGGCATCGGCCATGCGGCCGGCGGCGTTGATGCGCGGGGCGATGCGGAAGGCAACCTGCCCGGCGCTGGGTTCATCGCCTTCCTGGAAGCCGGCCACCTGGAGGAGCGCGCGCAGGCCGGCGTTGCGAACGCGGGTGAGTCCGTTGAGACCATGATGGACGATGATGCGGTTCTCGCCGGTGAGCGGAACGACATCGGCGACGGTGGCGATGGCGACCATCTTGAGGAACGACTCGGTGAGGGCGCGGACGCGGGCGGGTTCCCAGGCGAGCGAGTCCATGAGGGCCTGAACGAGCTTGAAGGCGACGCCGGCGCCGCAGAGGTTTTTCTCCGGGTAGCCGCAGTCAGGGCGGTTGGGGTTAAGTACGGCGAGGGCGGGCGGCAGGGCCTCTTCGGGAAGGTGGTGATCAGTGACGATGACGTCGATGTTGAGTTCGCGGGCGCGTTCGACGACGGGGGCGGCGCGGATGCCGGTATCGACGCTGACAATCAGGCCGACCTTGTCGCGCGAGGCTTGCTCGATGACCTCTTCGCGCATGCCGTAGCCGTCGCGGATGCGGTGCGGGACAAAGTAGTGGGCATCGGCGCCGGCCAGGGCGAGGGCCTTCATCAGGATGACGATGCTGGTGGTGCCATCGACGTCGTAGTCCCCGTAGAGGAGGATGCGTTCGCGGGCATCGATGGCGCGGCGGATGCGGGCCACGGCTTCGCTCATGCCGGTGAGCAGGTGGGGCGGGTGCAGATCGTCGAGGCGGGGGTTGAGGAAGGCGGAGGCGGCTTCGGCGGTGGTGTGGCCGCGATGGACGAGGATGCGGGCGACCAGAGCCGGGATGCCGAGCTGGCGGGCAAGCGTTTCGACGAGAGCGGTATCGGGCGAGGGGAGAATCCAGCGCGTGGGGAGTGCCATCGCGCGGAATTAGTTTTGCGAGAAGTAGCCGCCCATGGGGCCGCCCTCTTCGTCGCCGGCGGCGTGTTCGATGGCGTCGTCGAGGTCTTCGATCATGTCGAGCAGCTCGTCGTACCAGGGCGTGGAGATGTGAAAGATGTAGGTGATGCCTTCGAAGTCGAAGGAGAGCTCGAGGGAACTGGTGAAGCCCTCGTAGCCGCGGAGCTTTTTGAAGGTGCGTTCGAAGTCGCGGGAATCCTCGCGGGAGAGGTCGGTGGTGTCGATACGCTCGCGGACCTGGTCAAGCAGCTGCGTGGTGAGCTTCTGGTGGGAGAAGACGAGCATGCGGACGCCGAGACGTTCGGCGCAGGCGAGGTAGTCGTGGAAGTCGGGCGACTTGATGACATCCCAGTCCACTTGCGAGCGGTTTTCCAGGGCGCGGTGATGGCCGCGGAAGACGGCGAAGGGGCGGGTGGCGAGGTCGCGTTCCACCTCTGCGCACAACGTATCCAAGTCCTGACGGATTTCGCTCATGGGATTCCTCTAACGCTGTGCGACCACGAGGAGGTCATGTTGCGCGGCCAGTTCGCGCGCGGCTGGCGTGACGATGGTGCGCGGGCCGATGTAGATCTTCTGCGATTTGTGCATGGCGGTGCGGACATCGGCCTCGCAGACGAAGTCGACGATGTCGATGGTGGGCGCTGGGATGGAGGGCGCGGGGGCCACGGTGGGGGCGGCAGAGAGCGGCGGAGCCGGGGCGGTGGCAGTGGGTTTGGGGGAGCATCCGCCGCTGCAGCCACAGGAGGAAGCCGGGGGCGGCGGAGGCGCGAAGTATGCCGGGGCGCGCTTGGATTGGAGGAAGCGGTCGACGATGCTCGCCACGGGCGCCGCGGCGCTGGGGGTGCGAGGAGCGGGCGGCGGTGCGCTCGGGGTGCGAGGAGCAGGCGGGACGGCGTTGGAGATGCCGCGCTGGGCGAGGAAACGCTCGACAGCGCCGGCGATCGCGTTGCGGGTTGTGGAGACGGCCGCGCCGGGCTGCTGATCGGGGAATGCTTCTTCCGGCGTGCGCACGACATAGGCCAGGCGCTTCACATTGATGAGATGGAGCGGGCCGACGTTGTCGGAGGTGATGTTGCCGGCCATGGCGCCGCAGCCGAGGGTCATGGAGGGCTGGATGCTGGTGGTGACCCCGGTGGAGCCTTGGGGCGTGGGCGTGTTGACGAGCACACGGAAGGCCGGCATGCGGATGCCGAACTCACGTGTGCGGGCATCGTTGGTGGAGTAGATGGCGCAGGTGTGGCCGAGGCCGCCGAACTTCAGAATGGCCTGGCTGGCGCGGACCTGTTCCTCCCAACCATCGAGAAAGAGCAGCGACAGCACGGGCGAGAGCTTCTCCATTGAGAGGGGGTGCTGCTTGCCGACACCGGCGATTTCGACGGCGAGAATCGAGGTGCCCGCCGGGACTTCGAAGCCGGCCATTTGGGCGATTCGGGCCGGCGACTGGCCGACGCAATCGGCGTTGATGCCGAACTTCGGCGTGATGAGCAGTTTGGCCAGCGCCTGGCACTGGGCCTCGTTGCAGATGTACGCCTTCTGGTCGCGCAGGGCGGCGAGGACGGCTTCGCGGCGGCCGCGGCTGGCGATGAGGGTCTGCTCGCTGGAACAGACTGTGCCATAGTCGAACGATTTGCCGACGACGACCTTGGCCACGCAGTCGTTCACGTCGTAGGAATCATCGAGGAGGACGGGAACGTTGCCGGGGCCGACGCCGAAGGCGGGCTTGCCGCTGGAGTAGGCCGCGCGGACCATGCCCGAACCGCCGGTGGCGAGAATGACGCCCGTGCGGGGGTGCTTCATGAGGGCGTTGGTGCCCTCCATGGTGGCCGTGGCGACGCATTGAATGATGTCGGGCGGAGCGCCGGCGGCGACGGCGGCCTGGTAGAGCACATCGGCGGCGTCGCAGGTGCAGCGGGCGGCACGGGGATGGGGGCTAATGACGATGGCGTTGCCGGCCTTGAGCGAAACGATGGATTTGTAGAAGGCCGTTGAGGTGGGGTTGGTGGTAGGCAGGATGGCTGCGATGACGCCGACCGGGACGCCGATTTCCACCAGCTTCTTTTCGGGGACTTCGCGCAGGACACCGACGGTTTTCATGCCGCGGATGGAGCGGGGCAGCAGGTCAGAGCAGAGCAGGTTCTTGGCGAGCTTATCCTTGGCGTTGCCCATGCCGGTCTCTTCGACGGCGGCTTCGGCGAGGCGTTGGGAGTGGGCGCGGCCGGCGGCGGCCATTGCCTCCACGATGGCGTCCACCCGATCCTGCGAATAGGTGCGGTAGATCTGAAATGCGGCGTAGGCCTTGTCGACCTTCGTGCGTACTTCCTGGATTGAAATGAGATCAGCGTCGGCGAGCATGAACGGTCCTCAGGGCTGGTGGGCCCGGTTACTGGAGAGGGAACGAGCGGATCAGCCGAGAGCTTTGTCGCCCTTCCTGGCGCCGGGCAGGACCTTTTCCACGTCCTCATGCGGATTGGGGATGACGTGGACGGCAACGAGTTCACCGACGCGGCGGGCAGCGGCGGCCCCGGCATCGGTGGCGGCCTTGACCGCGCCCACATCGCCGCGGACGGTGACGGTGACAAAGCCGGCGCCGATGAACTCCTTGCCGGTCAGCGTCACGTTGGCCGTCTTCACCATTGCATCGGCGGCCTCGATGGCCCCGATAAGGCCCTTCGTTTCCACCATTCCAAGCGCTTCCATGGGACACTCCTCGACCGGCGCACGCCTTGCACGGGGCGGCCGGATTCTTCAAGGTATCACAGATGCTCCCAAGCGGTTCAGGCGGAGCGGACCGGCTCCACGCGAACCCATTCGAGGCGCAGTTTTCCTTCCGGACGGGTGCGTCCCTTGGCCGGCGGCAGCAGGAGTTCGAGATCGAGCAGCGACGAAGCGCCTGAAGCGAACTCAAAGCTCTCTTCCCTGCCCTGCGCGGCCAGCGGCCACGGTTCGGTCTGCTGGCCGGCGATGCGCCAAATGGGTTGGGCCGAGTTGGGAGTGAACTCGACGCCGTAGCGCCACACGAGGCGGTAGCGTGTGCCGGGCTGGACGGGAAGACGGAGGCGGGCGACAACGGCGCCAGGTGGTTGCAGGCCAGAGAATTCGAGGCGCAATCCGGCGGGCAGGCCGGCATGGGCGAGGACTCCATTCTGAGCGGGAAGCGCCCAGTCGAAACAGGCATTGGTGGGCTGGTGGTGAAAGGTGGAATCCGCGATGAGGACGCCCTGGGCGGGATCTAATGGCGCGCGGGCGATCCAGCGGTGGGCGGCGGCGGCGTTCCAGAAGGCAACCGCCGATGCGGTGTCGCCGGCGTTGTTGGCGGCCTGGCACCCTGCGAGCAGCATCTCCCCCGTGCCGCGGACCGGGGTCGAGGCGGCGTGAGGCGCAAGGCGGGCGGCGTCGGTGAAGCGCTGCTGGCGCAGCAGGAGGCCGAGCAGATCGAGGCGGGCGGCGGGGTAGGCCGGCTGCAGGCGGTCCAACATGGCCAGCGGATCGGGTTCGATGCGCAGGCAGAGGCTGAAAACGCCGGTGAGATCGCCCTGGTAGGGAGAAGCCGCGGTGCGGGCGTAGTGCCAGAACTGGGCTGCATCGCCGCGGCGGTAGTGGAAGTTGGCGAGGGTCCATTGGGGCAGGAAGGTGCGGTCAAGCCTGGCAGCGTGGGCGAAGGCCCGCTGGGCGCGGGTGAATTCGCCTTGCCGCTCCAGGTCAAGTCCGAGGCGGATCCACGCCGGGGCGTAGGCCGGGTAAAGCGAACGGATGTAGCCCCAGTGGAGGGGCGCGCGGTGAGGTTCGAGGTCGGCCAGGAGGAGGCGCGGGTGATGGTCGAGAGGGCTGAGGCGGGCGGCCCAGGTGAGGGCAGGTTGAGTGCCGTGTGACTCAAGCAGGGCGCTGGCGAGCTGGCACAGGGAGAGGGCGGAGGCCAGGACGAGGAGCGGGAGGAAGGCACGCTGAGCGAGCCACCTACCACCCGTAGCGAACGAATACGGATTCTTCTCAGGCAAAGTATGCCTCCATGCGTCGAGGCTTTGAACCGATGAATAGGACGTGATACGTTTCCGCTCTCCTCACACTGAATCAGTGGTGTAGGAAGCCGGGATTCTCCGCAGGGAGACTCTTGAAGGCGAGAATCTGGCGCGTCGTGGACAGGGATGCACCCTTCCATACGGATGAGGCGGCGCTTGGGCCAACAGGGACGCTCGTACTGGCGCATCGTGTGAAGGCGGAAACGCGGCAGAGTAGCCGCGCGGGCAGCCGGTGGGGAAGCGAATAGACATGAGAACGAGGAGCAAACAGGTAATGACGGTACAGTTCGGACTCGCAGTGGTTCTCTCGGCGCAGCTATCGGTTGGGATGGCGGCGTCATCGGTGATCGGTGTGGCCACCGCTCGCGGGGGAATCAGGATGGATGAAGCCGCGGTGAGCGGCAACGGGACATTGTTCGAAGGGACGACGGTGGAGACCGGGAGAACGGCGAGTGATCTTCGGCTGAACAACGGCACAAACGTGCAATTGTCTTCGGGTTCGAAAGGCGTGGTTTTCGCCGACCGGCTGGTGTTGCAGCGTGGCGGGGGGCAGTTGTCGAGCCCTGGAGGCAAGGCGCCGGCGTACTGGCTGGAGGCGCGCTCGCTGCGCGTGGAGCCGGTAGGCGGCGGGGCGCAGGGGATGGTGCAACTGACGGCGACAAACCGTGTGCAGGTGTCGGCAGCGCGGGGCAGCCTGCGGGTGACCAACGCGCGGGGTGTGATGATCGCTTCGCTGGCGGCGGGGCGGGCGCTGGAGTTCGAGCTGCCTGGAGAATCGGGAGCTTCCGGGCCGGCGCTGGTGACAGGCTGTCTGGTGAAACGGGACGGCAGGTACATGCTCACCGACGAAGCGGCGGGAGTGACGGTAGAGGTAAAGGGAAGCGTGGAGCAGTATGTGGGCAAGCGTGTGCAGGTGCAGGGATCGCAGATTCCCGATGCGCGGCCGGTGCCGGGTGCATCGCAGGTGGTGCAGGCGGCCCAGGTGAAGCAGTTGGAGGACAAGTGC
>JAFLBB010000068.1 GCA_017304135.1 Acidobacteriota bacterium | reverse complement strand
CCGCTTACCTTTCCATCGACAATCGGCGCATCGCCAAAGCCCATCGATTGCGAACCGGTGATCTTACCGTTGTCCACCTTCAAGCGGTAGACAATCTCCATCTCGCCCATGGGGCTCGTTCGTTTTGCAATCCAGGTGCCGGAGATGTCCGGCGATTGGGCCAGCAGGGCGGGGGCCAGCAGGGCGGGGGCAAGCAGAGCGGTAGCGGTGAATAGAAGTGGTCTCACGGGGGCCTCCCTCGTTTGGACGATGAAACCGCTTACGGGATTACCCCGCCGCCGGCTTAAAATTGCGCCACCCAAGTGCGCTATCCTAGCGGTTTGACACACGCCGTCCTTGCTTAATTCGGGTGACCGCGGCCGGTAACGGGCCAAGCTCACCCTTCGTGTCTTACCCCGCAGCCACGAACCAGCAAGGAGCACTGCATTGTCTTCCCAGCCCCTCATCGAGAGCCGCGTCTGTTTTGCCAGCGGCCAGCGCGCCCGCGTTCTCACCGCTCACGGCGAATGTGACGCCTTTCTCTCCGGAGCCCTCGAATACTCCGCCGAATCCGCGGCTGATCTGCCCGCCACCGGCGACTACGTCCTCGTCCGTCCCATCGATGCCGCCACCGTCCTCATCGAACAACTGCTGCCGCGCCGCACCAGGCTCTCACGCCGCGCCGCCGGTACGCGTCATGAAGAGCAGGTGCTCGCGGCCAACGTCGACCTCGCCCTCATCCTCTGCGGGCTCGACGGCGACTTCAACCCCCGCCGCATCGAGCGCTACCTGGCCGTCGCCCACGAAGGCGGCGTCGAACCGGTCATCGTGCTGAACAAAGCCGACTGTTGCGACGATCGCGAGGAACGCCTCGCCGCCGCCCGCGCCGTCGCCGGCGACAGCCTCGTGCTTCTGATCAGCGCCTTGAGCGGCGAAGGCTGCCAGGCGCTGGCCGGATTGCTCGCGCCCGGTGTCACCGCCGTGCTGCTTGGCTCCAGCGGGGCAGGGAAGTCGACCCTGCTCAACCGCATCACCGGCTCGGACACGCACGCCACCGCCGCCGTCCGCGAACATGACTCGCGCGGCCGCCACACCACCACCCATCGCGAACTCATCGTGCTCGCCACCGGCGCCGCCCTCATCGACACGCCCGGCCTGCGTGAAATCCAGCTTTGGGCCGGCGAAGCGGGCGTCGCCGCCGTCTTCGACGACATCGCCACGCTCGCCGCCCGCTGCCGCTTCGCCGATTGCACCCATGCAAGCGAACCCGGCTGCGCCGTCCGCGACGCCGTCGATCCGGCGCGCCTGACCAGTTTTCACAAACTCCGGCGTGAGGCCGCCCGCCACGACGACCCGCGCCCGGAGAAGTCGCGCTGGCGTGCCATTCACAAGGCTCAGAAGCAGTTGTACAAGATGCGAGGGCGCTGACCAATGGCCGCCCCCCTACCTCTCTCTCAGGTGTTTGCCCGATGGCCTCTCACCTTGAAACCGCCGATAAACGGGGCATGCCCGAGGCGCCACCGCAGCAACGCAAGTCCTCACCGAGCCTCTGGCTCGCCGTGGTGCCCGGCGTACTCGTCTTCACGGGCGCCACCGGCATGTTCTTCTATTCGTCGATGCAGTTCGGCGCTGCAGGCAGCGCCATCAACGCGAGCGATGAGACGCCGCTGGAATCCAAGCCCGAGTCATCCGAGCTCATGAGCTGCGTGGAGATCTACGGGGTCACCATGCACTCCAGCGAATCCTACGTGCGCGAGATGAACGGCCTTCCGCAGCGGCGCCCCAAGAACGCCCCCAGCGATATGTCCACCGTTCTGCGTGGCATGATCCGCAACAACTGCGGCCGCAACCTGGGCCGCGTCGAGGTCCAACTGGAGGTCCGCGACGACGAGGGAAAGCTGGGCCGCGGCTGGGTGGCCGGGGGGCGCCTCGCCAACGGTCAGGCCGCCTCGTTTGAGAAAGCCTGGATGGGCCGCGTCACCAGCTACAAGGTGTTGAAGGTTCGCTAACCCTTCTTCTTCCCCGCCCGCCCGGCTGCATTCATCGGCTTCCACTGTGTCGGCGTGGCCGCTTCCCGCGTCCCCACAAACGCGGTGTCCGTCTTCTTCCATAACGCCGCCATCGCCTCGGCCCGTTTCGGTTCCGAGCCGATCAGATTCTTCTGCTCGCTACGGTCGCCGGCCAGGTTGTACAACTCCCACGGACCATCCGCCCCCGCCGCCACCATCTTCCAATCGCCCTGCCGCAGCGCGCGATTGTTGTTGTGATGGAAGTAGAGGAACTCTCGCTCGATGCGAGCGTCCTTCCCTAGGGTGGGCGCGATGCTCCTGCCTGCCAGCGGCGGTGAGCCCGGCACGGGAGCCCTGGCCACATCGCCGCCACCCAAATCAATCATCGTCGGCACGATGTCCACAAAGTGGCACGGCGTGTTCCGCAGCCTGCCCTTATCGGCGATTCCGTTCGGCCAATGTGCAATCCATGGCGAGGCGATGCCGCCCTCATGCACCCAGCTCTTGTGCAGCCGGAATGGCGTGTTCGAGGCTGACGACCAGCCCGGCCCCAGGCACAGATGCGTCGCCTCCGAACCCGGCGCCGCCGACGGATCGTGCCCCTCGCCGCGAATCATGATCTCCGCGCTCGCCCCGTTGTCGGACACAAACAGGATCAGCGTGTCGTTGTACGAATCCATCGCCTTCAACTGCGCGATCACGCGCCCGATCTCGCGATCCATGCGCGTGATCATCGCCGCGTGAATCGCCATCTTGGTGCGCTGAAAGTCTTTTTGTTCCCGCGACAGCGTCGCCCATGGCACGGCGCGCGCCACCTCACCCGGACCAAACCGCGCCACCTGCTCCTCGGCCGGCGTGTTCCATGGCGGATAGACGCCCGGTTCCAGCTTCGCCAGATCGCAGTTGACAAGGCCCATCTCGCGCATGCGCTTGTGATGCCGCGAGCGCATCACGTCCCAGCCCTCGGCAAAGCGGTCTTTATACTCCGCGATGTCTTCCTGCAACGCATGCAGCGGAAAGTGCGGCGCCGTGAAGGCGAGGTAGAAGTAAAACGGATCGTCCTTGTGCTCGCGCGCATGGCCCTGCAGGAACCGCACGGCATGCTCGCCAATGGCCTTCGTCCCATAGAAGCCGTCGCTCGGCTTGGGCCGCGGCAGCGGCTCGTCATCCAGCAGGTGCGCCGTCGGCGTGAAGAAGCGCTGCTGGTCGAGGAGCGTGTAGCTGTGGTCGAAGTTCACCGTCTCCACGGGCTTGAAGCGCAGGTGCCACTTGCCCGAATGATAGGCGCGGTAGCCGAGCGGCTTCAGGTAGTGCGGGGCAAAGCGCGTCCACTCGGGTATATTGCCCGGCGTCATCACGTCACACGCCGTCTGCTGCGCGTAGCGGCCCGTGGTGATGCAACTGCGCGACGGCCCGCACCGCGCCGTCGAATAGCCTTGCGTAAAGCGCAGCCCGCCTGAGGCGAGCGAATCGATGTGCGGCGTCTCGATGTCGCCGCCATAGCAGCGGGCATCCGAGTAGCCCATGTCGTCGGCGAGAATGACGAGGAAGTTCGGCCTGCGCGGCTTACGCGATTGCGCGCCGTCAGCGCCCGTCGTGGTGACGAGCCCCGCCGCAGCGCCCAGGAACTCCCGCCGCCTCATAGCACGTCGGCGTAGACGTCCACGAGTGCCTTGATCTGCAGGGCT
The DNA here is from genome assembly GCA_017304135.1 of Acidobacteriota bacterium. GTDB lineage: Bacteria > Acidobacteriota > Terriglobia > Bryobacterales > Bryobacteraceae > JAFLBB01. The sequence goes on along the minus strand of JAFLBB010000068.1, from coordinate 22,254 downwards.
TCATCGGCGGTGACTTCCACCAGCGGCGCGCGCACCGGACCGCCGGGCAGCCCGAGGAAGTCCATCATCTTCTTCATCACCGACACCTCGTAGCCCTTGCGCTTGTCGCGCAGTGCGTAGAGCGGCAGCACATACTTCTTCATCAGCGCGTTCATCGTCTCGCGGTCGCCCTTCAATCCGGCTTCCGCGATTTTCAGCGAGAGCTTCGGCGCGACGTTGGAAATCGACGACGTGTAAGCCTGCACGCCAATCGCGAAATACGCCGGCGCACAATCATCGCCGATGCCGCCGATCCAGGCCAGGTGGTCGCCCACCTTGTTCATGATGCGCTGGTATTTGCGCGCGTCGCCCTGGCCGTCTTTCCAGAACGTGAGCGTCGGCACGCGGTCACAGAGCTGCGCCACCTGGTCCGGCGTGAACGCCGCCCAATCGCGCGAATAGAGCGACAGCGGCAACCCGCTCGACTTGCCGATCTCCACGTAATACTGCAGCAGCCCTTCCCAGGGCGCGTTCGTATAGTAAGGCGGCATCACCAGCAGCGCGTCGGCTCCGGCGGCTTCCATGCCCCGCGCCATCGCCTGGCCCATTGCCACGTTGTAGCCCACGCCCGCCACCACCGGCATGCGCCCGTTGACGGCCTTCACCACCGTGCGCACCACCTCGATATTCTCCTCAACGGTCATCGAGTAGATCTCGCCCGTGCCGCCCGCCGCCACCTGCGCGCAAAACGCGTAGCCGCACATCCAGTCGGCCAGCTTGGCCAAGCCGTCGTGGTCGATCGACAGGTCGATCTTAAAGGGCGTGACGGGGAAGCCGAACACACCGGTCAATTGGTTGCGAAGTTCTGAAGGGGTCATACGAAAAGAACCCGTAGTGTATCAAAGCAAACCCGCCATACGCGCAAATGCGCCTCGCCGGGGCTCAGGCGCTTCTCGGACCACGTGTAAATCAGGCTTTCCTCACGCTTCTTTCAGCCATCTCTCAAGATTCCGACCCCGCCTCGCCCCTACTCTGGACCCATGAAGTTAACCACGACTCTTACTTTGCTGGCCGCCGCGCTGGGCATGCTCGCCATCCCGCGGGCCAACGCCCAACCCGGCGTCACCATCTTCTCAGCCGCGGGAGCCAACGCCGAGGCCATCCAAACCGCCGTCGACGAGTTTCGCGCCGCTCTTGGCCCGAACAACGCAAGCAACGTTCCCGGCGACCCCAACGGCCGCCGCGAAATCAACTGGGATGGCGTCGGCGCCTCCTTCTCGGCTCCGAACAACATGCCGCCCGATTTCTTCCACGTCAACGTCAGGCGTGGCGCTGTGATGGTGGCCGTCCCCGGCGCCGGCTGGAACGGTTTCCAGGTGAGCGCCAATGAAGCCGACGGCCCGGTGCGCTTTGACAACCACCTCAACGGCTACTCCTCGCTGTTCACCACCTTCAGCCGCCAGAAGCTGTTCGCCAGCCTCGGCAGCCACGTCTATGATGTCGAATTCAAGGTGCCCGGCACCGATACTCCGGCCACCGTGCGCGGCTTCGGCGTTGTCTTCGCCAACGTCGCCCTCGCGCACATGTCCACAGTCGAGTTCTACTCCGTCGAAGGCGTGCTGCTGGGCAAACTGGCCGCCCGTCCCGCCGCCAAGGGTCTCTCCTTCGTCGGCGGCATCCTGCCTTCCGCCATGATCGCCCGTGTCCGCATCACGCCCGGCACGGCGCCTCTGGGCGCCGCCGAAAACCTCGAACAGGGCATCAACATCGTCGTCGTCGATGACTTCTTCTACGGCGAGCCGGTGAACCGCTGCGTCGCGCCCTAAGCCCGCGCGCCCGCGCCGCGTCATAGAATATGGGCCATGCCGAATTCCCTTCGCATGGCCCTTCCGCTGTTTGTTCTCGCGCTGCCCTTACTCGCCGCCGAGGAAATCGTCCTTCGTCCCGACCTTCCCGCCGGCGAGGAACTCTACACCCCCGAGGCCACCAACGAGCACGTCAAAAGCCCAACCGAAAAGTGGGTTCGCAACGTGCGCCGCCCCGTGATGGAGGTCTACCCGGCGTCGAAGCCCAACGGCACGGCCATCGTCGTCGCTCCCGGCGGCGGCTTCAACATCCTCGCCATTGAGCACGAGGGCCGCGACGTCGCCCGCTGGCTGAATAACATGGGCATCACGGCATTCGTGCTGCGCTACCGCTGCGGCGCCGCCGTGGAGCCCTCGCGCGAACTGCGCGCCCAGTTCGCTGTCGAGGACGGACTGCTCGCCATGAAGACCGTGCGCGCCCGCGCCGCCGAATGGAAGCTCGATCCGCGGCGCATCGGCGTGATGGGCTTCTCCGCCGGCGGCTACCTCACCATCGGCGTGGCCACGCAGTACACCGCGGAAAGCCGCCCCAGCTTCGCCATCCCCATCTATGCCGTCGCCCCTCCCGGCTATGCCGTTCCCGCCGGCGCCCCGCCGCTGTTTACCGCCGTCGCCTTTGACGACAACGAGCGCATGACCTCCACCGCCACCGGCCTCGCCGACAGTTGGAAGAAAGCCAAGATTCCCGCCGAGGTCCACATCTTTCCCGACGGCGGCCACGGCTTCGGCATGAACAAGAAGGGCAAGTCCTGCGATGCGTGGACGGACCTGCTGGCGGCGTGGCTGAAGCGCCAGGGCCTCACGGGCGGCAAGTCATGAGGACCGCTCTCCTGCTGCTCGCCGCCTCCGCTGGCTTTGCCGCCGAGCCCAACGTCATCGCGCTTCGTCCCGACCTCCCGCACGGCGAGGAGGTCTTCATCGGCCCGAACGACACTGAGCGCCGCATTCGCAAAATCACCAGCCCCACGCTCACCGTCTTCGTGCCCGAGAAGCCCAACGGCGCGGGCATTGTGGTCGCCCCCGGCGGCGGCTTCGTCCATCTTGCCATCGACAAAGAAGGCGCCGATGTCGCACGCTGGCTCAACACGCTCGGCTTCACGGCGTTTCTGTTGAAATACCGCGTCACGCTGGCCACGCGTGAAGCCAGCATCGACGCCGGCGTCTCCGACGGCCTGCTGGCGGTGAAGACGGTGCGCGCGCGCGCCGCTGAGTGGAAGTTGGACCCGGCCAAAACCGGCATCATCGGCTTCTCCGCCGGAGGCTACGTGGCTGCCTCCACCGCCCTCTCCGCCGACGCCGCGTCGCGCCCAAACTTCGCTGTGCCCATTTATCCCGCCGCGCCGGACGAGGTCACTGTCCCCGAAGGCGCGCCGCCGGTCTTTCTTGCCCTCGCCCACGACGACAACCCGCGCATCGTCGAAAGCAGCCTGCGCATTTACACCGCGTGGCACAAAGCCAAAGTTCCCGCCGAACTGCACATCTTCCCGCGCGGCGGCCATGGCTTCGGCATGCGCAAATCCGGAGCGCCCACCGACGCCTGGAATAGCCTGCTTGCCGACTGGCTCAAGCGACAGGGCTACTAGGCATATGCGCGCCGCTGCCCTGCTCCTGCTCGCCATCGCCGCGGCGGCCGAACGACAGGTGATCCCGATGCGGACCGACCTGCCGCGCGGCGAAGAGGTCTTCATCGGACCCAACGACACCGAACGCCGCATCCGCAAGATCACCAGCCCGACGATGCTCGTCTATCCGGCGGCCAAGCCCAACGGCACAGGCATTGTCATTGTCCCGGGCGGCGGGCTCAACTACGTCACCATCGACAAGGAAGGCACTGCCGCCGCGGAGTGGCTGAACACGCTGGGCGTCACCGCCTTCGTCCTCAAGCACCGCGTGACGTTCTCCACCTTCGACGATGGTCTGAAGATCGCGGGTGAAGATGCGACGTTGGCGGTACGGTTGACCAAGCGCCGCGCGGCGGAGTGGAAACTCGACCCGGCGCGCATCGGGATGCTGGGCTTCTCCTCGGGCGGCTATCTCACCATCGTTGCCGCGACGGCCTCGAACCCCGCCTCACGCCCCGCCTTCGCTGCCGCCATCTATCCTTCGGCGCCTGACGAAATCCGCGTCCCTTCCGGGGCATCGCCCCTGTTTCTCGTGCTGGCCCATGACGACAACGACGGCATGCGGGACACCACGCTGCGCGTCTACTCCGCCTGGCACAAGGCGCGCATCCCCGCCGAACTCCACATCTTCTGGAAAGGCGGCCACGGCTTTGGCATGCGCAAGCGCGGCGGCCCCGCCGACGCATGGCCTGACCGCATGGCCGACTGGCTCCGCTCGCGCCAGTTGATCCCCTGAAACGCCAAACGGCCGGAGCCCGTAGGCGCCGGCCGTTTGGCGTTTTCCTGTCGAACCACTCCCGGACGGTCACGGCCCGGTGATTCCTACCGAGCCGCGATCGTGAGCGAGCGTTTGGTTAGAACTGCAAGCGCAGGCCGAACCGGAACTGGCGGTCCTGGTTGCGGTCGGCGCTGGTGATCGACATGAAGTTGTTGGCGTTGATGATGTTGCCGGCGGCGTCGCGGGTCGGCCCGCTGGCGTTGGCGCCGGGGTTGCCGAAGCGCGCCGTGTTCGTGATGTTGAACCCTTCCGCCTTGAACTGGATTTTGACCCGTTCGGTCACATCGAAGTTCTTGAACATGCTGCCATCCAGCCTCCAGAAGCCGGGGCCATACAGCGCGTTGCGGCCCATGCTGCCGAAGCGGAACACGTTCGACGCGCGGCCCGTGTTGGGGTCGCCGAACGAACTCGGATCGAAGTACGCCACGCCGGGGCCGAAGTTGTTCGTCTTCACCACCGGCTTCACCAGGTCCGCCGTTTGCGTGCTGCCCGGTGCGTTCAGAGAGGCCGCCGCGGCGGTCACCGTGAACGGCGTGCCGGTGTAGGCGCTGAAGAAGCTGTTCATTGACCAGCCTCCCACCAGGAAGTCGGCCACCTTGTTCTCGATGGCGAGCTGCTTACCCTTGCCCACCGGCAATTCGTAGGTCATGGCGTTGGTGTACATGTACTTGCGGTCATAGCCGGCGGGGGCGCGGTTGCGCTCAAGCGCCGGACCCCAGTTGGTGAGGGGCAGGCCCACCCAGCCGTCGTCGTCAAACCAGTTGATCGTCTTTGACCAGGTGAAGCTGTTCTTCATGAACAGGCCGGCGGCAAACTGACGGTCGCCGGTCAACTGCAGCGCGTGATAGTTGCCGCTGACAAAGCCGTTCCACATGTTGAGCGCGATGTTGCCATTGCGGTCAAAGTAGGGGCGGCCCTGTCCGGCCGTGCCGGGGGCGGCGGCGTTGATGTCGATGTCGCCCATCTGCCGCGTCGTCTGCGTGCCCACGTAAGCCACACTGCCGATGAAGTTCTGCGGCAGCTTGTGCTCAATGGTGAAGTTCCAGCTCTGGATGTAGCCGCGATCAATCGAGCCGTACGGGCTGCGCGGACCCATGTCGACGTTCTTGGGCAGCGGAATTACACCGCTGGTGACGTTCGGCACCGGGACTTCGGGGATGCCGTTGGCCAGCGTCGAGAGAATGCCGAACTGGTCGGCCGCCGCGTTGCTCGATGTGATCGTGGCCGGATAGAGGCCGCGCAACGGACGGGAGAACGGCAGCGGGTTGGGCGTCAGGCCGTAGCCCAGGCGGACGACGGTCTTGTCGGTGGCGCGGTAGGCGATGCCGATGCGCGGAGCCAGCAGGCCCTTGGAGACGCTGATGCCGGCGTCGCGCGGCGTGTTGCCGAGCCCGCCCAGGTACACCAGGTTGGTGGCCGGATCCCAGCGCTCGATGCCGCGGTCGCCGCGGTTGATCAGCGGGTAGTACTCAAAGCGCAAGCCGAGGTTCACCGTCAGCTTGTTGTTCACGCGCCAGCGGTCGCGGAAGTACATGCCATACTGCCACTCGCGCGTTTGCATGAGGAAGTACTGCACGGACTTCGACCAGCCGGTGATCTGGCCGAGCAGGGCCGAGGCGTAGGAGTTGGGAACCTGCGCGATGCCGCCCTGGACCATGGTGGCGTTGCCGCCGAAGGTGATGGCGCCGCGCGGGCTGGCCGTTTCCGGCTGCCAGTGGTTCATGGCGTGCCGCACCTGGTCATAGCCGAAGCGCAGCTCGTGCGAGCCCTTCAGTTTCGACACATTCAACGAGAAGGTGTGGCTGCGGTCGTTGCGGAAGGCGGGAATCCAGGTCGCCGTCTGGCCCCAGGTGGAGAACCCGGTGTTGAAGACGGGCATGCCGCTGTAACGGTCGTCGGTGGCGAACGTGCGGCCGCCGTTGGTGCCCGGAATCTTAAACACGTCCTGGCCCCAGTTCTTGCCGAAATCCAGCCCGGTCACAGTCTGGTCAAAGCGGCTGTAGCCGTAGACGCCGTCGATGAACATCGTCGACGAGGCGGTGTAGTTGAAACCGAAGGTGGGAATCTGCACCACCGTGTCGCCGTTGCCCGGCGAGGCAGCCCCAATGGCCGCGCCCACCAGTTCGCCGAACGGAACCAGACCCGTCACCGGGGCGTCCATGCGGCTGTACTTGCCCCAGATCATGAGGTTCTGGGTGGCTTGATAGTTGGACTTCACATCGTAGTTGTTGCGGTTCAGCCGGAACGTCCCCGAAGCGGTGTAGTTCTGCTGCAGGCCGAAGGCATCGGTGGAGGGCCGGTTGGGCAGCGGCGCCAGTTTCTGGATCTCCTGGAAGATCGGGCTGATGCGCGCGGAAGGAACAATGTTGCCCGCAAACGGCTGGCGGCCGGCGCCGTTGGGTTGGCCCGTGGCCGGGTCGTAGATGGTGGTCAGCGCCGTGAGGCCGCTGAAATCGCCGCGGCGCACGGCTTCGGTCGGCACGTCATACTGGCCCACCTGGCCGCTGCGCTCGGTGGTGCGCTCAAAACTGAAAAAGTAGAACAGCTTGTTCTTCTTGATCGGACCGCCGATGGTGCCACCGAAGATGTTCATGTTGGCCATGGGCAGCTTGACGATGCGGTCAAAGAAGTGACGAGCCTTCAGCTTCTGATTCTGGTGATACCAGAAGCCGGTGCCGTGCACCTCGTTGGTGCCTGATTTGGTTTGCACCGTGATCGCCGCGCCGCCGGCCATGCCCTGTTCGGCGTCCATCGAACCGGTGGTGATGTTCACCGTTTCGATCGATTCCACCGGCTGCACATACAGCGTGTGGTGGGGCAGCCAGATGAAAACGTTCGTCGCGCCGTCCACGCGCGTGTTGTTGTTGTTGCGATTGGTGCCGTTGACGTTGGTCGTCAGCGCGCGTCCCGGCGTGTCCACCACGGCGTTCTGAAACGCCGCCGGCGTGGCGCCCGGAACAAGATTGATCAGGCTCTGGTAGTTGCGGTAGGCCGGCAGCGGCAGGTCCTGCACCGCCTTGGCGCCGATCTCCGTCGATACGTCGGCCTTTTCGGTTTTCAAGGCGACGGTGGAAGCCGACACCTGGATGGACTCGGTTACGGCGCCCACTTCCAGCCGGATATCCAGCGTGCGCACGTTGTTCACGGTCACATCGACGCCGGTTTGCGTCACCGACTTGAAGCCGGAGGCGCTCACCGTGAGGTCGTACGATCCCGTGGGCAGCGTCGTAAACGTATAGCGGCCAAACTCGTCCGTCTGCGCCTCGCGGCTCAGCCCGGTCCCCTTGTTCACGATGGATACCTTGGCGGTGGCAACCATCGACCCCGACGGGTCTTGCACCACGCCCACCAACTGGCCGTACAACACCTGCGCTTCGGCCTTCGGTGCAAACGTGGTCAGAAGAAATGCAGCGACCCATACTAGGACGAATGCCGTCCTAAACCCACTACTCCATTTCATAGTCACCTCGGTCTTGAAATTCACAGCCCGGGAAATGGGGAGGCAGAAACGTGTTGAGACCCCACACCTGGAAGCACATGATTCTTCAATAATACCCCCATTTACCGGCAATCGGGCAGCCGTTCACCCGCCAAACGTGGTGAACATCCGCTTACAGTAGCTCCCAGCTCCTCCCGGCGTTACTCGCTCCGGACCACCGTTCCCCGCTCTGTCATCGGCCACGGCCTCGGGCGAAGTGCCGCCGTACGTCTTTGAAATTCCCGTAACCCTTTTCTTTTCTGTTGCGTCGTGATATCAAAGTAACCAGGGAAGATCCAGAGAAAGAGGGTATCCGCTATGACGTGGCAAAGCCACACTACCGGGAGTTCCCGAGTTCACCGCCTCGCGCTCGCGGTGATTGCCTGTTCGCTGCTGGCGATACTTGCCGCCGCACCGGCCGCGGCGCAACCGGTTCTCACCGTGTCGCCCCAGTCGCTGACGTTCCTGCAGGATGCCAGCGTCCAGGCCCCGCCCCAGCAAACCGTCACCATTACCAGCAGCCCCACCAACGTCCCGGTGCAGGTCACTGGCGCCGCCTCCTGGCTCACTTATAACCAGAACACCGCCACAACGCCGGCGTTCCTCAACGTGAATGTGGTCACCGCCGGCCTCGCTGTCGGCACCTACACCGCCCAGCTTACCGTCAGTTCGAGCGTGGCCGGTGTTGTCGCCAAGGTCATCAATGTCACCCTCACGGTCACCTCGGCGCCGCCCACCAACACCAATCCTACCCAGCTTGCCTTCAACTACTCGATCGGGACCGGTCTGCCGGAAAGCCAGCAGTTCTATGTGAACAGCAACGCCCCCACGTTTTCGGTCGGCGTCAACCAGCCCTGGATGTTCGCCAGCGTCAATCCGGGCACCATCCCCGCCCTGGTAACGGTTTCCGTCAACCCGTTCGGCCTGGGCGTGGGCACCTACAACGGTCTCATCACCGTTACCTTCGGCACCAATCCGGTCACCTACCAGCTCGTGAACGTCACGCTCGTCATTGAGTCCGCCAGTTCCAGCCTTTGGACGACATCAGGACCGATCACGTTCAATTACAACTACGGCTCGTCGCCGCCGCCCGTGCAAACGCTCCAGGTGAGCTACGCCTCCATCGTCATCTACGTGGCCGAGCCGCAATCGGCGACGGGGTGGTTGAAGATCGACAACAACACCAACACCGGCATCACGCCAGGGAACATTGAGGTGTCGGTCGATCCCACCGGCCTCAACGCGGGCACCTACGCCGGAGCGATCGTTGTCAGTTCGCCGGGCATCTTCGGCTCGGTCACCGTCCCCATCACGCTCATCGTCACCGGATCGCCCGCGTTGTCGGTGAGTCCCTCGACGATGGTGTTCGACGCCAGCGCCGGCGGCGCGCCGCAGACCAAGACGGCCACCATCTCCAGCAGCCCCACCACCGGCTATGTGGCCAGTGTGGCGCTGGGCGGCACGTGGCTCAGCATCACACCCGCCTCCGGCAACACGCCGCAGACGATGACGGTGGCCGTGGATCCCTCCAGCCTCGGCCCGGGCACCTACCGCGGCAGCATTGTCTTCTCCTCGCCCGGCTCCAACAGCGGCGGCCAACTGCTGGGCGTCACCCTGAATGTCACCGGTTCGGTGAGCCTCACCGCTTCGCCCACCACGCTGCAGTTCAACGCCACGCCGGCCACGCCCACCCCGGCCGCGCAGGCCATCTCCGTTACGTCGAACTTCACCACCACCGTGGCCGCAGCCTCTTCGGCGACGTGGCTCACCGTGACGCCTGGCAGCGCCACCACGCCCGCCAACTTCAGCATCGGCGTCGTCGCCGCCGGCCTCGCCTCGGGCGTCTACAACGGCACCATCACCATCTCCTCGCCCGCCTCCGGGCAGACCATTCAGATCCCCGTTTCCCTCACCGTCGGCGGCGCCAAGCCCGTCGTCACGGAGTTTTCCAACGGGGCCGGCAATCTGCGCGACTTCGCCCCCGGCTCGTACATGGTCCTGACCGGAACCGACCTCGGCCCGCCCACGCAGGTGGTGGCGCCCATCAACGGCGTCCGCCAGTTGCCGACCACGCTTGGCAACGTCCGCGTGTTTATGAACGGCGTGGCCGCGCCGCTGCTTTCGGTGAGCGCCACGCGCATCCAGGCCATGGTTCCCTTTGAGATCGCCGGGCTGACGCGGCTTGAGGTGCAGGTGGCCAACCAGAACGTGCAGTCCGACGTCACCACGCTCGCGCTGGCCGACAACGCGCCCATCCTCTTCACCGCCGATGGCTCGGGCCGCGGCCGAGGCGCCTTCCTCAACCAGAACGGTTCCGTGAACGGTCCCGGTTCGGGCGCGACGCGTGGCACCGCGGTGCTGCTCTATGGGGCGGGAGGCGGGCTGTTTGAGCGCGACCTGCTCAGCGGCTCCGTGGTCGACGCCACCGGGCGCTTCCGCGCTTCGGTCTCGGTGTTCATTGGCGGCGTGCAGGCCGACGTCCTCTACGCAGGACCCGCGCCCGGCATGATCGCCGGCATGTTCCAGATCAACGCCCTGGTCTCGATGGATGTGATCCCCGGCGCGTCGCTTCCGGTCACGGTGCGTGTGGGCGCCGGCTTCAGCCAGTCCGGCGTGACGATGGCGGTGGAGTAAGCTCCGCCGCCATTACCGGAACAACCGCGGCGCAAAATCGTGCAGGCAGCGGCGCCACGTTAACCACTCGTGCGCCGTGCCGGCCGACTCAAAGTACACGTTACGGATGCCGGCCTTGGTGAGTTGCTCACTGAAGTTCCTGGTTCCTGGCCCTTCCATCGAACCGATGCCCAGGAAGAGGACCTTTACCCGCTTGTTGAACGCGGCGGCGTCGGCGAACACGCCGTTGTTCGAGGTCTTCGCATCGAATCCGCCGCGCCCGCCGCTGCTGCCGCTGAACCCGCCGATGTAGGCGAACTTGTCCAGGTTCGAGAGCGTGGTGAGAAACGTCTGCATGCCGCCCATCGACAATCCGGCCATGGCGCGGTTCTCGCGTCCGGGCAGCACGCGGTAGGTGCGCTCGACCATCGGGATCAGATCGGTCAGCATCATCTCCGTAAAGGTGGCTCCGGTGAAGCTGGCGAGGCCGCCGCCGCGGGGTGGGGCCGCCGGTGCGTTGCCCGACGTCGCCGCGGGGCGCGGCGGCGGGGTGCGGCCAACCGAGGTGAAAATGCGCCCGTCCTCGCCCGGCTTCACGGCGTTGAGGTTGTCCATCACGACGATCATCGGCTTGGCCTTCTTCGCCGCGATGAGATTGTCGAGGATGACATCCATGTGCCCCTGGATGTGCCAGCCCGTCTCGTCCTCGCCCCAACCATGCATCAGATAGAGCACCGGGTAGCGTGACTTGCCGCTCTCATAGCCGGGCGGCGTGTAGACGTAGCTGCGCCGCCACTTGCCGGTGGTCTTGGAGAGATACCAACGCTGGCTCACCTGGCCGCGCGGCACGTCCTTCGGCAGATAGTAGTCGATCTCCGCCGGTTCGGGGATCTCGATGCCGCTGTTGTCCCAGCCTCCGCCGAAGAAGGTGCGGCTTGACGGGTCGGCCACGCGCGCGCCGTCTACAACCACGATGTAATAGTGGAAGCCCACCACCAGCGGAGTGGTTGTCGCGGTCCATGCGCCGTCGTCGCCCTTCACCATGTCGAAGCCCTGGCCCGCCACCCGGACCTGCACCTTTTGCGCGTCGGGCGCCACCATGCGGAAGGTCGCGCGGTTATCGGGGTGGACGCACGGGTATTCCGCGCCCGGAATGTTCAAGGAGGAAGGCTTGCACGCGGCGGCGCCCTGCCCCCAGCACAACGCGGAGGCGATCAGCAACAAGGCAATGAGTTTCACGGGTTTCCCTTCAACCGGCGGAGCCGCACGCGGGGCTCGACGGTTTGGGAATTGTAGTACGATCCCCGATGCGCTGCAAGCGCTTTCTGTGGCGTGCTTTCTGTGGCGCCTTGCTGCGGACAGGGCCGCAACTACCAGCGCGGCAGGATGCGCTTCCAGTTCGGGTCGACATGCTTCTGCATCTCGGCCTCGTCGTCGCGCTTGCGGAGCGGGATCTTGCGATACAACTCGGTGAGCCGGCCGAGTTGGTCGTAGTCGAGTTCGACGCCCAGGCCGGGCTTGTTCGGGATCTCGACGCGGCCATTCACAATCGGCACGCGGCCGCCCAGCACCACCTCGTCCTGCTCGGTCTGCCACGGATAGTGCGTGTCGCAGGCGTAGGTGAGGTGCGGGCAGCAGGCGGCGGCGTGGGCCATGATCATCATGCTCACGCCGAGGTGGTTGTTCGAGTGCATGGACAACCCCATGCCGAGGGCCTCGCAAAACTTCGACAGGTGCTGCTGGTTGCGGATGCCGCCCCAGTAGTGCGGGTCGCTCAACACAACCTGAACGGCGTCGTGATTCTTGGCCGGGTGCAAGTGTTCAAAGCAGGTAGTGGCTACGTTCGAGGCCAGCGGCGTGTCGATACCCTTGGCCAGCAGGCGCCGGCGTACTTCGCCCATGCCCTCCATTGAGGCCGTGGGGTCTTCCAGGTAGCCGCCGCCGGAGAGCTCTTCAATCAGCGACTCGCCCACCTTCACCGACGTCTCCACACTCCAGGCGCAGTTGGGATCGATGCGCAACGGATACTTCGGGCCGAACTCGGCGCGCAACTGGCGGATCGTCTCGATCTCCTGATCCGGATCGAGCACACCGCCCTTGAGCTTGATCTCGTCGAAGCCGTACCTGGCGATCATCTGCTTGCACTGGCGCACCATCGAGGGCGCATCCAGGCACTCGCCGTACTCATCCTCGCGCGCGTCATCGCCCATGCCGCCGCCACCGCCGTGCTTATAGAACAGGTAGGCGCTGAAGGCCGGGGCAGAGCGGGCGCGCCCGCCGGTGAGGTCGCACAAAGGAAGGCCGACGGCTTTACCGATGATGTCGAGGCAGGCGACTTCGATGGCCGCGAAGGTGCGGGCATGCTGGTCGAGCGGATTTTCGCCTGGCACCATGTAGGTCTGGCTGCGGTCGTCGCCCTTGCCGGAAGCCTCCTGCGCGGCGCGCTCGCTCAGCTTCAGCCAGAAGCCGGTGAGGTCCCACGGGCTGCGGCCGATGATGAGTTCCTTCACCGACTCGAGCGCCGCCAGCGGGCGTTCGCCGCCATAGGTCTCGCTGATGCCCGTGATGCCGTCGGTGGTTTTCAACTCGACGATCGTGCGCAGCGCATAGGGAGCGTGGCGGCCGTAGGAACTGCGCAACGGCGCGTCAGCCACCGCGACGGGGTGGAGGCGGACCTCAGAAATGAGCATGGGTTTAGGAACGAATCGAGGAGCGTTCGGCTCCCTACTTGCGGGCGCCGCGCTGCGGGCTCTTCACGCGCGACTGCTGCAGCTTCTTGCGCTTGCGCTTCGGCTTGCTGATGATGAACGTACCGCTGCCGATATATTCGGCGCTGTACAGCTTTTCGTTTTGTTTCTCGGCCAAGACAGTATTCTCCTACTTCAGGGAAAGGCTGAATGTTCTAGTTTAGCGCAACGCGGCGTCGACGATCACACGCCCGTCCGCCTCGTCGTAGCGGACCTTGCGGCCGAGCAGGCTGAGCGACAGAACGAGGTGCGCCAGTTCGGGCTGCGAGCCGCTCCACCGCCGGCTGGTTCCCGCCGCGAAGCCTTGCTCCGCGATCACACGCCCCAGTTCCTGGTGCGGCAGGAAGCCACGGTTGTCCAGCGTCTCCCGGCTGCGCAATGGGGGCGGCTCATAAAAACCGCTTCCCTCCATGGGCCGTCTTTCGTTCCGGTATCGCCGCATGCCGCCGTCCATCACCGCCACCCACTCATGACCGGCACGCCGCAACCGCCACCACAAGCAGGCCGCATCGGGGCCGCCCTCTTGATCCGCCACAATCACCAGCGCATCGCGGCCGACCCCCCGCGCTCGCAGCCATTCGTGTGTGCGCTCCGCCGGCTCGATGCAGGCGCCCGGCTCCACGCTCACCGCGTTGGGCACATGTGCCGCCTCGAACACCGCCCGCGGCCGCATGTCAAGAATCCGCACCTCGCCCACGCGTGGAGCTTTCTTTTCGACGAAGTAAGGCGAGGCGATCCATCCCGGTTCGGCAAAGCCTTTCTCGCCGCGCAGCGTGCCCATATAGGCGACCATAAGGGCGAGTTCCTCGCCCTGCAGCGTGCGGCCGGAGAAGGCCCCCGAGAGCCGGCCGATCGTTTCTTCCGGATAGCGCCGCGCAATGCCCGCAAGCGGCACGATGTTCTCGTAGAACAGACCGTCACCATCCACGCCGTGGCACTGCGCGCACATGCGTTGATAGGTGCGCGCGGTGTCAGCGAGGTCGGCGCTCCACGCCGCGCCCGCCAGCGCCAGCATTCCCAGCCACGCCCGCCGCATGGCGTCCATCATCGCACCATGCAACTCACGAGTATGTGAGGAGATACAATGATTCGTGTCGCTCCAACTCCCACTCCAGCCTTCCGGCACACTTACTCTCGGCGACGTAGTTCGCTACTGCTACTACCACATTTTCTGGCGCACGAGAACCTATGGGCCGCTGGTCGTCCTGATTCTCCTCGTGTCCACAATCGCGCCTCTCAACCACATGCTGGCCCCCTCCCAGGCGATCGGTGAGCATGACTGGCTGGCCACAGTGATTCCCCTTGCGTGGGCGGCCTTCATGGTGCTCCTGCCCCTGTGGCAGGCTTGGGCTCAGTATCGGAAGACGCCCGGGCTGCGTGAACCGATTCGATTCCAGGTCGGGGAGGAAGCCGTCCATTGCGACGCCACAGGTTCCTCGGGGAACGTGGCATGGGGCCGCATTGATTCCGTCCGTGAAACAGGATCAGCCTTCTTCATCTACCACAGCCCCTTCATGGCCTGGGTTCTCCCCAAGCGCTGGTTCCGTGGAGGCGAGGCGGAGATGGTGGAATTCCGCCGTCTCGCCGCCGCCGGAGTGGCGCAGCCCAAGTTGCTCAAGCCTCCGGGCTGGCTATCTTCCAAGCTCTAAGCGCCACTGCGCCCTCAGTGGTTGATCCGCGCGAACACCCCGGCCGCTCTTTCGCTCACGCCCGCCCCATGCAGAAATTTCGCGCCCGCCACCGGCAGTTCCTCGCCACCGCCGGCGAGGTCGGCCATGGCGGCTTCGATGAACTCATCGAGCGGCATCGGGCTCATGCCGTCATGCGTGCTGGGCGCGGCGTGGGCGGCATCGAGATCGGTTTTCACCCATGGCGGGGCGAGTTCGATCACGCGCACGCTCGTGCCGCGCAACTGATGCCGCAGTGACATCGTGTATGAATGAACGAACGCCTTGGTGGCGCAATACACCGGGTAGATTGCGATCGGCAGAAAGGCCAGCCCGGAGGACACATTCACCAGCGTAGCCGCAGGTTGCTTCAACAGGTGGGGCAGGAACGCGGCGGCCATATCGAGCACACCATAAGATTTTCGTCTCGATCTCCTCGCGCACCGCCGCCACGCGCACCGTCTCCGGGTGGGCGTAGTCGTGCACGCGCTGCACGCCGGCGTTGTTGATGACAACGTTCAGCGCCGGGTAGCGCGTGGTGACCTCGGCCGCCGCAGCGGCGATGCTCTCCTGCTTTGTCGTATCGAGCACCACCCAGCCCATTCCGGGATTGGCCCCCGCCGTCTGCTCCAGCACCTCGCGCCGCCGCCCGCCGATGATGACCTGGTTGCCCAGTTTGTGGAACGCCTCGGCCAGTCCCCGGCCGATGCCGGACCCGCCGCCCGTGATCAGAATCGTGTTGCCTTGCATGTCCATGACTCGATCGTAACCGCGAAGATTGACGCCCTGGTGACTGAGATCACCGGACGCGTGGAGCCGCCAAGCATCCTGCCCGCTATCCTGCCCGCTATCCTGAAACCTGGATGCTGTTCCGGCAACCATTTTTCGCGGGGCTGGCCGAGGGTCGCATCACCGTCGCCTTCCGGCAGTGGCGCAGGCCGGGCGTGAAGGCCGGCGGCACGCTGATCACGCCCGCCGGGCAACTGGCTATCGATTCCGTGGAACCTGTGGAGGCCTCCGAATTGCAGGAAGACGACGCCCTGCGCGCCGGCTTCGCCAGCCTCGCCGAGCTGCGGCGCGACCTGCGCGCGCAGCGGCCCGGAATGCTCTACCGCATCGGGTTCCACTATTTGGGTGAGGATCCGCGCCTGGCGCTGCGCGAGAGCCTGCCTGAAGACGAGGCCGGGATGCTTGAAATTCTGCGGCGGCTGGCGCGGCTCGACGCGGCATCCTCCACCGGTCCCTGGACGAAGGCCGTTCTGCAACTCATCAACCAGCATCCGGCCCGGCGCGCCGGGGACCTTGCTGCCATGCTTGCCAACGGCCTTGATCCTCTGGCATTCAAGCTCAATGTGCGCAAACTGAAGAACCTCGGCCTCACCGAGAGCCTCGGCACGGGCTATCGACTCTCGCCGCGCGGCGCCGCCGTGTTGGAGCGGCTGGCCTGATGCCGAAACTCTTCCGCGCGCTGCGCCACCGCGACTTCCGCCTCTACGTGGCCGGGCAGATCATCTCGCTCACGGGCACGTGGATGCAGTCGCTGGCGCTGAGCTGGCTGGTCTACCGTCTGACGAAATCGACGCTGCTCATGGGCACCGTCGGCTTTGCCACGCACATCCCCGTGTTGCTGCTGGGGCCGCTCGGCGGGCTGGTGGCTGACCGCTTTCCGCGCCGCCGCACGGTGATCCTGATGCAAGGGCTGCTCATGGGCCAGGCTCTGGCGATGGCGGCGCTCACCTACACGGGGCTGATTGAGGTGTGGATGATCACACTGCTGGCGATGCTGATGGGCGCGTGCAACGCCTTCGAGATTCCGGCGCGTCAGTCGCTCTATGTGCACATGGTGGGGCGAGAGGATCTGCCGAACGCGATCGCGCTGAACTCGATGACGTTCAACGCGGCGCGCGTGGTGGGGCCGTCGCTGGGCGGCTTTTCGGTGGCGCTGTTTGGCGAGGCGGCCTGTTTCCTGCTCAACGCCATCTCGTTTCTGGCCGTGCTGGCCTGCTTTGTCGCCATGCGCGCCAACGAGCCGGTGGATGGGCGTGAGCAGCAGTCGCCGCTCGAACATCTGCGCAGCGGGTTCATCTATGTGCACCACAGCAAGCCGCTACGGGCGCTGCTGGGGCTGACGGCGGTGATGAATTTCAGCTCGGCTCCGGCGCTCGTGCTGGGGCCGGTGTTTGCCGACGCCATTTTCCACCGCGGCTCGCAGGGGCTGGGTTTCATTCTCGGCATCTTCGGCATCGGCGCGGTGGTGGGCACGCTGGCGCTGGCCAACGAAACCTCGGTGGACATCATGCCGCGCATCGTGAACCTGAGCGCTGTGGGTGTGGGCGTGGGGCTGCTCATCTTCGCCTGGGCGCCGGTGTATGAGGTGGTGCTGGTGGGTGCGCTCATCGGTGGCTTCTGTACGATGCGGCAACTGGTGGCGACGAATTCGCTCATTCAGACGATGATCGACGACCGCTACCGGGGCCGCGTGATGGCGCTCTACACGATGACCGTGGTGGGCATGCTGCCGCTGGGCAATTTCGCGGCCGGCGCGGCGGCCGAGCACCTCGGCGTGCGCTGGACGGTGTGCCTGGGCGGGCTGTTGACGCTGGCCGCGGCGGCGGCCTTTGCCGGGGCGCGGCGCGAAGTGCAGGAGGCGGCCCTGCGACAATGAAAGGACCCATGCGCACGTTTCTCACCTGGGCCGCGCTGGCAGCCCTGCTTTTCGCGCCCGCTCCGGTGGGGGCGCAGACCGAATCGCCCACCGAGATCCTCGCCGAGTTGAGCAAGATCACCGGCTGGAAGATCCGCAAGCCCGTGCCGCAAGACACGATGTCGCGCGATGCGCTTAAGGCCTATTTCGAAAAGCGCATGGGCGAGATGGTGGATCCCGACGATATCCGCATCGAAGAGCTGACGCTGCGGCGCTTCGGGCTGGTGCCGCGCGACTTCAACCTGAAAGAATCGACGCTTGAGTTGATGACCGAGCAGGCGGCGGCCTTCTACGACTACAAGAAAGACCGCATGGTGATGCTCGACGGGCAGGGCTCGCTGATGCAGGGCATCGCACTGGTGCATGAACTGGCGCACGCGCTGGCCGACCAGCAGGTGGACCTGGATCAGTACATCCGCAAGTCGAACCAGTCAGACGACGCCGTGCTGGCGCGGCAGGCGGTGATGGAGGGGCAGGCGACGTGGCTGATGAGCGAGTTCATGGCGCGCAAAGCGGGCATGTCGCTGCGCACGTCGCAGGGGCTGGTGGACATGATGGGGCGGATGGCGGGCGCCGGGGCGGGGCAGTTTCCGGTGTTTGACCAGTCGCCGCTCTACATGCGCGAGAGCCTGCTGTTTCCTTATGCCGAGGGGCTGAAATTCCAGCAGGCGGTGGTGGTGAAGCTGGGCGAGGCGGGCTTCACGACGGTGTTCACCACGCCGCCGCAGACGACGCAGGAGATTCTGCATCCGGAGCGCTACCTGGAACGGATTGCGTCGAAGCGCGTCCAACCGGATGTGACGCTGCCGCAACCGGAGGGGGGCAAGAACTGGAACAAGGGTTGGAAAGCCTTGTCCGAAGGCACGGCGGGTGAGTTCGATCATCAGATGCTGCTGCGGCTGTATGCCAAGGAGAGTGAGGCCGTGGCGGCTGAGTGGGTGGCGGGGCGCTATGACCTGTACGAGCAGAAGAAGACGGGGCGGGTGCTGCTGCGCTATGCCTCCACGTGGTCCAGCAACGAGGCGGCGGCGCGGTTCTTTGCGGCCTACCGTGCGGTGATGGAAGGCAAGTCAGAGGGGTGTGTGTTCGATGGCCCAACGGCGGGGGAGTTGGCGGGCAGCAACTCCGACGGGCGGTTCGTGGTGAGGCTGGCCGGGGCGACGGTGACGAGCCTGGAAGGGCTGCCTCCGGCGGGGAAACAGTAACGCCCGATTTGAGGCGGGAAACAGAGGATTGCTACAGTAATGGACATGTCGAAGAAGAGCCTGAGCCGACGCGCCCTATTGAGTATGCCGGTAGCCGCGGGACTTGCGGGAACCGCCGCGAGCGCGATGAACACGCCGCAGCCGGCGCCGCCGCTGGCGTTCCGGCTGGCCGACGGCAAGACGATCGACCTGGCCAACTACAAGGGCAAGGTGGTGGTGCTGGAGTTCCTGCTGACGACCTGCCCGCACTGCCAGCGGTGTTCGACGGTGATGCAGAAGCTCTATAAAGAGTTTGGCGAAAGCAAGGTGCAGATGCTGGGCGTGGCGGTGAACGACATGGCGCACATGCTGATTGCCGAGTATTCGCAGAAGTTCAGCCTGACCTACCCGGTGGGCTATGGTTCGCGCGAATTGTCGCACAGCTTCCTGCAGCATCCGTTCATGAAGACGATGTACATGCCGCAACTGGTGATCATCGACAAGAAGGGCGTGGTGCGGTTCCACCATCCGGGCGAGGACCAGGCATTCTACGCGAGCGAGGAAGCGAATATGCGCAAGGAAGTTGCGCAGTTGCTGGCCGAGAGCGGGGCCGCTCCGGCGACGAAGAAGGCTCCGGCGAAGAAGGCCGCTAAGCAAGGGTAGGACGATGACCAGACTGAGCCGCCGATTGATGTTGACGATGCCCGCCGCGGCGCTGGCGACGGGCGCGCATGCCGCGCAGTTTCCGCGCCCGCTGGCGCCGGTGGCGTTCACGTGGCCGGATGGGAGCAAGGGCGACTGGAAGAAGTACGCGGGCAAGGTGCTGGCGGTGGAGTTCATCATCACCTCGTGCCAGGCGTGCCACCGTTCGGGGAAGATGCTGGAGGGCTACTACAAGGAGTTCAGGGGGCAAGGCCTGCAGGTGATCGCGCTGGCCACCAACGACAATGCGCAGCGGGACATTGCGACGTTCCTGGCCGGATCGGGGGCGACGTTTCCGGTGGGCATCGTGGCACGCGACAAGGCGCAGGAGTTCCTGCAGCATCCGATGGCTTCCATCTTCTACGTGCCGCAGACGGCGATCGTGGACCGCAAGGGGATGGTGCGTTACCAGCACGGCGGCAAGATACAGACGCCGCCGGACGACGACATGAAGATGCGCAATGAGATTGTGGAGCTGTTGAAGGCGAAGTAGCGGGGAGCGCGGGCGGCAACGTCCTCAGGGGGCGGGTTCGTCCCACAATCCGGCGAGCGAGCGTTTCCAGATGTTGGTGCGGCAGCAATAGCGCAGGCCCTCGTTGTTCCACTGGGCCATGGCGTCTTCCTTCTTCACTCCCTGGGCGCGCATTGCCTGTGCACGGGCGACGGCGGTCTTCAAGTCAGCCAGATAGAGCTTGCCGGTTTCGGGCGTGAGCGGTTTGCCATGGCCGGGAATCCAGGTGGCGGCGTTCAACGTGAAGAGTTGCTCGACGGCCGAGGCGAAGTGTGCCCCGCTGCCTCCGGCTTTGTGGTCGATGTAGGGGCCGACGAGTTCGACCAGATCACCGACGTGGGCGGTGTTCTCATCGCGCAGGAGGTAGACGGCGTCGCCGGCGGTGTGGGCGGGGCCGAAGTGGTAGGCCTCAATGGCGCGGCCGCCGAGGTGGAGGCTCATGCGGTGATGAAAGGTGACCTCGGGCGGGCCGGGCATGGTGCGTTCGCGCATGAGGCGGGCGGCGGAGGCGTGGCCGAGGATGCGGGCTCCGGTGCGGGCGCGGAGGGCCGCGTTGCCGCCGGTGTGGTCGTCGTGATGGTGGGTGGAGAGCAGGTAGCGGACCGGGAGCGGCGTGATGCGGGCGACGGCTTCGAGCATCTGGGGGACGTGGCGCTCGAACTTGGCATCGATGAGGACGACGCCTTCAGGAGTGACATAGACGGCGACATTGCCGTTGTCTTCGGGGTCGATGAGGACGTGGAGGTTGGCGGAGAGGCGGACGACTTCGAGCGGTTTGGGCGGCGCGGGGGCCTGGGCGGTGAGCCAGGCCGAGGCGAGGGCGCACAAAGAACAGGCGAGGGCGAACTGGCGCGGGAGTCGCATTCCGAGTGAGACGTAGCCGGGGCGGAATGGTCGCGGCGGCTACTTGGAGAATTCGTCCCAGAGGACGGGGATGGAGCGGTCCCAGAGGCCGGTTTGGCAGCACATGGTGAAGCTGGAGGTGTTCAGCAGCGGCTTGATCTGGTCCTTGGCTTTGCCTTCGCGAACGAGTTTGCCGATCTGGGCCTCGGCGTTTTCGAGTTCGGATTTGAAGGTGGCGAGGTCGGCCTTCTTGAGGATGGGGCCGCCGTGGCCGGGGATGACGGTTTGGATGTCGAGGGCGAGGGCTTTGCCGATGGTTTGGGGGAAGTCGCGACCGTTGCCGCCCGAGGAGGCGTCGATGTAGGGGCCGCCGACGGCGAACATGTCGCCGAAGTGGGCGGCCTTATGGGCCGGAAAGTAGTAGACGACGTCGCCGTTGGTGTGGCTGCGGCCGAAGTAGTGAGCCTCGATGGTTTTGCCGCCGAGGTGGATGGAGGCGCGGTTCTGGAAGGTGATGTTCTGCAGGCCGGGCATCTTCTTTTCGACCATGTAGGCGCGGGCGTTTTCGTGGCCGAAAAGCGTGGCGCCGGTGAGTTGGGCGAGCTTGGCGTTGCCGCCGGTGTGGTCGCCGTGAAGGTGGGTGTTCAGGACATAGCGGATTGGTTTGTCCGAAATCGCCTTGACCTTGGCAAGGATTTCGTCGACGTTGCGCTCGAACTTGTCGTCGATGAGGATGACGCCCTCGCCGGTGGTGAGCACGCCGACGTTGCCGCCGGAGCCGACAATGACGTGAAGGTCATCGGCGACTTTGGCCACGGTGAGAGGTTCGGCCGGCGGTTGCTGGGTGTAGGCGCTGTAGAGGCCGGCGGCGGCGAGCAGCGCGGCGGCGCAACGGGCGGCGGCGAAACGGGAAGTGAAGGTCCGGTGGCGCATGGTAGCCGTCAGTATACCCCGGCCCTTACCGCACGGCAGCCGCGGCCCACGCACGATGCCAACCGCACGCCGGCTCCGCCGGTTTGCCGCGACCCTGGCGCGAGCGGTAGTGTGCGGCTCGGGCCGAAGCGGCCGGCAGGGAATACGGGTCTGTCGATTTTGTGTGCGTTGCGATGTGTTGTTACGGGTGTTTGAGGGTGGGGTTGGGTTGTTTGGGGTCCTTCTTGGAGGGGTCGAGGGGGAAGCCGCCGTTGAGGATGTTGTCGAGTTCCTTGTCCTGGGGGTGTTTGACGGGGTGGCGCTGGGTGTTGTCGGTGGGACGGGCCATGGTGGAGCGGAGGATGGGGGGGATGGGTTTGATTTTGGGGAGCTCGCCGATGAAGGGGGTGTGATTGGCGAGGGAGGGGCAGTCCTTGGTTTGGTCGGGGAAGCGTTCGACGAGGTTGCGGCGGTCCTGGCAGTGCATGAGGGCCTTGAGGGCCTTGTGGCCGTCGTTGAGGGCGCGGGATTTGGCGAGTTGGATGCGGGCGATGCGGCGGTCGTCAGGGTCTTCGGCTTCGGTGAGTTTGAAGAAGAGACGTTCGTAGGATTCGGCGGTGACCTGGCTGGAGGCCATGTCGCGGCAGAA
>JAFLBB010000067.1 GCA_017304135.1 Acidobacteriota bacterium | reverse complement strand
GCCTCAAACGCCAACTGCTGCCCCGCGCCACCCTTGCCACCCCCAACCTCTTCGAGGCCCAACTCCTCGCCGGCCGCACCATCACGTCGCTCGACGACGCCCACGACGCCGCTCGCGCCATCGCCGACCTCGGCCCCCGCGCCGTCCTCGTCAAAGGCGGCCATCTCGACGGCAGCGCCACCGACGTCCTCTTCCTCGACGGCGACTTCCACCTCTTCCCCTCGCCCCGCCTCGATACACCTCACACCCACGGCACCGGCTGCACCTACTCAGCCGCCATCACCGCCTGCCTCGCCCTCGGACTCGCCCTCCCCCAGGCCGTCGCCCGCGCCAAGCGTTTCATCCACGCCGCCATAAAAGAAAACCCCGGCCTCGGCGGAGGCCAGGGTCCTGTCAATCACTTCGTCAGCGCGGTTTAGTATTTCGGAACCGACGGGTCCACCTGATCCGACCACGCCGTGATGCCGCCCTTCATGTTCGTCAGCTTCGAGAATCCGGCCGTCTTCAAGAAGTCAATCGCCTTCGCCGACCGGCCGCCCATCTTGCAGTGCACCACCATGTCGGCTTCCGGATCCAACTCCGCATGCCGCTTCGGCAACTCGCCCAGCGGAATCAGGATCGACCCCGGAATCCGCCCAATCTGAAACTCATGCGGCTCGCGCACATCGAGCAGCACGAACTTCTCGCCCGCGTCCATCTTTGCCTTCAGGCCCTTCGCGTCAATCTCACCCATCGCTAATGCTCCTCCCACCGGCTGTGGCGGCGGCGCCGCCGGAATGCCGCAAAATTGCTCGTAATCAATCAGCTTCGTCACCGTCGGATGATCGCCGCACACCGGGCACTCCGGACTGCGCCGCAGCTTCAGCTCGCGGAACTTCATCCCCAGGGCGTCATACAGCATCAGCCGGCCCACCAGCGGTTCGCCGGCCCCCAGAATCAGCTTCACTACCTCGGTGGCCTGAATCAAACCCACCACGCCCGGCAGAATGCCCAACACGCCGCCCTCGGCGCAGCTCGGCACCAACCCCGGCGGTGGCGGTTCCGGATACAGGCAGCGGTAACACGGCCCGCCCGGGTAGGCAAACACCGTCGCCTGCCCTTCAAACCGGAAAATCGAACCATACACGTTCGGCTTCTTCAGCAGCACGCAGGCGTCGTTCACCAGGTACCGCGTCGGGAAGTTGTCCGTCCCATCGGCCACCAGATCGTAGTCCTTGATGATCTCCAGCGCGTTCTCACTCGTCAGCGCCGTCTCATGCCGCACCACGTTGATGAACGGGTTGATGTCCAGCATCGACTCGATCGCTGAATCGATCTTCGGCTTGCCCACGTCCTTCGTCCCGTGGATCACCTGCCGCTGCAAGTTCGAAAAATCCACCACGTCAAAGTCCACCAGCCCGATCGTCCCAATCCCTGCCGCCGCCAGATACAGCGCCATCGGCGAGCCCAGCCCGCCCGTGCCCACCAGCAGCACCTTGGCCTGTTTCAGTTTCAACTGCCCGTCCATGCCCACTTCCGGCATGATCAAATGCCGCGAGTAGCGCTGGATCTCTTCTTTCGATAACTGCACGTCACCGCCCTCCGGCAATCGACGGCACGATCGTCACCGTATCGCCCGCCCCCACTTCCGTCTTGTCCTTGCTCAGGTAGCGGATGTCTTCGTCATTCACGTACACATTGACGAAGCTCCGCAGCTTCCCCTCATCGTTGTACAGGTTCTTCTTCAGGTCCGGATACGTCGTCGTCAACGTCCCCAGAATCTCGCCCACGGTCGCCCCTGCGACCTCAACGCTGTCTTTCTTATCCGTATACTGACGCAGCGGCGTCGGGATCATCACTTTTGGCATTCATGCACTCCTATTCGTCGCGGGCAGCTCCAGCGCCTCTTCCGGCGCCTCCGTCTGCTCCATGTTCGGAAGAAAACTCTTGGCGTGATTGTACCGCCCCGCCTTCACGCTCATCACCACAAATGAGTACCACGGACACGAGTTCTTCAGGTCCGTCTCGCTGAAATAGGCGTCATGGTCCGGATGCGAATGGAAGATCCCGATCAGGTCCAGCCCGCGCGCCCGGGCCGCTTTTTCGGCCTTCAGCAGATCCTCCGGCCTCAGCTCATACCGCGTTGCCTGCTGGCCCGCATGCACGTTCTCCAGCGGCAGCGCCACCGTCACGATCTTCGTTTCCCCATCGCTCGAACCCAGCATCGCCCCGCAGCACTCATTGGGAAACACCGCCTCGGCATGGTCCACCATCACCTGCCAGGCGTCATCGCCAATCCGGATCATATCCCTTCCCCCATCACACCCCGCCCATGCTCGCCCTTCCAATCCATCTCCGGGTCGTCCCAAAAGTGCTCGCTCAGATATTTATCAGCAGCGTCGCAAAACACCGTCACGATAACGCCCTGCTCCTTGCTCGACACCAGCCCCTGCGCTACCTTCGTCGCCGCCACTGCGTTCCCACCCGCCGAAATCCCCACCAACAAGCCTTCGCTCTCGGCCAGCCGCCGCACCATCTTGTAGGCGTCCTCGGTCTCCACCCAGATGTTCTCATCCGCCAGCGACGCATCATAGATCCCCGGCACAATCGCCGTCGGCATATGCTTCAGGCCTTCTAAACCGTGGAACCCCACTGACGGCTGCATGCTGAAGCACTTCACCCCCGGCTTCTCCTCCCGCAACCGTCGCGACGTCCCCATGAACGTCCCGGAGGTCCCCATCCCCGCCACGAAATGCGTAATCTTACCTTCCGATTGATGTAGTATTTCTACAGCAGTAGTGTTGTAATGCGCCTGCCAGTTGGCATCGTTGTTGTATTGGTCCGGATAGAAATACCGCTCCGGATCGGCCGCAAAAATCTGCCGGCACCGCCGGATCGACCCGTCCGAACCCTCCGTCGGGTCGGTCAGCACCAACTCCGCCCCATACGCCTTCAGAATCCGCTTCCGCTCCGGCGACGCATTCAGCGGCAGGCACAACTTCACTTTGTACCCCTTCGCCGCCGCAACCATCGCATACGCAATCCCCGTGTTGCCACTGGTCGCGTCCAGAATCACTTTCCCCGGCTTCAGCGCCCCGCTCCGCTCGCCCTCCAGGATCATGTTCAGCGCCGGCCGGTCCTTCACAGATCCCCCGGGGTTGAAATACTCCCCCTTGGCGTAGATCTCCACCCCAGGAAACTCACTGGAAACACGAGGCAAATGGATCAAAGGCGTGTTCCCGATCTGCGCCAGCAGATGGGTCGGCGACGAAGCAAACAACTTGGGAACAGCGACCGCCATGGCTTTTGGGTCAGTCCAATTCTAGCCGAATCACCTGTTTCTCTGTCAACAATGGGGTGTTTCGTTGCCCGCTCAGCGCCCGAACACCTCGCCTGGGTATAGGATGTGCAACGCGATCGAAAAGATGGGCACGTACACGTAATCGAACACCTTCCACGCCACCAGCATCCCCAGCATCATGTACGGCCCCAGCGTGTCGCGAAAGTCCATCAACTTCAACGCGCTCCCCTCCGGCAGCACAATGTTCAGCACGCTGAACCCATCCAGCGGGGGAAACGGAATGAGGTTGAATGTCCCCAGCAACAGGTTGAGCGAAAAGAGGATACTGAAAAATGTGGCAAACCCGCCGGCGATCCCGCCGCTGGCCTCCACCAACCGCGACATGCCGAGCGAACCCGGCAGCAGGAAGGTCCCCGTCCGCAGCCCCGCCTGGATTACCACGCCCGCCACGATCACCAGGATGAAGTTGGCCACCGGACCCGCCAGCGCCATCCAGCCCGACCTCCGCGGATGCCGCCTCGCCCAAAACGGATCATACGGCGCGCTCGCCCATCCCATCATCCATCCGCCCAACAGGAAACTCAGCCACGGCATCACCACCATCCCAAACGGCTCCCGTTGGATGTGCGGCGCAGGGTTCAACGACACCTGTCCGAACGAGTATGCGGTCAAATCACCGCCCCATTTGGCTGCCAGCGCATGCGCCGCTTCGTGGCACGTCGCAGAGAGTAGAAAGGCGACGTACCACAGCATTCCAAGTGCTATTGATTCAGATAGTTCCATGTGTGCAACCTAGTAGCGGACGAGAACTTCGGCAAGCGCTTTGCGCTGAATATTCGGCACCTCGGCCCCCTCGGCCGGA
This sequence comes from Acidobacteriota bacterium, assembly GCA_017304135.1. Classification (GTDB taxonomy): domain Bacteria; phylum Acidobacteriota; class Terriglobia; order Bryobacterales; family Bryobacteraceae; genus JAFLBB01. Next base: position 21,945 of record JAFLBB010000067.1, on the reverse strand, counting down.
TACCCCACCGGGATCAACAGATAGGGCCGTTCGTTTGCCGGCCGCCCCAGAATCTTTCCCAGAAATCCCATCGGGCTCGGCGTGTGGGTCAGCGTCGCCAGCCCCGCCAGGTGAAGCGCTGCCAGCAGGAACCCGGTGGCGATCCCAACCGACTCGTTCACATAGTAATGTTTGATCTTCGATTCGCCGGCAATCCCATAATCGACGCGGAACACGGCGATCAGATATGGCGCCGTCTCCAGAAAAGGCTTTCGCCAGTCCGTCCCAAACGGCTCCAGCGCCTGCAACCATTCTTCCGGAAAACGATTATTGTAGTTGTCAAACTCCTCCGCCTCGGCCGCTTCCCGGATCGCCCGCTTCACCTCAGCATCTACGACAACAATAAATTTCCACGGCTGCTGGTTCGCCCCCGAAGGCGCCATCGCCGCCACCGCCACTGCTTCTTCAATTAGCTCGTACGGCACAGGCTCCGCCGAAAAGTGGCGCAAGCTCCGCCGCCCCCGCATCCGCTCGTGGAACTCCCCCAACCGGCGCTTCTGTTCTTCGAAGCCCAGCCGCTCAAATGTTAGCGGGAGGAAACGTGGTTCTGGCTGCAATGGCGAGGTCCCCCCGCCAGCATACCGCAGGCGTGGACCCCGCCGAGGTTGGTTTTACGGGTTTTGCGGTGCCGCGCCTGGCTGCGGAGCTGTGCCGCCTTGGGGCCGCGTGAAATTCGGCCGGCCGGGGCTCGGCGCGCCCTGCCTTCCCGCCTCTCCCGGACGCCGCATGTTCTCAAACCGGTTCCGCCGGCTTTGCAGGTCCTTCCACTGTTCGTTCGTCAGCAACCGCCGCATCTGCAAGCTCATCACCGTGAAGTGCCGCGTCATGTTGTCGCGCGCCGACACCATCCGTTCCACCACCTCGGCCGCCCGTTTCTGGTCGACGTTGGAGTCTTCGAACAGGTCCTCCACCTCGCCCTCGGCCTTTTCGAGCGACGCCCGCAGATCGATCATCTTCGAGCGGTTCTCGCGCAGAATCTCACGAATCTGCTGCCGCTGCGTGTCGTTCAGGTTCAGGTCGCGCGTAAACGGCATTTCCCACCACGGGAAGAAGCTGCGCGACATCTGCGCCTCCGCTCCGCCCGCCACAAGCGTCAATGCCATCAACAATCCCGCCAACCAGGTCGTTTTCATACCTACTGCTCCTCAAACAATCCATGCATCGGCGCCAGCGCCCGCGGCTCTTCCGACGAAATTGACTGGTAAATCTCCAGGTACATCTCCGCATCCTGCGCAAGGTTCAGGCCTCCGGCCACCGTCGCTTCGCGGGCCGGTCGCGGTGCCGAAAGCACCAACGCCAGCGCCGCCATCACCGCCACCCACACCGGCGTCCGCCACCAGGCTTGCAGTTCCATCCGCCGCGCCTCGATGCGTCCTGCGATGGCCAGCCTCTGGCTTCGCAGAAAGCCCGCTGTCACCGCATCGCCACTCGCCGCCGCCTCCCGCCGCGCCTGCAGCTCGACGATCCGCCACTGGCACTCCGCGCACTCCCGCTCGTGGCCGTCCTCCGGCCCCACTCCATATAGGTGGTCCACCACCTCATCGTTTGTCCAATGGTTCCCATTCATCTCAATTCCCCATACAGGTCCCGTAACAGCAACCTCAGTTTCGCCACGGCTCGTGCCATGTGCGCTTTCACCGTTCCCACATCCAGGTCGAGGATCTCGGCAATCTCCTCTAACTTCCGATCTTCGTAGTGGCGCAGCAAAAATACCGCCCGCTGCCGTTCGCTCAACATCGCCAGCGCCGCCTCCAGCCGCGCCGAAATCTGTTGCGCAAACGCCTGCGATTCCGCGCACGGCGACTCTTCGGCCGCATTGGCCAGAATCACCGCTTCATCTTCGTGCGACGGCCGTCGCCGCCACAGTTTCCACGACCGGCTTCTCAACCGGTCCAAACACGTGTTCACGGCAATCCGCGTGATCCACTTCGAAGGGTCGTCCAGCTCGATGTTCTGTTTGGCCGTCAGCGCCCGGTGGGCTTTCAGGAAGCAGTCCTGCGCCGCCATGTCCGCTTCCTCGGCTTCCTGTAGCATCCGCAGACACAGCAGGTACACGCGCTTTTGTTCGCGCCCCACCCAGGAATCGAATTCGCGCAGCAGATCCGCCGCTGCCTGCGGCACACTTGTGCTGCTTCTCAGCACTCCGCGATGAGCCAGCGGCTCTGCCATCACGCCCATCTTACTTGGGAATGACGAGCCTCGCTCACAGTGGGATTACACGCCCCCGGAATCTGAGCCTTCCGGCCCCCCCTAGCCTTTCAACATCCGGTGATGCCCGCGCTCGGGTTTCCCGCCCGTCAGCGCCGGAGCCCCCGGCTTTTCCGAACCCAACGCCCGCGCCGTGAAAATCGACGCCGCCCGCGCCAGATTCCCCACGTCGCCCCCCTCTTCCACCGTCAACTCGTGCTCCACCCAGTTCGACAACGGGATGTTGCGGAAGTACAGCCGCTCCTGCAACACCATCGACTTCTTGTTCATAAAAAGCGACTTACTCTCCCGCATGTAGTGCCGCTCTTCCACCCGGAACTCACCCAGAAAATCGTCCATCGACTTCCGCCGCGACTCTTCCTCCGTCGCCTTCAGTCGCGCTTCCGTCTCTTTCTCCATGTTCCTCAGGTCCGACCGCGCCTCCACCAGCGCCTCACGTTCCTTCGCCAGAGCTACTTCCATCCGCGCTTGCATGATGTAAAACGAAAGCAGCGCACTCCCAGCGGCTGTGAACAAAGGGAGAAACATCCAGAGCATCGCGTCCATGGTTTTACTCCTTCCGCATCCATCGACCTTTTCCAGGCCCCTCTTTAGTCAAACTGCTCCGTCCCGTCCACCTTCTGCCCCGAAAGCATCCGGCTGAACGTCCCAAACCCCCCAGGCCCGCCCAGTGAACCCAACAACTGCCCCAGGAATAGTCCTACCTGCGCCCCAAATCCGAAATGCTTCCCCGCAAACGCCACTGCCCCCAACCTCCGGTCCGCCTCCAGCGCCGGCGTCCACGCCGTCGGCCATCCCGGTTCGCCCCCGTCCGTCACCTCCACTCCCGTCAACACCACCGCCGTCTTCCCCCCACGCCGTACCCGGTAGCACATCTCCATGTCGGACCACGATTCGCCGAACCGTTCATCGAAATAGTTCATTCCTACAACTGTAGCTCTGCGCACCATCAGCGCCCGGCTCGACACGCAGTCGGCCTTCACCGCTCCCTCCCCGCTCACCGCCCGCCACGGCGCTCCCCCCTTAGCCCACTCCGCCATCGTCCCCGCCACCGGAAACGCCGACACCTGCGCCGTCGCCTCTCCGCTCTCGTCCTTTACCACCGGCGCCGCCAGTCCAATGCCCCCGTCCGCCTGCATCGCCTCAGCCAGGGCCATCACCGTGCCCGGTTTCACCGTCACCTCCGGAGCCAGCAGCAGCAAATACTCACCCTTGGCCGTCCGCACCCCGATGTTCCGCGCCTTGGTCATCCCAAAATGTTTCGGCAGCCGCAGCGGCGTAATGCCGGGGAAATCCGCATCCAGCGTCGCCGAACCATCGCGCGAGCCCTGGTCCACCACCAGAATTTCCATCCGCTCCCGCCCCTGCGATGCTTCCAGAGCCGCCACGCAGCGGTGCAGCGCCTCCCCGGAATTGTGCGAAACGATCAGTGCCGTCACCAGTGGACCTTCCGGTTCCTCCAGGTGCGGCTGTGCGGGCGAAGAGTCCTCCATGAGCCCATGAGAATAGCGCAATGTGTCACCATGGACAAGGTCCCATGCGAGCGTTTGTACTTTTGCCTCTTCTGGCTGCCACCTTGGCCGCCCAGTCTGCTCCGTTGCTGGTCCTCGAAAAAGGAGCCAGCGCCCTCGGCTTTTACACCATGGAGGGCCAGCGCGTCGGCGAGGTCAAGGTCGGCCTCCATCCCCATGAGATGGTCGCCTCTCCCGACGGCCGTTTCGTCTACATCACAGACAACGGCGCCATGCGCATTGAGCAGGCCGGCAAAGGCGGCAACACCATCTCCATCGTCGACCTCGCCGCCCGCCGCCGCACCGGAACCATCAAGCTCGATCAGTTCTTCCGCCCTCACGGCATCGACCTCGACCCCACCACCAACCGCCTCGCCATCACCGTCGAGAACCCCGACCAGTTCCTCCTCCTCGACATCCGCGACCGCCGCATCCTCCGCGCCTACGACACCAAGGGCAAAACCCCACACATGGTCCGCTTCGGCCCCACCAAGGGCGGCGCCCAGTTTGCCTACGTCAGCAACTCAGGCTCCGGCACCATCAGCGCCATTCAACTCGCCACCGGCGGCGAAATGAAGGTGATGCCCACCGGCGAGCGCCCCGAAGGCAGCGTCCTCTCCGTCGATCACAAGGAACTCTACGTCACCAACCGCGAATCGGGCGTCATCACCGTGATCGACACCACCCGCCACGCGCCCATTGGTGAGATTAAGACCGGTGGCAAAGGGCCCGTCCGCTGCGACGTCACCCCCGACGGCCGCTACCTCGTCTACGCCCTGATGCACGATCACAAGATCGAAATCGCCGACCTCGAAACCCGCCAGCCCGTCGCTCAAATCGCCGTCGAAGGCGAACCCATCTCGCTCTCCATCTCCCCCGACGGCCAGTACGCCTTCGCTTCCTCCGAAGAAATCGACACCGTTCACATCATTTCGCTGAAGGACCGCAAACTCCTCCGCAGCTTCAAAACGCCGAAAGGCGCCGGCCCTGACCCCGTCCTCATGGTGAACACCAAATGAACCGCCGCCGCCTTCTCCAATCCCTCGGCGCTGCCGCCGCCACCTCCGCCTGCTCGAAATCCTCCAAGCCTGACCGCCCCAACATCCTCTTCATCCTCGCCGACGACCAGTCCTGGCTCCACACCGCCGCCAACGGAACCCGCGGCCTCAACACCCCCGCCCAGGACCGCATCGCCCGCGAAGGCGTCCGCTTCACTCACTCCTTCTGCGCCTCGCCCTCTTGCACCCCTTCCCGCACCGCCATCCTCAGCGGCCGCCACATCTGGCAAACCGGCGAAGCGGGCCTCCTCTACGGCGCCATGCCGAAGGAACTGCCCCTTTACACCCAACTCTTGAAGAAGGCCGGCTATTGGGTCGGTTTCACCGGCAAAGGCTGGGGACCCGGCGATTGGCGCGCCCTCGGCCTCGACCGCAATCCCTGCGGCCGCCAGTTCAACCAGGTGAACCACACCCCCAAACCCGCCCCCGGTCTCGACGCCCGCGACTACGCCGCCAACTTCCAGGCCTTTCTTAAAGAGCGCCCCAACAACGACCCCTTCTGCTTCTGGTTCGGCTCCACCGAGCCCCACCGCCTCTACGACACCGGCTGCGGCCTCCGCGCCGGCAAAAAGCTCGAGGACGTCGACCTGCCTCCCTTCCTCCCCGACACCCCCGAGGTCCGCTCCGACATCCTCGATTACTACATGGAAATCGAGTGGTTCGACCAGCAAATCGCCCGCTTCCTCAAAATCCTCGAGGACATGGGCGAGCTCGACAACACCATCATTGTCGTCACCAGCGACAACGGCATGCCCTTCCCCCGCGCCAAGGCCAACCTCTACGACTGGGGCACCCACATGCCGCTCGCCATCCGCTGGGGAGCCAAAATCAATGGCGGCCGCACCGTCGACGACCTCGTCAGCCACATCGACTTCGCTCCCACCTTCCTCGACGTCGCCGGCGTCAAAGCCCCCGATGGCATCGCCGGCAAAAGCCTCCTGCCTCTGCTCTTCTCTGACAAGTCCGGCGTCATCGACCCCGCCCGCGAACAGGTGGTCACCGCCATGGAGCGCCACGTCGTCGCCCGCCCCGATTACGCCGGCTACCCCATGCGCGCCCTCCGCCGCCGCCAATACCTCTACATCCGCAACTTCCTCCCCAACGAGTGGCCCAGCGGAGGCGACTTCATCAGCTCCAACAAAACCACCCACGGCGACATCGACGGCGGCCCTTCCAAGGATTCGCTCCTCCTCCCCGCCACCCGCGTCAAGTTCCGCCGCGAAGTGGAGCTCACCCTCAACAAGCGCCCGTCCGAAGAGCTCTACGACGTCACCGCCGACCCCGGCCAGCTCACCAACCTCGCCCTCAACGAGGTCCACTCCGCCGTCAAGCTCGACATGAGCCGCCGCCTCGATGAAGTCCTCCGCGCCACCAACGACCCGCGTATCCAGGGCCAGGACCCCTGGCGCGCCTACCCCTACCGCCAAACCACCGGCTACGGCGCCTCGTTCAACACCTCGCTCTCGCGGGAAGCCCGCGACCAGGCCAGCGGCAAAGCCACCCACAAGCCCGAGTAGCGCCTACTCCGGCTTCTCCACCAGCGCCTTCAACCACCGCCGCGCCTGCTTCATCTTCTCCGGCGCCATCTCCCACACCTGTTGCCGGCCCTGCTTGCTCGCCCTCACCAGCCCGGCCTTCAGCAGCACATGCAAATGCTTCGTCACCGCCTGCCGCGTCATCGGCTGCTTCTCGCTCAGCTCCGCGATCGACAGCGGCCCGCCTTCGCGCAACCGCATCAACAGCCGCAGCCGCGTCTCGTCTCCCAGCGCCGTAAACACGCGAGCCGCCGTTCCGATGTCCGAATTCAGCATCTCTTCCAGGATAGCGTCCGCGGTAGACCGTGGACTCAAGCCAGTGTCAGCAGACATGCAACCGTAAGGTTGCGCACTGCGAAAATTCTATCCCTATGTGCAACCGGATGGTTGCGCGCTATCCACGCGCCTCGTTCAGCGCCTCCACCAGCGCCACCACATCCCCCTCGCCCGTTGCGTAGTTTGTCACACACGCCCGCATCACCCGCTCCGTCCCCCGCACCACCGTCGTCGAACACCAGGCCCGCCCCGACGCCAACACCCGGTTCACAATCTCCTGCGGATCTCCCCCCTCTTCATCCACGAAACACGCCACCGGCAGCGGCGTCTCATTCACCACCCGCCATCGCGAACGCCCCAACTCCTCCTTCAACCGTTCCCCCATCCGAACCATCTGCTCCACCGCCTCCTCATACCCGCTCCACCCCGCCACCGCCAGCGACAGAAACACCTTCAGCCCGATAAACCGCCGCGACCACTGCATCGAATGCAGATGCGGATCCGTCACCTCCAGCCCCGCCGCTTCCTTCGGCATATACGCCGTCGGCGTCGAAAACGTCCGCGACAAAATCGACCGGTGCCGCGTCAGATACACCCCCGCCCCCATCGGCACGCTCATCCACTTGTGCGCATCGAACGTGATCGAGTCCGCCCCCGCGATTCCCTCCGCCACATGCCGCACCGATGGCGCCATCACCGCCGCCCCGCCCCACGCCGCGTCCACGTGCAGCCAAACCCGCTCCGCCCGCGCCACCGCCGTCACCGCCGGAATCGGATCGCACACTCCGGCATTCGTCGTCCCCAGCGTCGCCACAATCAGGAACGGCGCCAGCCCCGCCCGCCGGTCTTCCTCGATCATCGCCGCCAGCGCGTCAGCCCGCATCCGCAGCGCCTCATCCACCGGAACCGCCCGCAGCGCCGCGCCGCCAATCCCACACAACCGCGCCGCTTTGTGAAAACTGTGGTGCGCCTCCGCCGACACATAAAACACCGGCTGCGCCGCCAACCCCCGCGCCCCCCGTTCGCCGAAATACGGAAACTCGCTCGTCAACGCCGCCAGCAGCGCCGTGTGGTTCGCCTCCGCCCCGCCCGAACAAAACGTCCCGTCCGTCGACTCCGCCTCATACCCAAACCGCTCCCCAAACGCCCGCACCAGGTGCGCCTCCACCTCGCACGCAAACGGCGAATGGCTCCACGCCGCCATCTGCGGATTGAACCCCGCCACCAGCGCATCCGCAAACACCCCCATCGCCGTCGGTTTCGGATTGAACAGTCCGAAATAAAGCGGATGCGACGTATGCACCTGAAATTCGCTCAACTGCCGCGCCGCAAACTGCAGCGCCTCCCCAGCCTCCACCGGCGCCTCAAACCGGAACGCGCTCAGCCGCGCCCGGATCTCCGCCGCATCCAGCCGCGGCGATGCCGGCAGCTCCGCCACCCCCGCCGCATAGTCTTCCACCAGCGACTCCACCTGCCGCCACAGCCGCGCTCTGCGTTCCGCGTTAAGATCCAGCCCCATGCCGCTTCGCCTCCACCGTTTGACGATAGCTCTCCACCAGCGCCTTCGTCCTCACCGCCATATCCCACTTCGTTTCCATCTCCCGCCGCGCCCGCCCCGCCATCTCCGCCGCCGCCGCCGGATCACCAAACAACCGGAGAATCTTCTTCGCAAATTCCGCCGGCTCATCCGCCAGCAGGCAAATCTCGCCATCCTCCCGCGCAATCCCCTCCGCCCCCAGCCAGGTCGACACCACCGGAATCCCGCTCGCGAATGACTCCAGCAGCTTCACCCGCACCCCCGACCCGCTCCGGATCGGACACAAAAACACCGCCGCCTCCCGCATCGGTCCGTGAATGTCATCTACATACCCGCGCAGCTCGATCGCATCGCCAAAGTCCGGCAGCGAATACCGCGGCGGCGGATCGCTCCCAATCACCAGCAGCTTCGCCTCCGGCTCTTCGCGCAACACCAGCGGCATCACATGCTGCACCAGCCAGTCCAGCGCCTCCGCATTCGGCGCATGACGGAAGCTGCCCAGAAACAGCATCGTCTTCGGCGCCCGCGCCCCCGTGTGGCACGCATACTGCGTCACGTCGATCCCCGCCCGGTAATGCGCATCCAGCCGCGCCCCGCCATCCGGCAGGAACCCTTTCACATAGTCCTCGTTCTCCGTGCTGCACACCTGCACACGATCAAAATGCGGCAGCAGCTTCAGCTCGTAACGTAGCCCGCGCAAATACTCATACGTCGCCGACACCCGCCGCAGCGCCCCGCGCATGAACGGCAACTGCCGCCCCACGCTCTGAAAGTAGACATCATGCTCAAACAGGAACGTGGCAATCCGCCCGTACTCGCCCGTGTACTGACCCAACTGCAAATACTCCAGTTGCAGCACGTCGATCTCCTGCGTCAGCAACTGCCGGTGGATTACCCACTCCATCTCCGCGTTCGCATACTCATGGATCGCATGCGGCAGGATGGAGCCAAATGTCTTCGGCTGCCCTTCCAACCGGATCAGGAACTCCGCCGATCCGCACTTCGCCGTCAGCTCCTCGTGCGGCGCCTGCTCCTTCGGCGCATCCAGCAGCGTGATCAGGTGCAGTTCCGTCAACTCCGCCAGGTGCCGGCACGTCTGCGACATAAACACCGCCCCGCCATGCACCGGCGGCAGAATCGGATACGGCGAGACAAACAACACCCGCAACTTCTCAGTCCGCTCCGGCATCACCGCAAACCGGTCGCGGAAATACCCGCCCAGCGGCCGCCGGAACGCCTCGGCATCGTCAACCACAGCCAGGCTCCGCGCCCGCCACCGCGCCGCCATCGCTCCGCCCGTCTGCCAGAACGCTTTCCACAGCGCATAGAGATTCGGCCGCTCCGGCGAATCGCCAAACACCGCGCTCACCAGCGCCCCCGCCCACGCATAGAAGAAGTGACCCGCGATCGACGGCCCATTCGTTCCCGCCAGCGCACTCGGCGCGCTGCCCGCCCCGATCCACGAGTGAATGTTCTTCCAGGCAAACAGCACGAAGTTCTTTTTCACCACGGCATCGATGTAGCCCTGCGAAAACTTCTTGCCGATCGTCCCCCGGTGCTCGTGGTACACGTGACTCTCCGGCTGGTACAACACCTTCCAGCCGCGCTTCCACGCCCCATACCCAAGGTCGGTGTCTTCCAAATAAAACGGCCGCAGCAGTTCATCGAATCCGCCCAGCTCAAGAAATTTCCGCCGGTCAAACGCGCACGATCCGCCGCCGCCATAGAAGCAGGGAAACAGGTTCGTCACCTTGTCGTCAATCCTGTGCCGTGCCCGCAAACCGCCCGCCTCCCACCAGCACTGCGTCAGGCCCGTTTCCTCGCGCTTCTTCTGCGGATCGCTGAAGAAGATCTGGCACGACACGGCAAACACGCGCTCATCGGTGAAGCCATCCAGCAGCGGCTGCAGAAAATCCTTTGCCACCCGCATATCGCTGTTCAGCAGCACCACAATGTCGTTCTTCGCCGCCCGGAACCCCGAGTTCGATCCGCCGCCAAACCCGAGGTTCGTCTTGTGCTCAACCAACCGCACATTCGGGAAGTGCCGCTTCACGAACTCTGCCGAGCCATCTGTCGAGCCGTTCTCGACAACGATCACCTCGTTGTCGGGATGGCCGCTCAGCGCCTCCACCACGCTCGGCAGATACTTCTCCAACAGGTCGCGCCCGTTCCAGTTGGGAATCACCACCGACGCCGACTGTGTCCGCGGCCGTTCGTCGCGCGCCACTCGCCTCCGTCCGGCGAGTTTCCACACCAGGTCGGTCAACGCCAGCATCGCCATCGGGAAGGCGATCAGGAGGGGAGAGACCAGCAGTAGGGGAAGTGAACGCAGAACTGCGAACAGCCGCGCCGTCATCTGCTTCCAAGGCCCTTAGGCCCAAGCCCAATTGAGCGGCCCAGCTTGTGCCATCGTGAGGCCTGCACGGCGCTCAACTGCGCTTCCAGTTCTTCGCGCTGCTTGTCTAGCGTCAGGGCCCAGTTCGTACGTTCTTCCAGCGTCTGCTCGGCCTGTTGCAGCAACCCAACGCATATCGCCAGCTCCTGCATCTTGCTTTCCAGCTCCGCCGTCAACCGCTGCTCCGTCTCCTGCGCCCACGCCACCTTTGCCGCCAGGTCCGCTTCCAGTTCGCCAACCTTGGCTTCGTACCGCGCCACCGTCTCCCGCGCCGCCGCCTGTTCCGCAGTCAACTCTTCCTGCAACGCCACCACACGCTCGCCCGAAGCCGCCAGTTGCTGGTTCAACTCCTCCGCCCAGCGGTTCCGCTGTTCCAGCTCCTGCTTCAACCCCTCGTGCGTCTTCACCAGCTCCGCGTGTTCGGCGATGTTCTTTTCCAGCCACTCCGTCTTCTGGACCAGTTCGCCTTCCAGCTTCTGAATATGACGCTCGCGTTCCCTCAGAACGTTCGCCGCCGTCGGCAGGTACACAAACGTGGGAGCCCCAATCTGCGGACTCAGCGCGCACACCGCCACATAGAAGTGCGCCCCCTCGGCCTGCGCCGTTCCCCGCTCCATCCGCAACTCCGTCCCCGCCGTCTTGCCCAACGGTTGAAACACCACCGCCCCGGAATGATTTTGTGTGAACAGCGAAACATGCGGGAACAACTCCCGCAGGGCTTGATCGAATTCCGCGAAATCGAACTCGTGCTCGTGATACGGGTTCGGCCCCGCCAGCCGCCTCGATTCGGCGTAGTAGTCCCGGTTCGGCGTGGAGATGATTAGCTGCCCGCTCGGTTTCAACAGCCGCTTGGCTTCCCGCAACAGGTCGGCCCAGTCGTTGAGGTGCTCAATCACCTCAAACGCCACCACCAGGTCAAACGAGCCCTTTTCGAGTCCCGTATCCGTAGCCGAGGCGTTGACGAACTCCACCTTCGGCGAAGCGTACCTCTCCGCCGCATATCGGACTGCTTCGTCCGAAATCTCCACCCCCGTCACATGCGCCGCCGACTCTGCCAGCGCCGCCGTCCCGTAGCCGCTTCCGCTTCCCAGGTCTACCACCCGCCGCCCCCGCGCCAGCCGCGAAGCAAACAGGTATCGCGCATAGTGCTCGTTCCACAGGTCCGCGTCCACCTGGCCCGGAATCACCCGCTCGCCCGTAAACTCAGCCAACGATCACGCTCCCCGTGGGCGCCGCCTTGCCCAACTGCGAATTCACCTTCACTTTGCATGGCAAATGCAGGTACCCGTACACAGGTCCCGCGCCATGCCCCATCTGCAACGTGAGCGCGTTGTCAATCCAGTCGCACATCTTGTATTCGGTTAGCGGGCCATCAGCCACCGCCGGCGAGAAGGAAAAGTGGCTCGGATACAGCGTCGGGATGTCGAGATGAAAATCCACCGTACACAAGTCGCCAGGTTGCAGAGGATCCAACGTCACGCCTTCCCGCAACGTGTTCGTTCCGGCAAAGTCCACACCAAGATGATTGCGCAGCATGAACCCAACATTGGGCGAGGCGATCGCCTCATGCGCCTTCACGGAAATCCGCACCACCACCTTCATGTCCGGCATCAGCATGTGGACCGGCCTCTGCAACGCATCGTACACGGCGATGCCGATCACCTCCGCGCGCCCATTCCCGTGACGGTGGTCGATGTTCGGAATTGTCGTCACCACCTCCGGCGGCGCAGAAGCCACCGTTGCCGCCGCCTGCACGCCCGGCTTCAACTCCAGATAGGCAGTGTCCTTCTGCGACATCGCGGCCAGGTACTCGGCCACCACTTTGTCGGTCTCGCCGATCGCACGGATATGGCCGTGGTCCAGCCACATCGACCGGTCGCCAATCGCTTTCACGTCTCCCATCGAGTGGGAAACGAACAGGATCGTCACGCCGCGCTGCCGCAGCTCATGCACCTTCCGCATACAGCGCTGGCGAAAGTAGATGTCGCCCACCGCCAGGGCTTCGTCCACCAGCAGGATCTCCGGGTCAACGTGAATCGCAACGGCAAACGCCAATCGCACCGCCATGCCGCTTGAGTAGGTTTTCACCGGTTGGTCGATAAACTCCCCAATCTCGGCGAACTGCTCGATGAGCGGAAACTTCCGCTCCATCTCCGCATGCGACAACCCCAAAATCGACCCGTTCAGATAAACATTGTCGCGCCCGCTAAATTCAGGGTTAAAACCCGACCCCAACTCCAGCAGCGCCGCGATCCGGCCACTCACCTCAACTTTTCCCGTAGTCGGCGCGAGAATCCCCGCCAGGATCTGGAGCAGCGTCGACTTGCCCGATCCGTTCTCCCCAATAATGCAAAACGTGGAGCCGCGCCTGATCTCAAACGTGATGTCCCGCAGCGCCCAGAAATCCTCATGGAAGCTCTTGCGATGAAGAGTGAAGATCTCCTTCAACCGGTCACCGGGACTGCGATAGATCGGGTAGCTTTTGGAGACGCCGGAAAATGCGGCGGCGAGCGACGACACTAGAACGACTCTACGGAAGCATCAAGCACCTTGTCAAACGCTCCATCCGATCTCCACCTCCGCACCACAGCGCCCACGCCCACTGCCCGCCACAGCGACCATCCTCAGCGCCCATCCCCAGCGCCGATCGTTACGGCACGCCCTCGCCGCCATCCTCACCCTCACCCTCGCCGCCACCCTCGCCGCCACCCTCGCCGCCATCCTCGCCGCCATCCTCGCCGCCACCCTCGCCGCCACCCTCGCCGCCATCCTCGCCGCCATCCTCGGAGGCCGCCTTTCGCCGCCCGCGGCGATTCGCTATATTGGTTCCTGTGCCGGTGTAGCTCAGGTGGTTAGAGCGACGGTCTCATAATCCGTAGGTCGTAGGTTCGACTCCTACCGCCGGCACCAATCCCCCCTCCACCCCCGCCTACTCGTTTTCCTCGCGAACCACCAGCGAGTAAATCCGGTCCAGGTCCTCCATCGAGTAGAATTCGATCTCGATCTTCCCCCGCCCCTGCCCCTTCTGCTCGATTTTCACCCGCGTCCCAAGGAAGCGCTCCAGCTCCTCCACCGCCGCCTTCACGTTCGGGTCCAACTTCGGTCCCGCTTTCGCCTCCGTGGGCTCCCGCTCTTCGTTCAGCTTCTGTACGGCCCGCTCCACCTGCCGCACAGACATCCCCTCGGCAGCCGCCTTATCAGCTAACGACAATTGTAGTTCAGGCTTCTCTACCCCCAAAATCGCCCGCGCATGCCCCATCGACAACTTCCGCTCCGCCAACAACACCTGCACCTGCTCCGGCAGTCGAAGCAACCGGATCATATTCGTCACCGTCGAACGATCCTTCCCCGTCCGCTTCGCAATCTCCTCATGGCTCATCCCCATTTCGCGGCACAGCCTGTCAAATGCCTCTGCCACCTCGATCGGATTCAGGTCCTCCCGCTGGATGTTCTCGATCAGCGAGACCTCCAGTACCCGCTCATCCACCAGGTTCTGGATCACGACCGGAACTTCGGTCAGCCCAGCCAACTTCGCGGCCCTCCACCGGCGTTCCCCTGCGATCAACTCATACCGCTCGCCCTTCGTTCGCACGATGAGCGGCTGGATGATCCCATTGGCCAGGATCGAGTCGGAGAGCTCCCGCAACCGCTCCGGCTGGAAGATCGACCTCGGCTGCAGCGGGTTGGCATCAATACTTCCAATCGGAACCAAAACCCCACCTGGGCTAGGCGTCGTGTCCTTCACAGCTTCACCGGCCGGTTCGGCCGCAACCTGTGGTTTGCTCGGCAGCAGCGAGGATATCCCTCTACCCAGCGCCTTGCGTGTCTGTTCGTGTGGCTTTGTCATTCTCCAGAATTTCCTTCGCCAGCTTGATATAGGACTCAGCGGCCTTCGACCGGACATCGTACTGCAGTATCGGCTTGCCGTGGCTCGGTGCCTCCGCCAACCGGATGCTCCGCGCAATCACCGTCTGGAAGACCTCTTTCTCGAAAAATTCCTTCAGATCGTCCGCCACCTGCCGCGCCAGGTTCGTCCGATCATCGTACATCGTCAGCAGGATGCCCTCAATCTTCAACGGGTGATTGAACGAGTCGTTCACGCGGTCAATCGTGTCCATCAATTGTGAAATGCCCTCCAGCGCAAAGAATTCGCACTGAATCGGGATCAACACAGAGTCCGCCGCCAACAACGCGTTCAGCGTCAGGAGATCCAAGGCGGGAGGACAATCGATGAGGATGTAGGGGTACAAATCCCGGACCTCCTTTAATCGCTCACGAAGCCGGTATTCCCGCTGCGGTACGTCCACAAGCTCCAAATTCGCCCCCACCAGGTTCCGGTCCGCAGGCGCCAGGTCAAGCCCCTCCATTTGTGTCGTCGTAATTATGCTTGAGATGGGCGTGGTCCCCACAACCACGTCGTACAAGTTCATGGGCAAATCCGCTTTGGCGATTCCCACCCCGGTGGTCGCGTTCCCTTGCGGATCAATGTCCACCAGCAAAACTCGAACATCGTTCGCCGCCAACGACGCGGCAAGATTGATGGCCGTGGTCGTCTTCCCCACCCCACCCTTCTGATTCGCAATCGCGATTACTTTACCCATTGCATGGCTCCAGTTGTTTCACGTGGAACGATAAGCCTGTCGGAATCAGGTGGTTTCACGTGGAACGTTGAGGAAGGCGACGACATGATCGGAGTCCCAGGGCAACTCCTCACAGCCTTCCCAACTAAACTTACCAGCAATCTCCGCGCTAGTCAGCACGCCACACCATTTCGCGTGAGCCTGGGCAAACTCCAGCACTTCCTCAATCCTCACCCCCCTCGAAACCACCCCATCCACATCCCCACGCCACTCTTCCATCCGCCCTACCGACACATCCAAATTCCGAAACCCCAACGTGCTCTCCCGAAGAAAAATCGCCTTCCTCCGGTCTGCCTCAATCAAAGTCACTTTCACATCGCGCCCCAAAACCGCCACTGGAACCCCAGGAAACCCAGCCCCGGAGCCAGCATCCACAACGGTCTTCACCCAATCCGGAATCCTCACTCCCAACCACATCGACTCGACATAATGCCGCAACGCGATCTCCTCCGCCGCAGTCACCGAAGTGAGATTCATCTTCCCCATCCAGTGCCTGAGCTTCGCAAAATGCGCCTCCAACAAATCCCCCTGCACCTCATCCAGCTCCGGCGACCATTGCCTGAAGCCATTCAACAACGTCCTGAGCTCACCCATATCGGGGCAACTCCCTTCACAGCCAAATTCATCACCAACACATCAGCCTGATTGACACATCAACAGCGCCATTCCCAACATACCGCCACTGAACCAGAGTCGCACTCAAATCGACAACAACGGATCGTTCCTCCCTACGGCACCCCGCCCTAAACGAAAACCCAAACCCAGCGACCCATGCCGGGACAGGACGAGACAGCGAATAAAGAAGCATCGTCGGCCAATAGTCCACACGCGACATCTACGACCCTGGCAGCGGTGAGCGAAACACGGAGTGAAGAAGCACTACCGCCAAATCGTCCCGGCCAGTCATCGACGAACCTTGACGGGGGAACGTAAGAAAGGGAATGAAGGAGCATACCCGGCAAGTTACCCACACCACCAACGAACCATGCCGCGAGAGCGGAAAACAAGGAATGAATCAGACTAGCCGGCAAAACACCCCTGGTCGACCGCTACCAATCATCCGCCGGACGGGACGAAAAGAACAAAGGAACATGCCCGGCAAGTCGACCATGCGCGCCAAAACGCCTCAATCACCACCCGAAAGCGCCACCCAGCCCCAACACCGCGACCACGTCCCCCGACAATGAAACAAACTTCGCGACCTATACCCCCTGCCTTCTCTCCCCCAACGTCAAATAGCAGTCCAACACCACAATCGCCGCCGGTGTCACGCCCGGTATCCGCCCCGCCTGCCCCAAAGTCTCCGGCCGCACAGCCTCTAACTTCGATCGAATCTCCCGCGACAGCCCCGGAATCCCCTCATACCGGAACTCCCGCGGAATCGTCCGCTCCCCGCTATCCCGCAATCGGTCCATCTGCCGCCGCTGCTGATCAATGTACCCCGCATACTTCAACTCAATCTCCACACTCCGCAGCCCCTCCCGTCCAACCGACTCCCCATACTGCCCTTCAATCCACGGACGCAACGCTTCAATCTGAGCCTCAGGCCGCCTCAACCACGCCGCCGCCATCGGATTGTCCCCATTCTCAATTCCCAACTCAGGAAATCGGGCAGCGCTCAACCGCAACGTCCCCAACAACCCCCGCACCACCTCCCGCTCTCTCTGCCGCCGCTCAAAATTCTCCCACCTCCGGTCATCCACCAACCCAACGCTCCGCCCCAGCCCCGTCAACCGTTCATCGGCATTATCAATCCTCAGATGCAGCCGGAACTCCGCCCGCGAAGTGAACATCCGGTACGGCTCATCCGCCCCCTTCGTCACCAGGTCATCAATGAGAATCCCAATGTAACCATCCGTCCGCTCCAGCCGGACCCCGTTCTCCCCCCTCACCCGCCGCGCCGCATTGATCCCCGCCATCAAACCCTGGCAACCCGCCTCTTCATACCCCGACGTCCCATTAATCTGCCCCGCCAGAAACAGGTTCCCGATCGTCTTCACCTCCAGGCTGTGATCCAGCTCCCGCGGGTCGATCGCGTCATACTCAATCGCATACCCCGGCCGGATCACCTCCACCTCCTCCAACCCCGGCACCGACTCCAGCATCGCCACCTGCACATCAAGCGGCATGCTCGTCGACATCCCATTCACGTAGACTTCGTTCGTATCCAGCCCCTCCGGCTCCAGGAACAACTGGTGCCGCTCCTTGTCCGGAAACTTCACGAACTTATCTTCGATCGAAGGGCAATACCGCGGCCCAATCCCCTCAATCTGACCGCTATACAGCGGCGACCGGTCAATCGCCGCCCGCACCACCTCTCGCGTCCGCTCCGTCGTGTACGCAATGTGGCATTTGATCTGCTCCCGCTCAATCCGCTCCGTCAGGAACGAAAACGGCGTCGGCTCCCGGTCCCCCTCCTGCGCTTCAAACCGGTCCCAGTCAATACTCCGCCCATCCAACCGCGGGGGCGTCCCCGTCTTCAACCGCCCCCACCGCAACCCCGACTGCCGCAACTGGTCCCCCAACGCCACCGAAGGCGCCTCCCCGTTCCGACCACACGTGTAAGTCTTTTCACCTACATGCGCCAGGCCATTGAGAAACGTCCCCGTCGTCACCACCACCGCCCCCGCCCGCAGCTCCCGCCCATCCGCCAGCAAAACCCCATCCACAACCTGCTTCCCCACCTCCCCATGAACCCGCAGCGACGCCACCTCCGCCTGCAGAATCCGCACATTCGGCTCCTGCTCCAAAACTTCTTTCATCCGCACCCGGTACTGCCTCTTGTCACACTGCGCTCGCGGCGACCACACCGCCGGACCCCGGCTCGTGTTCAGCAACCGGAACTGAATCCCCACCTCATCCGTGACCTCACCCATCACCCCACCCAGCGCATCGATCTCCCTCACCAGGTGGCCCTTCGCAATCCCCCCAATCGCCGGGTTGCACGACATCTGCGCAATCAAGTCCGCGTTCATCGTCACCAACGCTGTACGCAACCCCATCCGCCCAGCCGCGCGCGCCGCTTCACAACCGGCATGCCCAGCCCCAATCACAATGACATCGTAACTTCCCCGCATTGATATCATTGTATTCCGCTCACTCTCGATACCCATGAACATCCTCATCATCGGTTCCGGCGGCCGCGAACACGCCATCGCCTGGAAACTCGCCCTCAGCCCCTCAAAACCCACCATCTACTGCGCCCCCGGCAACCCCGGCACCTCGGCCATCGGCACAAATCTCACCCTGCCCGATTCGTCCCCCGCCGCTTACCTCGCCGCCGCCGAGTCCATCCAAGCCGACCTCACCGTCGTCGGCCCCGAGCGTCCCCTCGTCTACGGCGTCGTCGATCACTTCCAGTCCCACGGCAAGCTCATCATCGGCCCCACCGCCTCCGCCGCCCGCATCGAAGGCAGCAAGGTCTTCTGCAAATCGTTCTTTGAACGCCACGCTCTCCCCACTGCCGCCGCTCGCAAATTCGCCTCCCGCGCCGAAGCCCAGCCTCATCTCGCCTCGCTCGGCTTTCCCGTCGTCCTCAAGACCGACGGCCTCGCCGCCGGCAAAGGCGTCATCATCGCCGCCAACGAAGCCGAAGCCTTTACCGCTCTCGAATCCCTCCCCGAAGCCCCGCTCCTTCTCGAAGAGTTCCTCACCGGCGAAGAGGTCAGCTTCATCGTCTATGTGAAGGATGGCCGCGCCATTCCCCTCGAAGCCACCCAGGATCACAAGACCATCCACGACGGCGACCAGGGTCCCAACACCGGCGGCATGGGCGCCTACTGCGACGGCCGCATCCTCAGCGCCCAACAAACCGCCCTCATCATGGATACCGTCATTGAACCCACCATCGCCGGCATGTCCGCCGACGGCCATCCCTACTCCGGCTTCCTCTACGCCGGCCTCATGATGACCACCGAAGGCCCCAAGCTCCTCGAATACAACGCCCGCCTCGGCGACCCCGAAACCCAGGCCCTCATGCACCGCATGGACTCCGACCTCCTCGCCACCCTCCTCGATGGCGCCACCCCCACCTGGAAACCCGAACCCTCCATCTGCGTCGTCCTCGCCGCACAAGGCTATCCCGCCACCCCACGCACCGGAGACCTCATCCACGGCCTCGACACCGCCCAATGCGAAGTCTTCCACGCCGGCACCAAGGCCACGCCCCAAGGCATCGTCACCGCCGGAGGCCGCGTCCTCGGCGTCACCGGCCGCGGACCCACCCTCGAAGCCGCCCGCGCCAACACCTACCGCGAACTCGCCAAAATTTCCTTCGAAGGCATGCAATCCCGCACCGACATCGGCGCCAAAGGCCTCAAACGCTGGTAGACTCTCGGCTCCTCCCGATGCAATACGACCTCTCCATCTCCGAGAAAGCAAGAGAGCAGCTCCGCGAACTTCCCGAAGACATTCGTCGCAACATCGGCAGCTAGTTGCAACTGCTTCAGGAGAATCTGACCGGGGATGTGAAAAAGCTGGAAGGTCAACGGAGCCACTACCGGCTGCGAATCGGAACCCACCGAGTCCTCTTTCGTCTCGACCGCGCTAACATCGAGAACTATGCTGTGAAGCAGAGGAAAGACGCCTATGGGTGAACTCGTACAGCAATCGAAAGAACCGACAATGCGGGAGATTGCCGCTGAACTTGCTCGGCCAAAGAACCGTGTCGAAGATCTCGAGGACGCCCGTGAACTGGATGCGGCGATTCGCCGTAACGAGGACAAGCCTCTCATTCCTTGGCCCCAGGCGAAGCAGGACCTCGGACTATAACCCACCACCACCCAAGCCACCATCACGCAGCCACACATTCCCCCTTCTCCCCCACCCCCCCCAGTGCTACAGTGTGCCCGCAGGAACCCCGCTGAGGAGGACTGTCATGAACACCGCCAGTCTCACACACCTCTAGCTCTTCGGCGATACCCTTGCATCATGCGACCGCTTCGCTATTCCATCAACGTCACATTGGACGGCTGCTGCGATCACCGTGCAATCCCCGCGGACGAAGAATTCCATCGCCACGCCATCGAGAATATCGACCAGGCCGATGCCCTAATCTTTGGCCGGGTGACTTACGAAATGATGGAGGAAGCGTTTCGGCCCCCGGCGGGAACAGGAAGCAGCCCTGAGTCGATGGAACCCTTCGCCCGGACGATCAATGCCGCGAAGAAGTACGTCGTGTCGAGCACACTGGCCCGCGTCGATTGGAACGCCGAGTTCCTGCGCGGAGATCTCGAGAACGCCGTTCAGCAGCTCAAACGCGAACCGGGCAAGGGACTGGCCACGGGAGGCGTCAAGCTCCCGCTGGCCTTGGCCGAGGTGGGCTTGATCGATGAGTACGAGCTCATCGTGCACCCCAGGCTAGCGGGCCACGGGCCATCATTGTTCGCGGGCCTATCGAAGTATGTCGACTTGAGGCTCGTGAGCCGCATGGAGTTAGGCTCGGGAGCGGTGGCCATGCGGTATGAACCGAGAAGGTAGCCATCGGGCTTGTTAATCCACTTCCATGGGTCGGGCGTTTCCCGTCAACTTGAATGCTCCCTGCGCGGCCTGCGGGCTTGTCCGGGACCAAGCTATTACCATTACCTCGCATATTCCGGTAACGCCGTGTCACGTGCTCTGGCAACGATTGGTTGATCTGGACGGAGCGATTGAAGGCTGATACTGTTGCAGTGAGACGCTGCGATGCTCCCCATATTCCGCGATGCAGTTCGAGCCGCGACTGTACTGCTGCTGGCCTGGCTTATCGCGCTCTGCGTTTCCTGCAAGCATGCACCGGAGTTGCGCCGCCGCGGTCCTGACGGACTCAATTACGTCAGCATTGAGCCTGGCCGATTCGTCATGGGCTCACCTCCCCAGGATTCCCGGCCCCATGTTCTTCCGGCTGCGGCTGAGGTCCAACTGACAAACGGATTCTGGATCACTGAGACAGAGGTTACGCAGGCAGCTTTCGAACGGCTCATGGGCAGCAACCCAAGCCGGTTCAGAGCAGACGACCAACCAGTCGACAGTATCACTTGGGACGAGGCGCGCCTGTACTGCGAACGTGTCGGGGGACGGCTGCCTACGGAAGCCGAATGGGAGTACGCAGCAAGAGCTGGCGAGCGAGACTGGAAACCTGGACTAGAGGATCGCGTTGCCTGGCACGGCGGAAACAGCTCTGGTCGGACCCATGCAGTGCGAACGAAGGCACCAAATGAATTTGGCCTCTACGACATGCTTGGTAACGTCTGTGAGTGGACCGGCACGTGGTATAAATCCGGTGTGTCTGGCGGTGTGAACCCTACAGGCCCGGCGTCGGGACCCGGCCATAGCCTGCGTGGAGGCGAGTGGAACACGCCTCCCGACTCAATCCGGTTTTGGGAGAACGCGTGGGCCCCTGACGCCGATCGTCTGGAGACAGTCGGCTTCCGTTGTGTGTTGCCGTCGCGTGGCGCCGGGTAGGTCCGGTTACCGGAATCTGGCAAGTTGGACCGCCGGATTCCACGATCCACATGATCGTGTAGTCGCCAAGTCGTGCATGTGCTTCCTGCCGTCGGCTCCTGGATGTCGGCGCGGTCAGTAGTCGGCCCCGCAAGAAACGGCGACCCAACGATGATCTTGTCAGG
Organism: Acidobacteriota bacterium; assembly: GCA_017304135.1. Taxonomy (GTDB): domain Bacteria; phylum Acidobacteriota; class Terriglobia; order Bryobacterales; family Bryobacteraceae; genus JAFLBB01. Next base: position 141 of record JAFLBB010000067.1, on the reverse strand, counting down.
CCAAAACGGAAGCCGCACTTCTGGCAAGCAGTCAGGCTCGGGGATACCCCCGGTGGGCTCATCGAGACGATGAACCGAGCGCGGCGGCCTCATTTCACGCTCACCACCCCACCCCCCACAATTCCCCCTTCTCCCCCAACC
>JAFLBB010000066.1 GCA_017304135.1 Acidobacteriota bacterium | reverse complement strand
CCCTCCCCCGTCCTCACCGGCAACCTCAACCTCTCCCGCGCCTCCCTCGTCGAGGTCGTCGACATCCTCTGCCGCCAGCTCAAGCTCACGTACATGATCGATCCCAAGGTCACCGGCTCGGTCTCCCTCTCCACCTACGGCGAATCCCGCAGCATGGATGCCCGCGAACTCCTCCACCTCATCCTCCGCATCAACGGCGCCACCATGGTCCAGGTCGGCGACATCTGGCGCATCGTCCCCATCGGCGACGCCCTCCGCCTCCCCCTCCCCATGTCCAAGGACCCCGCCACACTCCAGGAAGACGAGTCCACCGTCCTCAGCCTCATCTTCCTCAAGTACGCCACCGCCACCGAAGTCGGCAAGCTCGTCGAACCCTTCATCGGCGCCGGAGCCTCGGTCACCATCTACACCCCCGCCAACCTCCTCTTCCTCATGGACTCTCGCCGCAACGCCCGCCGCGTGATGGAACTCATCTCCATGTTTGACTCCGACACGCTCGCCAATCAGCGCGTCAAAACCTATGAGCTCAAGCACGGCTCCCCCGACGACCTCGCCAAGGAAATCGAGGGCATCATCAAGTCCATCTCCCTCAACGAGAAGACCTCGCACATCCGCCTCATCCCCGTCGAACGCCTCAAAATCCTCATCGCGGTGGCGCCGAACCCAGGCGTCTTTGAGGAACTCGATAAGTGGGTCGAAAAGCTCGACACCGAAGTGAAAGTCTCCTCCTCCGGCCTCGGCAACTACATCTACCGCGTCAAATACAGCCGTTCGGAAATCCTCGCCAGCTCCATCACCATGCTCTATGGCGGCATGCCCATGTACGGCATGGGCATGATGGGCGGCATGGGTGGCATGGGCGGCGGCTTTGGTGGCTATGGCGGCGGCATGGGCGGCGGCTATGGCGGTGCCATGGGCGGCTATGGCGGCATGTCCGGCCCCGGCATGGGCTACATGGCCGGCATGGGCGGCTCGGCCATGGGCATGGCCGGCTTCCCCGGCGGCGGCATGCAGAACTTCCTCCAACCCGGCCAAACCGGCTTCAACCAGGGCGGCCAGGCCGTCTCCGGCGCCGGCGTCGGCCAGGGCAGCGCCGACCAGTCCGGCATGTACATGGGCATGAACAACATGATGGGCATGCCCGGCATGCGCATCCCGCGCATCATTCCCAACCCCGTCGACAACACCCTCCTCGTCCAGGCCACCCCCCAGGAATGGTCCCAGATCGAAAAGCTCCTCAAGGAACTCGACATCCCGCCCCGCCAGGTCCTCGTCGACGCCAAAATCTTCGAGGTCTCCCTCACCGGAGCCTTCGCCAGCGGCGTCGCCGCGTTCTTCCAGAAACGCACGAACGCCGACAAGAGCTTCCTCGGCAGCCTCAACGGCGGTGTCACCCAGCTCTCCCTCGGCGCCCTCGTCGGCCAGAGCAGGGAACTGCTCGCCTTCCTCCAACTGGCCGAAAACGAGTCCCGCACCAAGGTCATCTCCGCCCCTAGTGTGATCGCCACCGACAGCATCGGCGCCAGCATCATGGTCGGCCAGGAAGTCCCCACGCTCTCTTCCCAGGCCGTCGCCGGCGGCGTCCAGAGCGGCGGCTCCAGCGTCTTTGCCAACACCATCACCAATCGCAACGCCGGCGTCACCCTCACCGTCAACGCCCGCGTCACCCCCAGCGGCGTCGTCACCATGCTCATCAATCAGGAGGTCAGCTCTCCCCAGGCCCCCGCCGCCGGCTCCATTCAGTCGCCTTCGTTCTCACGCCGCAACGTCCAAACCCAGGTCACTGTCCAGGACGGCGACACCATCGCCATCGGCGGCATCATCACTGAAAGCAACACCTCCAGCTCCGCCGGCATCCCCGGGCTCCACAAAATCCCCATCGTCGGCTCCGTCTTCGGCAGCCGCAGCTACTCCAGGGAACGCTCCGAACTCATCATCTTCATGACCCCCCGCGTCATCTACGACACCAACCAGGTCGTCGAAGCCAGCGACGAGCTCCGCAACAAGCTCCGCCGCCTCCAAAAGGTCATCCGCGACAACGAGTAAATAGGGACACCGCTATTCCCTATTTCTCCCTCACCCCCGGCGGCCGGGCCTCGCCCACCGCCGCCGGCGCCTTCAATTCCCCCACGCCAAACTCATACGTCCTGCTCTCCTCCCAGTTCAACAGCAGCAGATACCGCTTCCGCTGCGTGTAGCTCACGGTCACGCCCGTCAGCTTTTCTTTTGGGCCATACCGCTCAAAGGCCTGCCTCGCTACCACGAACGCCTGCCCCTTGCGCTCCGCCTCACTCGCTTGCTCCTGCTTCGGATTCACCAGCCGCACATTCAGCCGCTCCCCGTTCATGAGATGGATGGCAACCTCCTCGGCGAGCCCCATCCGGCTCACCGCCGCATGCACCTCCCGCAACCCGCCCACCGTGGTCGCCACATGTGAACATCCCGCCAGCGCCACCACCGTCAGCCCGGCCAGTAACAGCAGTTTCCTAGTCCGCACGCTGCCCTTCATCCGCATCGATCCTACCCGCGCGTCTCGACCAACGCAATCCCAAGCGCCCAGCCCCCATTTTTGACAAAACGAACCCAAACTCGCGCTGCAAACAAAGCCCCGCCGCCGCCCCAGCCTGCCCGCAAAGCCAATTCTCCCTGCCCGCTCGCCATCGCCAACCCCTCCGAAACTTTCCTGCCCCAACCGTGTTTCGGCATAAGATAGTGTCTTCGCTCGCATGAAACCCGCCCGCCTCTTGGCCGTTGGCTCCCTCCTCGCCTCCTCGGCCCTCCTCTGGAGCCAGGCCCTCGACGACATCGGCAAAGGCGCCCCCAACAACGCCATCACCATCGCCTTCCAAACCGCCTTCACCCGCGGCGCCTTCACCAACATCGCCAACCTCCCCCCGCTCGGCAACGTCAAGCGCCTCGGCCCCACCGGCTACGTCCAGGAGTTCGGCGACACCACCCTCGGCAACAACCGCGTCCACGCCCTCGTCCTGCCTGACCCCGCCGCTTCCGGCGCCGGCCTCGCCGGTGAAGTCTGGCAGGTCCGCGGCCCGCTCTACGACTACTGGACCGGCCTCACTGTCGCCACCGCCGGCTACCCCCAGGGCGACACCCAACAGTGCCCCGCCGCCATCACCGCCTGCCTCTACCAGTTCTTCGACAAAAGCCACGTCCTGTTCGTCCTCACCGCCCAGGGTACGGGCGCCAACTACTTCATCGACGGCGCCTACTACACCAAGTGGATCGGCGTCGGCGGCATGAACACCCTCGGCCCCGCCATCAGCGCCGTCCAAACCGTCACCTCCGGCGCCGGCACCTCTGCCACTGCTGACCGCCAGCGCTTCTCCCGCGGCGAGATCTTCACCATCCTCTCCGGCGCCAATACCGGCCGCACCCTCGCCGTCTACGAGCCCATCTACAGCTACTACGTCGGCGCCAACGGCGGCGCCACCGCCCTCCTCGGCCTGCCCACCTCCGACGAACTCCTCCTCCCCGACGGCCGCCGCCGCCAAACCTTCGAGGGCGGCACCATCGAGTACGTCACCGGCCAGGAACCCACCATCCTCTTCCCCGTCAGTTCCGTCCTCCTCTCGGCCGCCTCTGACACCCTCAACCTGAAGCTCGGCGACCGCGTTGAGATCTCCGCCACCACCTACTCAGCCAAGGGCGAACTGCTCCCCGGCCGCGTCGTCTCCTGGAACACCTCCAACAGCCGCGTCGTCGCCATCGACCCCAGCGGCGCCCGCGCCACCCTCCGCGCCGTCGGCGGCGGCAGCGCCGTCATCACCGCTGTCAGCGAAGGCAAGGTCAGCAAGGCCCTCCCCGTCTTCGTCTCCGCCCCCTGCTGCCAGGCTGGCGAAGGCTCGCCCTCGGCCGCCATCGCCCAAAGCTTCATCGACGCCCTCGCCCGAACCCGCATCCAGGTGAAGCTCCCCACCGCCACCACCGTCCGCCGTTCCGGCCTCGGCTACATCCAGGAGTTCACCTCCCCTGACGGCGGCACACGCTACCTCCTCGCCAAGCCCGACACCCTCGGCTCCGCCTTCGTCCTCACCGGCGCCATCCTCACCCGTTACCTCGAACTCGGCGGCCCCACCGGCACCCTCGGCTACCCCACCGCCGACGCCGTCAGCGGCCTCCGCCAAACCTTCCAGAGCGGCGCCCTCGCCGGCTCCCCCGTCCAACTCATCGTCAACCCCATCCTCGCCCGTTGGGCCGTCCTCAACTACGAAACCGGACCCGCCGGCTCGCCCACCGGTCCCACCCAAACCGCCCTCAGCTTCACCGCTACCTCTTCTATATCCCAACCCTTCGGCAACGGGACCTTTTATTACGCCACCTCCGGCGACCGCGCCAACCAGGTCTACCTCGTCCGCACCACCATGCTCGCAGCCTACCAGGGCCAGGGCGGACCCACCGGCAAACTCGGCCTGCCGACCTCGGAAGAGGTCACCTCGGCCGGCATCCGCCGCCAGGAGTTCGAGGGCGGCACGCTCCTGCTCGATGCCGCCGGTGCTCCCCAACTCAATGAGCGCCTGCGCACACCCCAAATCAGCGCCACTCCCGGCAACGTCGCCGCCGGCAGCCGCGTCCGCCTCGCCGCCGGAGGCTTCCCCGCCGGCGCCACGCTGCGCATCTCGGTCAGCGGCCGGCCTGACTTTCTCATCCAGACCCTGTCCGGCGCCTACGCCTGGGAGATGATCATCCCCGCCACCACCGCCAGCACGCTGGTCACCCTCCGCGCCGTCGAGGTCAACGGCACCGCCATCGCCGTCGGCTCCTTCGTCGTCCAGGCCACCGCCGAAACCCTCAACACGCTCACCAAGCTCCGCGGCGACTTCCAGACCGGCGTCCCCGGCGGCCGCCTCCCGCAAGCCTTCCAGGTCCGCCTCCGCGACGAATTCGGACTCCCGGTCCGCAACACCACCGTGCGCTTTGTCGCCTCCCCCGGCGCCCGCATCGAACTTGCCGACACCGTCACCAACTCGCAGGGCGAAGCCCAGGCCTTCCTCCGCATGCCGTTCTCGGAAACCGTCGCCCTGGCCACCGCCGAAGCCGGAGGCCAGGTGGTCACCTTCAGCGCCCGCGCCGCCTCCACCACCTTCTCCAACTTCCCCAACTACACCCAGGCCGGCAACGGCTCGCTGCTCGGCCCCGGACCCGCCACCATCGCCAACCAGGGCTCGCTGCTGGTCTCCACCGCCAACCTCCTGCGCCACCTCCAGAACACCGGCCAGCTCCCCTCGCCCAATGGCCCCGCCGACCCCTCCCTGTTGAACACCTTCCTCAAGGACCTCTGCCAGTTCGACTCCGCCGGCACGCGCATCTGCGACGGCTTCCTGCTCCACGACGGCGCCGAGCCCACCGTGAACCTCTGGCGCGCAAGCGCCTTCACCGGCTCGCCCGTGCAGATCACGCCTATCGAGCCCACCACCGAGGCCATCCGCGATGTCATCGCCCTCGGCCGCCCCGCCCTGGTCGCCCTTCACCTCAGCGTCAACGGTGCCCCCGCCGGCGTTCACTTTGTCGCCGCCATGGGCGTCAACCCCTCCGGCGGCATCCTCGTGCGCGATCCCAATCCGCGCCTGGCACGGCCCGCCGTCGAGGACTACGTCACCGGCTTCACTCTTCCTTCCGGCGCGGCCAAAGCCACCATCGCCGCCGCCGTCAGCCTCGATCCCCAATCCGCCTCCACGCCGGGCTTCCTCCTCTCCGCCGTCAACCTGAACTTCGACGTCACCGGGCTCAACGGCCGCTGCGGCCAAACCCTCTCCTGGGCCGCCTCCACCTTCAATGGCGCCGACCTCCCCCTGCAAACCCCGCCCACGCTTTCCCTGCGCGCCTGCGACGGCCTCGAAAGCGCCTACCAGCTCGATGCCACCTCGCCCTCTGACCGCGCCCTGATCCTCACCGACCTCGGCTCGCCCACGGGCCGCCAGGGCATCGGCGTCAACGGCGCGGCCTCCTACCGCCTCTCCCGCCCGGCCACCGGTTGGGAAGCCGGGCCGCTCACCGTCCTGTTTGCCTCCTCCGCCGTCGTCAACGCCGCCAGCTTCAAGCCCGACCTCTCGCCCGGTGCCCTCGCCTCGGCCTTCGGCTCCGGACTGGCCAGCCCGGCCGGCGAAACAACGGTTGAAATCGCCGGCCAGCCCGCTCAGGTGCTCGCCGCGCTGCCCTTCCAGCTCAACTTCGTCCTCCCCAGCGATCTCCCGCCCGGCAGCCACCCGCTCACCATCCGATCACCCTACGGCTCCACCACGCAAACCATCGAAATTGTTCCCGTCTCGCCCGCCATCTTCATCCTCTCCGGCGGGCGTCCGGCGGCGGTAAACCAGAACGGAACCCTCAACTCTTCCGATTCGCCGGCCACGCGCGGCCAGGTGCTGGTCCTGTATGCCACCGGGTTAGGCGCCGTGCAACGGCGCGGCAACCTCGACTACGCCCTCGCGGCAGTGGAGGCCACCCTCGAAGGGCGGCCGCTGGTGGTGCAGTACGCGGGCCAGGCGCCCGGCTTCCCCGGCCTCTATCAAATTAATTTAATAATTCCCGCTGACGCCCCTCCGGGGCTGGCGCAGGAGCTTCGGTTGCGTGTAGCGGAATCCAACGCCGCGCCCGTGACCGTTGCCGTTCAATGATGGAAATGCGCAAACCACTGAAAAAACTTGACCAAACCGGCTGCGCATGGTTAAATCGAACGTTGGTTGCGAATGGCAGCCGCGGTGGCAGATCCCGCCCGTAAATGGGCGAGGATGCTTGACTTGCCGCCCTGGACAGTGTTATGAATATTCTGACTGCGTCCAAGTGAGATCCATCACGAGGCATTCATCCACGAATGAATCCCGAGAGCACAAACAGAAGTTAAAGAACAAGAACAAGAAAAATAACAGAGCTTGCAGGTGCTGATGTATCAAGGACAACGGAACGGAAATAGGGATGCCGGCCTCACCGGGCCGAGCGCCTCCGTAAACACCGGAGTCCGGGTCTTGCGACCTTCTGTTCGAGCGGGATTTTGAGGCTCAGGTTGAAGAAGACTCCCATCAATTCGATTTTCTCAGTTTGCACAATAGGAGAAGGAAATGCTTGATTTTCGCAAGTTGTTTCTGACTGTCGTCGCGTTGGCGTTGTTTGCCAGCATGGCGATGGCTCAGGTCGTTGCTTTTGAGCCGCCGCTGTCCTGCACCGCGCAGGCCGCCGGCACGCCCTCCATCCGCGACAATGGCGTCACGGAAATGGTTGGCGACGTGCTCATCATCTGCTCCGGCGGCCGTCCCCGTCCTTTGGACGAGGTTCTGCCCCAGGTCAACATCCAGGTGTTCACCTCGCCGGTCATCAATATCACCAGCCGCATCACCGGCACCTCGGGTGGTAACTGGTCCGAAGCGCTGCTCTTCATCGATGAGCCGCAGCCCGCCCAGCAGACCATCTGCGGTTCGTCGGCGTATCCGGAAGGTGTTGGCGTTGGCAGCGGCCAGCTGGCCACCGTTGGCGTGTGCGGCAATCATGTCGGCACCGGCATCGGCGTGGTTGGTCCTGGCGGCGGTCTCTATGGCTCCGGCATCGGCGCCTATGATCCTGCCACCCCGGCCCCGGCCGTCAGCGCTGCTGTTTACCCGCGCGTGAACCTGGGTGGCGCCACCCAGACCTACCGCGGTAACGCCTTCCAGGGCCGTTACTCGGGCAACAACTCTCTGATCTGGCAAGGTATCCCGATCGATCCCCCGGGCACCAACACCACCCGCGTGTTCCGCATCACGAACGTTCGCGTGAACGCTTCGCAGCTGAACAACCCGCGCGGCAATCAGAGCTCGGTGCTCCTCATCGTGTCGACCAACGCTTCGGGTGTTACCAACCCGATCGCCATGCCGATCACGAATCCGAGCCCGACGGTTGCCATCGCCCAGACCCCGATGGACTTCTCCATCGACGGTGGCGTTGACACCTTCCTGCAGTGCGAATCGCAGAACTACGTGAACTCCAGCGGTTCCCGTTTCGCGACCTCGCCCTCCGATCAGGATCTGACCACGGACAACGGTGGTATCCAGAACTCCCAGTTCAACCTCCGTTACGACGAGCGGTTCCCGACCGTGTTCCGCCGCCGTTCGACGAACACGCCTGCCGCCAGCAGCGATGATTCGCCGCCGGTGATCTCGAACGATCAGCTCGGCCTCCCCTACCAGACGGAGACCGGCCACTACGTTCTCGGCACCAAGACCAACGTCACGGGCTTCACCAGCTGGCCCCTGCAGAGCTCCTCTGCTTCCCAGCGCGGCAGCCTCACCAACGAGTTCAATGGCGCCGGCATTGCCACCCATGGCACCCGCGTGATTGCTCGCTTCGCCAACCTGCCCCAGGGCGCCCGCTTCTTCGCGATCGCTTCGGCGCAGCTGAAGGCCAACTCCCTCAGCGGCACGACGCTCGTCCAGACCGGCTGGGCCCGTGCGGTTGTGACCGACGCCAACGGCTCGGCGCCCTTCGCCAAGTCCAACGTCGTCCAGAGCTGCTCGGCTGCTGATTGTACCGATCTCAACCTGAAGTCCGGCGCCGCCTCCTGGGTTGCTCCGACCTCCGGCAACGGCATCGTCGAGATCGTTCCGGTTGGCAACGCCGCCACCCAGGCTTGGGAAATCCTCCAGACGGATACGACGGCCTTTGAAAGCCTGCGCATTCCGTTCGTGGTTGCCTACCAGGCCAACACCAGCAGCAACCTGCCGACCCTCGGCACGGCTTCGGCCTCCGGCCACCTGGCTCCGCTGTCCACCACGGCCACGGCGTCCAGCTCGGCTCCGATTCCGCGCTTCGTCGAGGATCCGGCCAACAACAACAAGAACATGTTCACGATCAATGCTTGCGTGACGAACCTGCTGTTCCCGTTCGTTACCAACCAGGGTCCGTTTGACACGGGTCTGGCGATCGCGAACACCTCCAAGGATCCGTTTGGTACGTCCCTCCAGACCGGTTCCTGCACGGTGAACTTCTACGGTTACATCGGCAGCAACAAGGTTTGCTTGGCGTATCCCTCGCCCTCCATCACGGGTGGCGAGCACTTCGCTTGGTCGCTTTCGAGCGGCGGCGCTGTGACGGCTACGGCTGGCTTCCAGGGTTATGTTATCGCCCAGTGCGCCTTCCAGTACGCCCACGGCTACGCCTTCATCAGCGACCTCGGTGCGCAGCGCTTGGCTCAGGGTTATGTTGCCCTGGTGCTCGACGCCGCCATCGGCAGCCGCACTGGCTCGAAGTCGGAAGTCCTTGGTCACTAACCAAGACGTCGGCTTCGGCTGACGACTCAAGGAGGGGGAGAGCTTCGGCTCTCCCCCTTTTTGCATTTCCGAACGGTTCCTAGTACCTGCCTTTGTGGTAATCTAGAAAAGCTGCTACCCCGCGTCCCACCAGTCGTGTCCCTCGACACAAGGAGGTTTTCTTGTCCTTTCCTCGTTCAGCGTTAGCCCTGTTCGCCCTCGCCACTCTGTGTGCGGGAGCGCTCATCGCAGGGACGGTGATCCAGACGCCCGCTCCATCCAGTGATCCGAACCCCATCGGTACTGCGTATGGGGTGACCCCTCTGGCGGCCGGCCCCACCTTCCCGTCTTCCACCGACACCTATGCGATCTACACGCGGCCCACGCTTGTGCCGACCGATGTGACGTATTGGGTCGTCTCCAAGTCAGGCACCTCCATCCTGCGCGTCCTCAACAACACCTTCCAACCGGTACAAACCGTCAACCTCGGCACGAGCAGCACGGCCGCGGCGATGAGTCCGAACGGGCAGCGATTCGTCATCATCACAGGCAATACCCTGCGCATCTTCGACGCCGCCACGATTCAACAACTGCAGATCGGAAATCTCGACATCGGCCTGTCGCCCACCGACGTTGTCATCAGCCCCGATAGCAAGCGTGCCTTCATCATGGATGGCCTGGGCCAGAAAGTGACGGCGGTCGATCTGACGACGAACGCCATTATCGGCACGGCTGGCCCCTTCGTGGGCATCAGCAGCGGTTCGATCACCTTTGGTCCCAACGGCATGCTCTACGTCAGCGCCCCGACCAACAACAACTCGGTGGTCTACGAACTGAATCCTCTGGCTGACCCCTTTGACCTCGCCAACTCGCGCCGCCGCCAGTTCTCCGTAAGCGGCAAAGTCGGCAAGCTCCACTTCACCCCCGACGGCACGCGCGCCCTGGCGCCGAACGAAAACACGGCCACCGGCGTGGTGCTGTATCTCTTCAACATCGCCGACAGCGGCGGGGGTTCGGTCACACTGAACAACTCCGAACCGATCGTGGCCGGAGTGACCTTCGACAAGATCTACATCCTCGGCAACTCGCTCGCCTACGCCATCTCCTCGGGCAGCTCGAACCCGGCGCGCAAAATCTACCAGATTCAGATTCCCGACCTTCCCGCGCCTGGTGTGAACCTCGCGCCGCCGATGGTCAGCGAACCGGTCTTCGGCTCGCTCGGTACGCCGCAAATCGCCGAGAGCCTCACCTACTCCCGCGAATACCCGCTGGCCAAGAAAATGTGGATCTCCTCACCGCTGAGCACATTGCCGAACAGCCTTGTGCCGAGCGTGCTCTACGAAATCGACGTCCCCAGCAAAAACAAGAGCTCGGAAGCCAACCTGCCCTACGTACCTGGCTTCGTGCAGTACGTCGACCCCGTGCAGACGGCCAACACGGCAACAGTGGGCCAGGTGCTCACGGTGAACCCGAATCCCACCAACCTGGCGCTGCTCACCGTCTCGCTGCCGTTTGGCGTGAAGGTGTTGACGGCGGCCGGCGAACCCATCTTCGGGCTGCCTGTTACGTTTGCAACCAATCTCTCCACAGTCACCTTTGAAGGCGGCAACACGGTAACGACCAATGCCGACGGCTTCGCCTTCGTACGCGTCAAAACGCCCAACGCGGCAGGCGCGTTCAGCATCACGGCCACGCCTACGGGCAGCAGCTTCACCACTGGCTTTTCGTTCACGGTGGGCGGCGGAACGGGCGGCGGCGGTGGCGGCGGAACGGGCGGCGGTGGCGGCGGTCCCGTTGGCTCGAGCATTGAAGTGCTGAGCGGCGACGGCCAGATCGTTGCCTCGGGCAACCCCTCGCCGTACCCGATGAAGGTGCGTGTCGTGGATGCCGCGGGCAACCCGCAATCGAACGTAACGGTAACCTGGACAATCACGCAAGGCGTCGGCTTCCTGCTGGAAGGCACACTGGCAAGCGACGGCACGACGACGCGCACGACCACTACGGACGCCACCGGCACGACGCAAAACGTCTTCCAAACCACTCCTGTCACGAGTGACTTCGGTCAGGTAGCCACGCAAACCGTGGTCAACGTGAGCACGGTAGCGGGCAGCGTCAACATGTACATGACCAACATCGCGCTCATCATCTCCGGGGCGCCTCCCGGACCGATCGATGCGCAGATCCGCCTGAACGGGACCGACTTTTTCGACGCCGAACCGTCGGATTACACGATCCGCGGCAAAGTAGGCCAGACGATCACGGGCGCGGTGAAGGTCCGCTTTACCTATCCGTTCCCCGGCTCCGGACCGATTCCCAATGCCGGCATCCAGGTGGAAAACCTGCAAGACATCGCCTCCGGCCCAGGCATCAAGTGCATTCCCAAGCCAGTGCCCTTGAGTGGCAACGACGGCATCGCTGTCTGCGACGCTCAGTTGATCGGCAGAGCAGGCCAGGGCGCCTTCAAGCTCATCATGGGCGCCAACCGCGAGCGCTCCATCAGCCTCATCGTGACACCGGGCGACCCGACGAACCTGGTTATCGTCCAGGGGAACGGCCAATCGGTGAAACCCGGCGAAACCGCCACGGCAGCCTTCCAGGCGCGCGTCACCGACGCCGCCGGCAACGGACTGCAAGGCTACACCGTGCGCTGGCAGATTCTGTCAGGGGCGGCCACCTTCGTCACATCGGGCAATACCTTCCAGGACACCACCTCGAATGCCACCGGCATTGTCGCGGTGAACGTCAAGGCGGGCAACACACCAGGCGCGGTGCAGATCCGGGCTCAACTCCTGGTCGGCACGCAACCGGCGGCCAACTTCGGCATGACCATCGTGCAAACGGCGACCACGCTGCGCAAACCCACAACAGGCAGCGGCGACAACCAGAGCGCGTTCACCAACGCCAACTTCCCCACGGCCCTGGTGGTGGAGGTGCTCGACGCCTCCAGCCTGCCGGTGCAAAACGCCAGCATCGATTGGTCCATCGTGAGCGGAGCGGGTACGCTTACCGGCACCACGCCCACGCTGACCGGTGCATCTGGCCGCGCCCAAATGACGGTGCGGGCCGGATCGACCGCGGGCACTATTACGGTGCGCGCCGCGATTGGCAACCTGGCTCCGGTGACGTTCACCCTTACCGTGAACCTGCCCGGGCCGGTGATCGGCCTGAACAGCTTCCGCAACACGGCCAGCGGGGAGTTCGGCGCGTTGACGCCGGGCGGCCTGGTGACCATCTCCGGCGACGGCATTGCCCAAGGGCTTGTCGGAGCTGTGACCGCCAATGCGCTCATCGGACCGTGGCCGACGCGGTTGAACGGCGTCGAGGTCCAGTTCGGCAACACGCTGGCGCCGATCTACCGGGTGGCCAATATCGACGGCATCCAGTCGGTGACAGTCCAGGCTCCGTATGACCTTGTGCCTGGAGCGCCGGTCGCCGTGGTCGTCCGCTCCGGCGGCGGCTCGTCCACCGTAAACGGTGTTCCGGTGGTGGATTACCAGCCGGGCCTGTTTGAAACCATTGACCAAAACAACCGCCGCTATGCGGTGGCCATCCGTCCCAACGGCACCTACGTCACGCCGGAAAACCCCGCCCGCACGGGTGAGGTGATCCGCGTGTTCGTTACCGGCATCGGTCAGACAACCCCGGCGATCGCGGCCGGACAAACCGGCTCCGGCCAGCGCGTCCTCGCCGAAATCGTGGTCGGCCTGAACGACCAGGGCGTCCGGCTGGTGTCGGCCACTTACGCCATGAACCTCACGGGCCTCTACGAGATCGCCTTTGAGGTGCCGGCTGTGTCGCAGACGGGCAACGACCGGCCCCTGGCCGTGATCGTGGTTCGCAACAACGGGCAGTTCGTCTATGGCAATGGGTCCACCATCGCCATCAGCCAGTAACCACCCGCCAGCTGAAACAAAGAGAGCGCCGCTTCCCCAACCGGGAGGCGGCGCTCTTTTGCCAACCGGCAAAGCTGCCAGAAACCGTTAACTCACCGTCCCGCCGCCCATGCGCATGAGGCGGGCGATTTCGACGGCGGTGATGTCGGGATTGTAGAGCGTCCACTCGACACTGAAGTTCTCTTTCATGCCATTGCCAAGGTCGGCGCTGATGTAGTGGAAGGTGCGGTGGCCGCCAACGTTGTTGATCACATCGTCCCAATACTCAAACTGAATGCCCGTGGTGGGGACGCCCAGCTTCTCGAGACGGTCTTTCACCATGGAGATGGCGTCGTAGTCGAAATCGGCGGCATCAGCGGCCAGCGGGAGCGACAGCTCGTGGTTCACCCCGAGCGCCTCAGCCGGACCACCCGAGCCAGCCGGATCGACGGTGACAATATATTGCTTCGTGCCACTGGTTCTGCCAGTATCCTGCCCTGTGAGTTCCTTCACTGACACCTGGCCCGCCGAGGCGCCAACCACCTTGGCCAGCCGGGCGCGCAACTCCAGTTCGCCATCAGAGAGAGTGACGGCTGTGGAAGCGCCCGAGGTGGCCGTGGTGGTGGAGGAGGACTGCGTGGTGGTGGAAGAGGACTGGGTGGTTGTGCCCGAGCCGCTCGTGTCGCTCAGGGCGTTGGTCAGATCCCGTTGAAAAGCCGAACCTTGGCTCGACCTTCCGCCTGAAACGGCTCCAGCCCCGGTCCCCTTGGCGGCGCTGGCGGCGGCCCCGGACCTGGCTCCCGAACCCTCGGGATCGCCCACCCGGCGCAGGCGGCCTTCCATCAAATCACCAAACGAAAACGGGATGTATGGCGTGCGCGTTGTCTCGACCATCTTGGCTCAAACTCCCTGCCGCATGCGGCGGCACGGCGAGTTAGAGCACGCCAGGAACCAGAAAGCGTAGAGCGAACGTCTACTGCTCGGGGTTCTTGTGGACCTCTTTGCCGCTGGGCTTGGTCTTGATACCGCTGGCCAGATCGGCCGGAGGCAGGTCAAAGGTGACGAGGATCTCATACACCTGGCCCGTGGGCTGGGCGATCACCTTGATCACCTGGTCGGGGTTCTTCTGCGGCGCGGGGGGATTGTAGGCGATCATCATGCTCGTGCTCTTGCCGGACTCGATCTTGTCGGACAGCAGCTTCACGGAAAGCCCCGGCAGTTCTGGAACGTTGGGCTCCAGCGTGATCTCGCCGGGGAAGCGGCTGTCAAAGCGCACATTCACCGAAGAGGGCACGTGGCTGGACAGCATCACCTGCTTGTCGCTGGCGCGCACCATATCCTTCAGATCTCCAGGCTTCACCCATTCATTCGGATTGAGGCCCGACGGAGCGCTTGACGTCTCCACCGGCTTGCCGTCGACGCAATCCTTGCGGTGCATGTGGCCGAAGCGGCCGGCCTCGATGCCCTGGCAGGGGTCGTAGGGGACAACATACCAGAACCACTCGTTGTTTTCGAGCTTCCACAGCGAGGCCATGGGACGCGGCACGCTGTCGATGCGGCCCAGCGGCGTGAGCAGCTCCCAGGGCACCTCGACCAGCACGCGGGCCTTGGTGAAGGCCGTATCCTCGTAGTGGATATTGTTGATCTTGAACGACTTGTACTTCGGCTTGTCGGCGGCGAAAAAGGTCTCCTGGCTGTCTTCGGCCACCACCTGCATGGCCTGGCGGAATTTGCCATCGACGTGCGCCTGGTAGAAGAGGGTCACGCGGGCGCGCAGCGCGGCATCCACATTCGGCGGCGCCGTCTGAAAGATAGTGGCGTTACCCTGGGCAAACAGGGCGGAGCACGACAGCGCAAGCAAGCAAACGAAGTACCACATATTGTTAGTGTAACTGACGCTTCCAAGCCGGAATCGTTTCGTTGCGTGCTAGCCTACCTCCTGATGGCGTTTGAGAAAGTGGCCCCGCCCGGCGCGGTGGCTCCCGGCGAGATGGTGGAGATCCGGCGCGGCGAGCAGCGTGTGGTGCTGTGCCATGCCGGCGGCGAGGTGCGGGCGCTCGATGGCTCTTGCCCGCATGCCGGCGGTCCGCTGGCGCAGGGGGCGCTGCATGGGACGGCCATTGTCTGCCCGTGGCATGCCTGGGAATTCGACTGCCGCACGGGGGAGCACGACTTCAATCCGCGCGTCCGCCTGCAAACCTATCCCGTCGAGGTGCGTGACGACGGCATCTATGTGGACTGCGACTGAGCGCCGTGCCCGAACTGCCTGAAGCTGAAACGATTGCACGGAGCCTGGCCCCGCTGGTGGAAGGGCGGCGCGTTCTGAACGCCGAGTTCCCTGGCCGCCGCGTGCTGCGGGGATCGGTGCCGGAACTGGCGGGCCGCGTCATCCGCGCAGTCGAGCGGCACGGCAAGCGCATCCTGCTCACGCTCGATGAGGGGGCGCTGCTGGTGTCGCTCGGCATGACCGGAGCGCTGCTCGTCGACACCGGGCCCGGCGCCTACACGCGGGCGGTGCTGACGTTGGAGGGCCGACTGCTTCTGTTTGATGACATCCGGCAGTTCGGCAACATCCGCTACCTCGCCGAGGGCGACGATTCGTTGGGACCCGATCCGCTGGAAATCAGCGCGGCCAAGTTCCTCGCCCGGCTGCGCGAACGGCGCACGCGCATCAAGCCGCTGCTGCTCAACCAGGCGTTCCTGCGCGGCATCGGGAACATCTACGCCGACGAAGCGCTGCACCGCGCCGGCATTCACCCCCAGCGCGCCGCGGCAAGCCTGTCCAAGTTGAGGGCCGAGCGTCTTCACACGGCCATTGTCGACCTGCTGCGTGAGGCCATTGCCCATCGCGGCTCGTCGGTGTCCGATTATGTGGATGCGAAGGGTGAGCGCGGCGGCTTTCAGTTGCTCCACCGCGTCTATCGCAAGCAGGGGCAGCCCTGCCCGGCGTGCGGCACACCCATCCGGCGCATCGTGCTGGCCCAGCGCGGGACGCACTTCTGCCCGCAGTGCCAGCGGTGATGGGGCGGCTACTGCTTCGGCGGCGGGGTCGTGGTTTGCCTCGTTGCTGATGAGCGCTTCTGGTAGAGGAAGGTCGTTGTCGGCGGTGAGGAGATCACCACTTCCCCGGGTTCATCCTGACCTACTGGAATCTTCGGACTCAGCGGATACCGCTTACCGTTGAATCGCAACTCGACCTCGTAACTAGGGGAACCTGGATTGCGCGTCCAAACCGAAATATTTCGCCACCCGTTGGATCGAGCGTTCAAGACACGAATCGGATCGCTCGAGCCTAAGATCCTCCCCACAACCCTCCACGATGTCCCGTGGGGCCCCAGTACGTAGGTGTTGCATCCCGCGGTGCCACACCAGTCACTCCCCAGAACGAATACGATGGCCTCACTCTTGCCGTCTCCGTCCAAGTCCACAAAGGCACTGGCGTAGCGAGTGTCGTCCCCGGGAGACGGGATCTTCTCGCGAAGATACCCGCGCAGGAAGGTCTTCAACGACGATTCGCTGTCGGAGGAGGAGGCCGCCGGTTGCGATTGCGGCTTCGACTCGTTGACGCTGAGGATCAGCGTGCCGCATATCAATAGAACTCGAGCGATCACCAACTGATCGACGGTTCGCATCATAGACTCGCTCGTTGTAAACAACCCGTCACGACCTGAACTCCATGAAGCCGCCGTGGTCTGGTGTAAGGCCTCCTACGCCTGCGCCACCAGTTCCTCGCGCAGGCCGAGCAGGCGCAGGCCGCGGTCGATCCACATCTTGGTGAGCTTTTCCTGCAGGCTGTTCTGGCCGAGGCGTTCGCGCAGGCAGCCGAAGTCGACGTTGTCGAGCGGCTGGTCCTGGTTGAAGCAACTGAAGACGACGCGCTCTTTCCCCGTGGCGGGGTCTTTGTGCCGCTGCAGACACTGGGCGCAGATCTCTTTCATCATGCACTGCATGGGCGAGTTGATCGAGCCGATGGCCTGATGCGACTCCATGAACATGCCCTTGAGCACGGTGTGGCGGGCGGCGCCCACGGCGGCCATCATGCGGTCAGAGCCGATGGCGATGAGGCGGTGGACATCCTGCAGGCGGATGGGCTCATTGAACTCCGAGCCGTACCAGCGAATGGCTTCGACGATGTTGCCGACAAAGCTGCGGTCGCCGGGGCGCGAGGGTTCGAAGCCGGGGGCTTCGTCGCAGCACCAGACGATGCAGTCGGCGGCGCGTTCGATTTCATCCACCTTGTAGCGGTCGATCACCTTCTTGTAGCCGGCGAAGTAGATGACGCGCGAGCCGTGCGAGCGCAGCGTCTGGCCGATGGAGAAGAGCACGGCGTTGCCGAGGCCGCCGCCGACGAGCATCACAGTCTCGCCCGCGGGCGTCTCCGTGGGCGCGCCGGTGGGCCCCATCAGTACGACGGGCTCGCCGGGGGTGAGCGTGGCGCAGAGGTCGGAGGAGCCGCCCATTTCGAGGACGATGGTGGAGAGCAGGCCGCGCTCACGGTCCACTTGCGCCCCGGTGAGGGCGAGGCCTTCCATGGCGAGCGTGGTGCCCTCGATGCGGTGGGCGCGTGTCTCGAAGTTCTGCAGGCGATAGAACTGGCCGGGATGGAACGCGCGCGCGGCCATCGGCGCTTCGACCACCACCTCGACGATGTTCGGCGTGAGGCGGATGACCTCTTTCACGTGCGGACGAAGTTCGTAGTTCAACTTCTCGAGCAACGCCGGAGCCGTCGGGTGCGTGAGCGGCTGTGAGAGCAGGCGGCGGTGAATCACCGGCGCGCCGAGTTTGGCGCTGGCCATGGCCTTCACGACGTTGCCGGCGAATGAGGGATGGAGGTCGCCGAAGAACGAAATCGCCCGGCCGTCGGGGCGGACCGAGGTGAGCACGCCGGGCTTGTCGGGCTTGGTGTGGTCGACGGGCTTCATCGGCGTGCCATCTTCATCCAGGGCACGGAAATACTTGCCGTCGAGAGTGAACGAGTGCGGATCCTCGCGTTGCGCCACGGTGTTCGGCTGCGTGCCGGCGGCGACGAGGATGGCCTTGGCGGCAAGCGTCACACGCTCCCCGGTGGGGCGCAGTTTGCCGGCCGCTTCATCCCAGGCCTGCTTTTCGCAGGTCAGGGAGGCGGCATGTCCGAAGCGGTCGACGCCGACCGATACCGGCGAGAGGCCTTCGCTGAACCAGATGCCCTCCTCCATGGCCAGCCGCACCTCTTCATGGTTGAGCGTGTAGCTGGGCGAATCGATGAGGCGGCGGCGGTAGGCGATGGTGGCGCCGCCCCAGGAGTGGAGCAGCGGAAGGTAGTAAGGCTCGCGGCCTTCGCTTCGCGCGGCTTCGTCTTCGGCCTGCAACTGGCGGGCGTGCGAAAGGAACTCCTCGGCGATCTCGCGCTCCTCCTCGTTCCAGAAGCGGCGCACCTCGTCCTCGCCCCGTTCGCGCACCAGCACGTCGTAGCGGGCGGCGAACTTCTTCACCTGGCGCGGGTAGTAGGCGAGCGATTCGGTGGCCGTGTCGATGGCCGTCAGTCCGCCGCCGATGACGACCACGGGCATGCGCATCTGCAGGTTGGCGATGGAGGCTTCCTTGGCCGCTCCGGTGAGCTGCAGGGCCATGAGGAAATCGGAGGCCTGGCGCACACCGCGCGAGAGGCTGTTCGGCATGTCGATGACGGTGGGGCGTCCGGCGCCGGCGCAGAGGGCGATGTGGTCAAAGCCGAGGTCGAAGGCGGAGTCGGCGGTGAGCGTGCCGCCGAAGCGCACGCCGCCGAACATGGAGAACCCGGTGCGGCGTTCGAGCAGCAGGCGGATAATCTTGAGGAAGTTCTTGTCCCAGCGGACGGTGATGCCGTATTCAGCCACGCCGCCGAAGCCGGCCATCACGCGGTCGTCGAGATCCTCGTAGAGCCGCTTCACGTCGTGCACGGGTTCGCAGGGAACGCGCAGGCCGTGGTGTTCCACGCCGGAGATGTGGGCGGGCAGGGGTTCGATCTTGAGGCCGTCGATCGCCGCCACCGTGTGGCCTTCCTGCAGCAACTGGTAGGCCAGCGTGTAGCCGGCAGGGCCGAGGCCGACGATGAGCGTCTTGTAGCCGGTGTCGGGGCGCGGCAGCCAGCGCTCGAAGTTGAGCGGATTCCAGCGCGTGAGCAGCGAGTAGATCTCAAAGCCCCAGGGCAGCTCAAGAACGTTCTTCAGCGCCCGCGTTTCAGCTTGGGGGATGTTCACCGCGTCCTGCTTCTGGAAGATGCAGGCCTTCATGCAGTCGTTGCAGATGCGGTGGCCGGTGCCGGCGGCGAGCGGGTTGTCGATGGCGATGATGGCCACGGCGCCGAGCGGCTGGCCGGCCACCATGGCCTCGTGCATCTCGGAGATCTTCTCATCGAGCGGGCAGCCGGCGAGCGTCACGCCAAAGACGCTCTTCTTGAACGAGCCGTCTTTTTCGTAGAGCCCCGTGCGGCAGGAGTCCTTGGCCTGGTTGTGGCAGTGAATGCAGTAGTCGGCCTCGTCCAGCGCGCCCGTGGTGGAGTAGCCGTGGTCGGTGAGGTGAAATCCCTGCCGCCTGCGCCACTCTTCTTCCGGCAGACGGAACTTGTCAATCGTGCCTGCGGCGACCGGGGAGGTGAGAGTCTCGATCTCCACCAGCCGGTACATGTCCACCTTCTCCGGCTTCTTAAACAGCACGCCCTTCCTGTGCGCCCGGCGGCCCTCGGCGGTGTGCAGAGCCCAGGCGGCGTACTGAGCCGCGGCGGTGAGATGGTCGGCGTGCGTAGCGGCGTCGGCGAGCCAGCCTTCGACGGCCCGTGCGTAGGATTCTTCGGTAAGCGCGCCGCCGATGGCCTGCTCCAGCTTCGCCTGCAACGCCGAGACGTCGAGCGCCGCGGCCTCCGCGGGCTTGATGGCGAGCACCTGTTTGCCGCGCTGGACAAACTTCCGCTTGATGGCCAGTAACGGCGCCAGCGAGTTGTACTCGGCGCGCAGGGCGTTCAGCTCGCGGTTGATGCCGAACATCTCACCGAGGAAATCCTCAAACAGCGGGCTCAGTTCGAGAATCAACTCCGAGCGGTCCTTGAGGGAAAGCGCGGCGGGGTTAGCACGCGCTTCGGCCAGGCGCCCGGCCAGCGCTGGTGAGGACTCACGCAGAGAGTCGAGGAAGGCGGCGTCGACGCGGGCCAGTCCTTCGGTGGAATATAAATCCTCAAAGTGGAGGTCAAAGGCCAAGACAAGGGCGGGGTGTTCGGTCATGCTGATCCTGTTGGAATAATGCACATGGAGGGCCACAACTCCCCTCTTCTTCTCAGGATGGCACACAGCCGGCCGGGGTTACCGCAACGCCTGTGAATCGTTCGTTAGGGAGCGCCGCGCAGGACGAAAGTGTATGCATTCACAAGGTCGTCCGGGCTGGCCGCGGGGGCGAGCAGAACGCGATAGCTGCCTGGCGCGAGAGTGCCTGCCAACATGCGGAAAGTAAGGCTGGTAGCCCCTTCCGGCGCGGTGGCCGTACGGCTCACCACATCCTGTCCGCCGGCCGGCCGGAAGCGGACGGAGTACTCTCCGGGGGGCAGCGGCGCGTCGAGCGCGAGCTTCCATTCCACCTCCTGCGTGCCGGGCGGCAAGGTGACCGTGCGCGGCGCATCGGACCGGGTGCCGGGCGTGAGCAGCACGGCGAACGAGGGAATTGCGGCAGGGCTGGGTGATGTCGCCAGCGGGGTGGGTGGGGTTTCGACAGGCGCTGTCCAGCGCAAGGCCACAATGCCGACAATTACAGCAGCGGCCGCGGCGAGCCAGATAGGTAAGCGGGAGCTGCGTCGGGCCGTGGCGGTGGCGCCGGCGAACCTGCGCGCGGCCACCAGCCGGTGCTGCTGCCCGGTTTGGGCGAGGTAAGCGTCCACCTGCGCGGCCTCTGCGGGGCTCAGTTCCCGCCGGGCCCGGGCGTCGATCCACTCGGCCTCAAACTCACTGAGTTCATCACTCAGATTGGCCTCGCGCAGAAGACGGTCGGCAAGGGCGGCCTGCTCCGCTTCCGGAAGGCAGCCTGTCAGATAGCGGCGAAACAATTCTTCATGCGAGCCTGGATTCCCCATCCCGTGCTCAGCACCCTTTCTTTACCAAGTGACGATTCGTAGAAAGCATCACGCTCAGCTTTCTCGGCCCGGAGGCCGAAGCCGGTCGCGCAGGCAAACGTCCAACTTCTCCCGCAGCCGTAAGGCCCGGTTGCGCAGCGCGTTTAAGCCGATGCCCAGCCGCTCAGCCATCCTCTGCCGCGACTGTATTCTCACCTGGCGGTCACCTTGATAATATTCCAGCAGGAAATCACGTTCGTCGGGGGTCAGGACTTCCCGCAGGCACTCCTCCAGGCAGTTGGCCTCGAACTCCGTGTCGGGCGCGCCGTAGCGTTCCGAGGTCCGTGTGATGGCCCAGGCGTTGTAGGCGCGCTGCTGGCGAATTTGAACAGTCACCGACTCTTTGGCCAGCAAACGGGCCACCCCGGCGGTGTACTGTTCGATGTTGTGCACCGGTTCGCCCTCTTCCAGGCGGCGGGCGGCGCGGTTCAGGGCCTCGTCGGCGCGCTCTTCGGGGAACGGGCAGCGCTCCCAGGTGAAGTAGCGGACAAGGCGCAGGCGCAAGCTCTCATACCGCAGCGCGGCCTCTTCGCGCGAAGGCGCAAAGGCAGCGAGCAGACGTTCAAAAGCCTCCCCGGACAGAGCCCATGGGTTGCGGCGCTCGGGCGGCGAACTCACGACATCCCTCTCTCAACGCCAGTCTCCTCCGATGAGAAACGGCGCCCAGTAATAAGCATGAGTCCAGCGGGCGTCGTTGCGCAAGGTAAGTTGTGCCCGGCGGAGCGCGGCCGCGGGGGGAAGGCGGCGGTTGAGGAGTTCGTCGTAGAAGTGGCGCATCAGCTCGGCCGTGGCGCGGTCCTGCACGTTCCACAGGCTGGCCACGACGGTGCGGGCTCCGGCATAGAAGAACGCACGGGCCAGCCCCACAGGACCCTCGCCGGCCACCTCGCGGCCGAGCGCCGTTTCACAGCCCGACAGCACGACGAGGCGCGAGCGGAGGGGCATGCCGTAGATGTCGGCGAGCGTGAGCTGGCCGCCTCCGGCCAGGGCGATGCGGGCCAGGGCAGGGTGTTCGGATTCGGCGCGGGCATGGGTGGCCAGATGCAGGATGGAGGAGTCGAGGATGGACGGCTGGAGGAGCGCGGCGCGGGTGGCGTCCTGGCCGGTGAGGGCGCGGGCGGCCGGGGCGAGCTTACGGATGGCCTGCGCTTCCAGCGCGGTCATGGGCAGCGCGGCCCAGTTGGCATCGAAGGCGGGATCGGCGACGATGGCCAGAGCGTGGTTTGCCACCTCCGGGGCTGCTCGCGACCGAAGCTGGAGGGCGACCGAGGCCGAGGGCAGAGTGACCACCTCGGCGCGATCCAGCAGCAGCCCTCCGGCCAGGGGCAGGGCCGCGAAGGGCAACTGATGCAGCGGGCCGTCGGGGACGACAAGAAGCCGTTTGGCGCGGATGTGGCGCGCCAGGGGGAGCAGCAGCGCCTCGCTGAGGGCGCGGGCAGCGGCGCTCAGTCGCGCATCAGCGGTGGCGATGCGGGCGGCACGGGTTTCGGCGGCTTCACCGGGTTTCGATTCCCCTCGCGCGGTGAGGGCTTGCCGGTAGCGGCGCACCTGCTCTTCCAGCAGGGAGCGAGGCGGCAGCGCGATCACCTGCATCTGGCCTTGCGTGAGCAGCCAGGCGTGGCCGCGTTCGTCGCCGGCGAAATACTCAATCAGGGCGGTATCGGGGTCGAGAAGCTGCCCTTGGATGGCGGCGACGGACGCCGGCGCGGCGGTGTCGGCGCTGTTGGCCGAGCGCAGTTTGGCATCGAGCGCCGCCCAGCGATGAAGCAACTCATCAGCGGCCTTGGTGTTGCGCCGCTCCACGGCGGCGCGGATCTGGCGCTCCAGTGCCCGCCGCTCGCCCACCCCCGCCGCGGGGAGGGTGATGCGCTCGTCGCTGACGGCATCGAGCAACACACGGGCACGGCTGCGTTCGCTGGTCTCCAGGGCGGCCCCGGTCAAGCCTCCTTCCAACTGCAGAGAGATGAGCTGAGCGTAGAGCTGGCGCTGGGTGGCGAAGTAGCTGGTGCGGAGTTCGTTGTTTGAAAGGGCGGCGCGTGTGGTCTCTGACAACTCAACGGCCTGGGCGGCGTACGTCAGTGCCTCTGTGCGATCGCCGCGCGCCCCGGCAATGCGCGCCAGCACCGCCAATGTGGCCGTTTCCCCGGTACGGTTGCCCGCCGCTCTCTGCAGCGCCAGCGACTCGCGGGCTGAAGTGAGCGCCGCCGCCGGGGCGCCGGTAGCCAACTGCGATTCGGCGAGGCGCGTCAGCGTGAGGGCGATGCCGTACCTATCCTCCACGGCGCGCTTGCTGGCAAGCGAAGCCTGATAGGACTCAATGGCGGCGGCAAACTGGCCCCGCGCGGCGGCGAGGTCGCCCTGATTGTGGCGGACGTAGGCGATGCCGCGGCTGTCGTTGGCTGCCGTGAGGAGCTCGAGGGCGCGGCTGTATTCGGCCGCCGCCGCGTCATGCCGTCCGGCGGCAAACTGCAGCATGCCGAGGTTGCTGCGCGTGTAGCCCTCGCCGGCCGCATGCCTGGCCTTCTGCCACAGCGGCAGCGCTTGCCGGTAGCGCTCCTCGGCGCGGGCGGGTTCGCCCAACGACATCAGCGCCAGGCCTGTGGCGTTGAGCACGTCGGCCTGGCCGGCGAGGTTGTTCTGCTCGCGCCACAGGGCCAGGGCGCGATCGTAGGAGGCGAGGGCGGCTTCGGCGTCGCCCCAGGTCCAATGGGTGATGGCGATGGCGTAGTGGGTGTAACCGAGGCCGGCGGTGTCGTTCAACTCGGTGCGGATGGCCAGGGCGCGCTGGAGGAGCGGCAGGGCGTCGTCGTTGGCGCCGATGGTCCAGTAGGCGCTGGCCAGGTTGTGCGCGGTGAGGGCCTCGTCGAAGCGTTCGCCGGTGGCTTCGCGCAGGGCGAGGGCTTTGCGGTAGAGCTCGATGGCCGCGGCAGGGTCGTTGGCGGCGAGGGCGCGGGCCTGTTTGTATAGAGCGGCGGCTTCGGCGGAGCGGGGGTCTCGTGCCGTTTGGGGGGGCGCCGGCGGGGGCGCGGCGGGAGGCTGCGCCAGCAGGTGCAGAGCGGTGAGCAGGGCGCAGGCAAGCCGCTTCACGGGGCTAGTGTAGCAGGGGAATCGGGAGGCAGCTTCATTCCCGATCAGGCAAAATTTCCACTTTCCTTGTAATTGGGTTTGCCCTGATAGAGAATGATGGGCCATGCGCAAGGTATTCGTCGCCTCGTCGTTCGCGGCACTGAAGCACGCGGAGGCCCTTTCCGAACTCCTCACCCGGGAGGGGGGCGTCGACGTCCTGCCGTGGAAGGAATTCTTCGACGCAGGCTACGTCAACCTGGAATCGTTGGACCGCGCCTACCGCGAGGTGGCGGGCGCGCTCATCCTGTTGACTCCGGATCACGAGGTGATGGGAGAGAACGGCGCGATGCGGCTCTCGCGTCCAAACGTCATATTCGAGATGGGATTGTTTGGCGCCCGGCTGGGCTGGGGAAACGTGATGATCTGCACTTTTGACGAGGTGCACCTTCCAACCGACCTGGACGGGATGTTCTACATCCGGTTGGGCCAATACCCCGGCCATCAAGGTGACCTGTCGGTTCCCGCGAAGGCTCTCGATAACCTGCAGCGCTGGACCACCGGACTCCTGGACGTTCCCGGCAACATTCCCCGCACGGAACTGTTTCACGGCTACTCGGGCGAATGGCGCCTTGAGATCCATTTCGAGAAGTGGGTGAATCACGAAGTGCGGGATGGCGAGGTGGCCGATGTCCACAGCGGTTCCCTCCACCTGCTCATTCCCGAATCGGGCGCCGAGGGGCAGGGCTGGTTCAACGGCGAAGTGGAGGTCGATATTTCGCATGGGACGCCGCCGAAACACTATGGAGCGAGCTATCGATCCTCGGACCTCATCTACGCGGCGACCTGTTCGATGGATGGAGTCCTCACCATGAAGAGCATGTCGAGCTGCCGCTATCGCCTGCATGAGGAGGGCGACCGCTGGTTTGAGAAAGACATCTCGCAGGAGCGGCCGGGGTCGAGGCGGTATGACTGGCAACTTCACCCGGTCGAGGGCAAGTCATCGAAACTGGTGGGGACCTACCTGTGCTCGAGCGACAACCGGAGCATTGGACGGGTGACGATGACGCGGTTGTAGGGCGCTCGGAAGCGGCTACCTCCGCCCCCCTTTGGCCTTCTGGGCGAGGATCGTATCGACAATGCCATTGGTCGAGGCGTCGGTGGGGATCAAGTTGAAGTTGCGGCCGTTGGCGAGCTCGATGTGGAAGGCGCGGCGGCCCTGGATGGGCAGGCGGTTGGTCTTCACTTCGGTCACGGAGGACCAGGGGGCGCGGAAATTGTCGGCGCGCGTGGAGCGGGACAGGAACGACACGCCGTCGGCATGCAGCGTCAGCGTGCCCTCGCAGGCTGACCACGCCTGGTTCATCATGAACTTGCTGGTGTGGTCGTGAATGACGTTCCAGGTTTCGATGGCCGCATCGCCGGAGGGCGTGGGGGATGGCGTGGGCGTGGGCGCGGCCTGAGCCTCCACGGAGAGGGTCGCCGTGGCCGTGGTGGCGCCGCCTGGACCGGAAGCGGTGAGCTTGGCGTAAGTGGACCGGGACGGACGAATGGTGCGCTCGCCCTGGTGCTCCACGCCGCCCAGCCCCTCGATGATCACCTGTGCCGCGCCGGTCACTGCCCATTTCAGCGTTGTTTGCTGGCCCACGCGGATGGTGGGCGGATCGAAGAGGAAATAGCTCACCTCAATGCGCGGCGCGGGCGCGGGCGTGGGTGTGGGAGCAGGCGTGGGCGTGGGACCGGGAACGGGACCAGGCGTGGGCCCGGGTTGTGGGGAGGGCACGGGCGCCGGATCAGGCCGCGGCGACGGGCCGGG
>JAFLBB010000065.1 GCA_017304135.1 Acidobacteriota bacterium | reverse complement strand
GGTGGCGGCGGCGGCGGCCGCTGGTAAGAAGCCGTCAGGCTTTGTGCAACGGCGCCCGGTCTGCCCGAGTGGCAGGCCTGGGCGCCGTTCTTATTTGAAGGTCTTCTCTTTAGCGCGCTTTTTGATTTGGGGCGGAGGCTCGACGCCGGCGACGGGGCCTTGCGTGTAGCGGAAGGGCGTGGAGAGTACGATTTCTCGGATGAGGGTGCGGGCGCGGTAGTTGTCCGCCTGGAGCGCTTGGGTGAGTTGCTGGATGGTGCACTGATCGGGATCGAGTAGTGAGCGGCCGAGGGCGTAGCCGAGGACCTTGGTGGCGAAGTGGCGCATGAACTCATCCTTGCGGTTGAGGAGCAGTTGGCGGAATTCGATGGGGCCGTTGAACGTCTCGCCCGAGGGGAGTTTGGCCGTGGTGTCGATGGGGAGGCCGTTGTCGGTGTCGCGCCAGCGGCCGAGCCAGTCGTAGTTTTCGAGCGCAAAGCCGATGGGGTCCATCAGGTTGTGGCAGGCGGCGCAGGTGGGGTTCTCACGATGGCGGGCGAGCTTCTGCCGCATGGTGAGCTTCTCTTTCTTGTCGAAGGCCTTTTCGAGCGGCGGAACATCGGGCGGCGGCGGGGGGACCGATGTGCCGAAGATGGTTTCGAGCACCCAGGCGCCGCGAACGACAGGATTGGTGGCCTTGAAATTCGAAGTCATGGCCATGACCGAGCCGAGGCCGAAGATTCCGGCGCGGCGGTTGTCTGGCCACTGGACCTTCTGGAAGCTGGTGCCCGGCGCGCTGGCGAGCTTGCCGTTGAGATCGTAGAAGGTGACCAGGCGGCTGGTGAGGAAGCTGTAGTCGGCGTTGAGCAGGTCGATGAGGGAGCGGTTTTCGTCGAGGATGTGGTGGAAGAAGAGGACGGGCTCCTCGCGCAAGTCGGCGGCGACCTCGGGATTGTAGTAGTGCTGCGTTTCGGTGATGGTAGGGGCAACGCGGCCGCCGACGTCCTTGGTGCCGAGCCACTGGCCGATGAAGGAGTTGGCGAAGACGCGCGAGCGCGGGTCGTCGAGCATGCGATCGACTTGCGCGGAAAGGATTTCGGGCTTCGTCAGCGCGCCCGAGGCGGCGAGCGCGAAGAGCTCGGCGTCGGGCATGGTGGACCAGAGGAAGTAAGAGAGGCGGCTGGCCAGTTCGTACGCGTTGAGCGGCTGCAACTGAGGCGAGTCAGTGGATTGCTCCATATGAAAGAGGAAGGCGGGCGAGACGAGGGCGGTCTTCAGGACGAGCTTGATGCGCTCTTCGTAGGGGTCGCCGCGCTGGGCGGAGCGGTCGTAGAGAGTGAGGAGGCGATCAATTTCGGCCTGCGTGGCGGGGCGGCGGAAGAGCTGGGGCAGGAAGCGGGCGAGGAAGCGTTCGGCGGCTCGGCGCGGCTGGACGGGTTGCTCGCCGGGCTCGATGCCGAGCAGGCGGTAGTGGAGGGCCTTCTGTTCGGCGGGCGGCTCGGTGCGGCGCTGGGCGACGGTGAGCGCGTAGATGCCGAAGGTCTGGTCGAGGGCCTGGATGGTGATGGTGTGCGGGCCACGGCTGAGGCGGACACGCTGGTTGCGCGCGGTGGGGCCGCCGGATTCATAGCGTACGACGGTGACGGTGCCAGCATCGGCGCCATCCACCTTGACGCGCATGGAGCGCGGACCGTCGACGTAGCGTTCGACGGAGAGGCGGACGTCGTATTCGCCGTCGGCGTAGACGTCGATCTTCGCACTTACTTCGGCGCCTGGGGGCACGTCGCGGCGGGCTTCGGCTGAGGGCGCGGCGGGTGCGAGTTGCTGCGAGGAGAAGGAGCGGTTGAGTTCGGGCGAGATGATGACGCGGTCGAGGATTTGCGTGGCGGCTTCGAGGTAGCGCTCCATGAGGAGAGCGGGCGTAAAGAGCGTTTCGCCGTTGGTGTCGAAGCCTTCGCCTCCGGTGCCGTCGGCCGGGAAGAGGTCGCTCACGGGGAGGTCGACGCCGAAGAGGTCACGAATGCTGTTGTGGTATTCGCGGCGGTTGAGGCGGCGCAGAGTGACGGCGCCGGCGTAGGGCGGGGCATCGGCGCGGCAGGCGGTTTCCTCGAGGCGGCGGTGGATCCACTGAGCTAGGCGAAGGCGGTCGTCCTCGGAAATTTTCGATTCGGAGGCCGGCGGCATGGTGCGGTTGGTGAGTTGCACGGCGACGTTGCGCCAGACACCGCGCATCGATTCCATGTCGGCGGGCGACTGGGCCTTGAGGAAGTTGATGCGGTTTTTCGGATTGGCGGGATTGTGGCAGCGGCCGCAGTGTTCGGCCAGGGCGGGGCGAATGGTGTGGGCGAATTCGGCGTCGGCGGGCGGTGTGGATTGTGCGGCCAGGGTGAGAGGAAACAGAAGGAGAGCGGCAACGCGAGGCATGGCGGGTATGGGGTGAGTATATATCGGGTGGGCACGGGGCGCGGGGTGTTCAGCCGCGCCAGCGGACGCCGAGGTCGAGTGTCTTGCGGCAGTACTCGAGAGAGCGCTGCATGTGGTCGAGCTGTTGGAGCTTGAGGGAGTCCATGAAGCGCTCGCGGTCGCCAGGGACGTCGGCGAGAAGGTGGGGTTTTTCGTAGGGGCGGCCGCGGCGGGCGAGAGTGAGGAAGCGGGCGAGGTCGCGCGACCGGGCGCGGGGGAACCACTTGTTCCAGAAGGCCGGGTCGTAAACGGGGATGACTGTGGGCGGGCGCGCGGTGATGGGCTTGCAGTAGATGCGAACGTTCGACGGGACGAGTTCAGCGGCGCGGGCGACGATGGTCTTAAAGTCGTGCGTGCCTTCGCCGAGGGGGACCCATTGCACGGCGATGCCGTCGGGATGCTCGTAGACGACGGCGTCGCGGAGGTGGAAGGTGACGGCGAAGGGGGCGAGTTCCTCGACGGTGGTCATGGGGTCTTCGGCGACGAAGACGGGATTGCCGGTATCTAAATAAGACCCGACGAACTCTTTTCCGGCCGCTTCGATGAGGGCGCGGGTTTCCCAGGCCTGCAGTTCCTTGTGATTCTCGATACCGATTTTGAGGCCGGCGTCGATGGCCTGTGAGCGCACTTCGCGCAGGATGCCGGCGGTGGTTTCGATGTGCTGTTCGACGGTGCCGGGAGGCATGGCGTAGCGGTCGGATGCAAGCAGGGCGCGGACGAGGGGCGAGCCCATGGTCTTGGCGCGCTCAATGTTCTTGCGCAAGGTGGCGACGATTTGGGGGCGGTCGGCGGCGGTCTTGGGCAGGATGGCGCCGCCGCCGGTCTCGACGGGGAGGTTCATGTCGCGCGACCAGGCGCGGACCTCGGCCCAGTGCTTGGGATCTTGCGCGGCGGGATCGAGGGAGTCCTGTAGGAAGATGGAGTCGAGCTTCTGTTCGGCGCAGTAATCGAAGAGGCGGCGGTCGTTCCAGCGCTGGAAGCGGAGGCAGTAGGTGTTGATGCCGAGGGGCCAGGGCTTGGCCGGAGGCGGAGCGGCGAGTGCGGTGGCGGTGAGGGGAAGGGCGGTGCGGAGGAGGTCGCGGCGGGTCACGACAACGAGTATATCGCCGGGGTCAGGCGGCCACGGGGAGGCACGGCTTTACCGCTTAAGGAGGCTGGACCATGTGATAGGATGCCCGCCATGCGACTTCTGGGGATTTTGATCTTCACTTCCGTGGCCGCCTTTGCGCAGTCGATCACTGGTTCGCTGGCAGGCGTGGTT
Organism: Acidobacteriota bacterium; assembly: GCA_017304135.1. Lineage (GTDB taxonomy): Bacteria > Acidobacteriota > Terriglobia > Bryobacterales > Bryobacteraceae > JAFLBB01. Next base: position 22,950 of record JAFLBB010000065.1, on the reverse strand, counting down.
ACCGATCCGACGGACGCGGCGATTCCGAAAGCGGCAGTGGTGCTGCGGCTGAACGCGACGGGCGCTGAACGTACGGCCGAAACAAATGAGGCGGGGCGATTCTTCTTTGGATCGCTTCAGCCGGGCGCGTACACGCTGTCGATCGAGGCGGCGGGATTCCGGCGCTTGGAGCGGACGAACGTGAACGTGCCGGCGGCCGAAACGGTGAGCCTGAACGACCTCAAGCTGACGGTGGGACAGGTGAGCGATTCGGTGGTGGTGGAGGCGCAGGCGGCGGTGGTGCAATCACAGACGGCCGAGCGCGCCGGCGTGCTGACGGGATCGCAGGTGCAGAACCTGGCCATTCGCGGGCGCAACGTGACCTCGCTCGTGTCGCTGCTGCCGGGCGTGGTGGATCTGGACGATTCCGAGAACCTGGCGGTGAACTGGAACTTCAACGTGCAGGGCAACCGGCGCAATACGAATAACCTGACCATCGATGGCGCGACGGTGAACGCCATCGGCAACAACTTCAACTCGGTGGTGGCGGTGTCCATGGACGCCGTGGCCGAAGTAAAGGTGCTGTTGTCGAACTACCAGGCCGAGTATGGACGCATGTCGGGGGCGAATGTATCGATCGTCACCAAGTCAGGCAGCAAGGAGTTCCACGGGCTGGCGAGCTATTACAAGCGCAATGAGGTGCTCAACGCCAACGACTTCTTCAATAACCGGCTGGGGCGTGTGAGGCCGCGCTACCGTTTCGACACGTGGAACTACAACATTGGCGGGCCGGTGATGCTGCCTGGTGCGGGGCGGCGGTTCAAGGACAAAATGTTCTTTTTCTGGAGCCAGGAGTTCTGGCCGCTTTCGGTGCCGACGGCGCTGGCGCAGCGGACAACGCCGACGGCGTTGGAGCGGGCGGGCAACTTCTCGCAATCGCTGGATGTGAACAATGCGCTGATCGTCGTGCGTGATCCGTTCAACAACCGCACGCCGTTTGCGGGCAACATCGTGCCGGCGAACCGCATTGACACCAACGGGCGGGCGCTGCTGAACTTCCTGCCGGCGCCGAACTTCACTGACCGGGGCCTCTCGCGCGGGCAGTTCAACTACGTGTTCCAGGATGTGGTGGACCAGCCGAAGCGGACCGACACGCTGAAGCTCGACTACAACGTGACGGCGTCAGACATCGTGACGTTTTCCTACAGCGCACGCAACGACATCAACGACGGCAAGGTGGGCATTCCGGCGGGCACGGGGAATTACGACGTCTACCGGCAGCGCTCGGAGAACCTGGGCAAGCTGTTTCTGGGCCGCTACCAGAAGATCTTCTCGCCGACGCTGATCAACGAGTTCAACGGCAGCTATTCGACGCGGCCGCTGAACAATTCCATCTCCGACGATGCGCTGGCGTCGATTCAGCGCGACAAGATCGGCTTCACTCTGGGGCAGTTGAATCCGTCCAGCAATCCGCTGAACCTGATTCCGAATGTGTCGTTCGGCGGGGTGCCGAACGCTGTAGCGGTGAGCATGGACGGTCGCACGCCGCTGACGACGACGCACGAGATTCTCTCTTTTTCCAACAACCTCACGAAGACGTTTACGTCGCACACGCTGAAGCTGGGGTTCTATTTTGACCGGCTATGGGCGGAGAACCAACCGACGGGCGGGGCGTTCAACGGCTCGTTCAATTTCGGGCGCAACGTGAACAACCCGCTGGAGACCGACTACGCGTTCTCAAATGCGGTTGTGGGCGTTTACAACCAGTATGACGAGCCGACGGCGCGCGTGTTTCCGGTGAACTATGCGACCAACATCGAGTGGTTCGCGCAGGACAACTGGAAGGTGAGCCGCAAGCTGGCGCTCGATTTCGGCGTACGGTTCCACTATCTGCCACAGTCGTGGATTGACGGCGATGCGATGTCGGGTTTTCGCGCCGATGTGTTCAATCCTTCGCAAGCGGTGTCGTTGATTGAGCCATTCCGGCAGGGGACCGCGCGCGTGGGACGCAACCCGAACACGGGTGAGATCGTGCCTGCGGCGCTGATTGGCGCGATTGCGCCTGGCCGGGGCAATCCGGCCAACGGGATGGTGTCGCCGCTGACGGATGCGAGTATTCCGCGTTCGCTGATGAAGGAGCCGGGTGTTTTGCTTGCGCCGCGCGTGGGCTTCGCCTACGACGTGTCGGGCAACGGCAAGATGGCGATCCGGGGCGGCTTCGGCATGTTCTATAACCGCATGTCGCACGGCGTGGTGCTCACTGATTTTGCCGCGCAGCCGCCCATCATCAACCTGCCGACATTGTTCCATGGCACGATGTCGACATTGCGCAGCGCCACGGGTGTGCAGTTTCCTGCCAACGTGCTGGGGCTCGACCCGAACGCCAAGATTCCGAGCGTGATGAACTTCTCGCTTTCGGTACAGCGCGACATTGGTTTCGGCACGATTGTCGATGCTGGCTACGCGGGGTCGCTGGGGCGGAACCTGCTGTGGCAGCGCAACCTGAACGCGCTGCCGCTGGGGACGAATTTCCTTCCCTCGTCGCGCGACACGACGAACAACGCGGTGCTTCCGGTGAACTTTCTGCGCCCGTATATGGGCTACGGCAATCTGAACCTGCGCGAGCCGGGCGCGTCGTCGAACTACCATTCATTCCAGCTTTCGGTGAACCGGCGCTTTGCGTCGCGGCTGCAATATGGGGTGAGCTACACGTGGTCGAAGTCGCTCGACTACAACTCCGACGACGCGGCGACGGTCTCCAACATAATTCCCGTGCGCGTGTGGAACTACGGGTTGTCGTCGTTTGACCGCGCGCATGTGTTGAAGGTGAACTGGCTCTACGATCTGCCGAACGCGGTGGAGCGGAACAGTCCTCTGCGCTGGGTGGTGAACGACTGGCAGGTGAGCGGCATCTACACGGCGAGCACCGGCGCGCCGGCGGGCATTGGCTTCAGCACGGTGAACCCTGTGGACATCACCGGATCGCCCACTGAAGGCGCGCGCATTGTTCTGACGGGCGAACCGTCACTGGGCCGCGGCGAGCGCACCTTCAACCGCTGGTTTGACACGAGCGTGGCGGCGCTGCCGGCGGTGGGCACCATCGGCAACTCGGCGCGCACGAACATCCGGCTGCCAGGCATCAACAACTGGGACCTGACGGCATACAAGAACTTCCGCTTTAAGGAGCGGTTCACCACGCAACTGCGCGCGGAGTTCTACAACGCTTTCAACCATACGCAGTATTCGAACGTGGATACGGCGGCACGGTTCGATGCACAAGGGCGGCAGGTGAACACGCAGTTCGGGCAGGTGACGGCGACGCGCATCGGGCGGCGCATTCAGCTTGCCGTGCGAGTGACGTTTTAGCGATCAGACGCCGGTGGCGGGCAGTTCGTAGTCGAAGTCGTAGAAGTGCTTGCCGCCGGACTCGATGCGGATGGCCATGGAGCCTGTGAGTCCGGCGAGGTCGCCTGTGCCGGAGTCCGGGACGACGGTGACGGTGAGTTGTTGTGCGCCGCGGGCCATGGTGCCGGAATGCTGGAGTGCAAAGGTTCCCTTGCGTCCGCCGAGGGTTCCCGTGACACGCTCGATGGCGACGTAGCCCGCCGAACCTTTCACTGAGGTCAGGGCCGTGAGCATCTCGCCCTTGCTGGTGGCCTCCAGATCGCCCTGGAACTGCTTGTCGAGCGACATGCGGCCAAGCGTAGTGCCTTCGGGCATCGCGTCAGACGTTTGGGGCGTGAGCTTTACATCGAAGGGTCCGGTGGCTCGGGTGGGCATGGCCCTTCCATTATGGGGCCGGGCGGGCTCGGATCGCACGCGACCAGACTTAACTGAGGCTTAACAGCAGCCGCAGAACTTGCCGCCGCAACGAGGGGTTTCCTTACGTGCACGAGCGCTCGTCGAGAAAATATAGGCAAGGAGTCAGCACGGTTATGAGTGAAGTTCTCTTTTCGCGAAGCGGAGCCCTGGCTGCGGGGATTGCCCTGCTCGGAGTATGCGGGTGGAGTTTCTATGTGGCCGGACCGGCATTCGCGCAAATCGTGACGCCGGTCGGCACTTACAGTTTCGTGATCGAAACGCAACTGAGCTCGGGCGGGGCGGTGGTGGATGTGCCTGCCATCGGGCAGATGGCGCTGGCCGGGGGGCAGTTGACGGGCACGATGCAGGAACGGTCGAACAACGGACTGGTGGCGCGGGAATTGAAGGGCGTCTTCAGCCTCGACGCCAACGGGTTGGGGCGGATGGTGCTGCGCTACGAGGTTCCGGCGGAGTCAGAGGATGGCGTCTCGACGACTGAGACGCTAAGCCGGAGCTATGTGTTCGTGGCCAGCGACGGCGCGACGGTGATGGAAGGTCTGCGGTCAGACGCCGGGCCGATCTAACGGCTGACCCTGCACCGGCAGGAGTTGGAAGAAGAAAGTGAGGGCGTCCGGGCAAAGCGATCCGGCCGCCCCGCTGCCGGAAAGGGGGGGGAGAGGGGCCAATTGATTGATAAAAAATCAGTTATTGAGTGTTGGCGAAGAGGAGACGGCGGGGAATAGGGGTATTAGCATTCTTGATGATTGCTGTTCGTTGCATTTGAAACTCTTTTAGGGTAGGCTCAAGAAACGGGGAGGTTGCCTTCTGGGGCTACCTTTACCCGTTCACCAGGAGTCATCCAAAAAAAGCCATGTCGAATTTGATGAGCGGAGCGAAAATCCTTCTCGAGTGTCTGGCGAGGGAGGGGGTGGATTGCATTTTCGGGTATCCCGGCGGTGTAACGCTTCCTTTCTACGACGCGCTGTACGACCACCCGATCCGGCACGTTCTGGTGCGGCATGAAGAAAACGCCGCGTTTGCCGCTGAAGGCTATTCGCGGGCGACGGGGAAGGTGGGCGTTTGCTGCGCCACTTCCGGCCCCGGTGCGACCAACCTGACAACGGGGTTGGTGGACGCCATGATGGACTCGATTCCGATCGTGGCACTTACGGGGCAAGTTACTTCGAAACTGATTGGTAGCGACGCATTTCAGGAAGCGGACACGTTTGGCATTACTCGTCCCTGCACGAAGCATAACTATCTGGTGAAGAACCTGGCCGATTTGCCGCAGGTGATTCACGAGGCGTTTTACCTGGCCAACTCGGGGAGGCCGGGGCCGGTGCTGGTGGACATTCCGAAGGATGTGTTCCAGGGGCACTACCAGTACACGCCGGTGAACTCGATTCACCTGCCGGGCTACAAGATCCACCTGGACGGTCATGCCGGGCAGATCCGCCGCGCGGCGCAGATGATGTGGGAGGCCAAACGGCCCTACGTGTATGGCGGCGGGGGCATCCTTGCCTCGGGCGCGACCAAGGAACTGCAGGAGCTGGTAGAGACGCTCGATGCGCCCTGCGTGCTGACGCTGATGGGCCTGGGCTCGCTGCCGTCGAGCCATCCGAATTTCATTTCGATGCCGGGCATGCATGGCAGCTATGCGGCCAACATGGGCATGTATGACTGTGACTTGCTGATCGCTCTGGGCGTTCGTTTTGACGACCGCGTGACGGGGCGGCTGGCGGCGTTTGCGCCGCATGCGAAGGTGATTCACGTCGATATCGATCCGGCCGAGATCGGCAAGAACCGGACACCGGACCTGCCCATCGTGGGCGATTTGAAGCGCGTGCTTTCAAAGCTCAACAAGAACCTGCAGGAACTGGCGCCGTCGATGCAGGAGACGAACTCGGCGGGGCGGCGCGAGTGGTGGTCGATGATGCGCGGCTGGCAGGCGGAACATCCGTTGCAGCCGGAGTTCTCCACCGATGAGATCAAGCCGCAGCACCTGATCACGGAGATCGATAAGATCAGCGGCGGCAACGCGATTGTGTCGGTGGACGTGGGCCAGCACCAGATGTGGTCGGCGCAGTTCATTCGCTTCAATGAGCCGCGGCTGTGGCTGAGTTCGAGCGGTTTGGGCTCGATGGGCTTCGGGTTGCCGGCGGCGATTGGCGCGGCGTTTGCGAGGCCGGATAAGACGGTAATCGCGATCATGGGCGATGGCGGCTTCCAGATGTCGGTGCCCGAACTGGGCACGATCGCCTCGCAGGGCCTGCCGGTGAAGATGATCATCATGAACAACGGCTACCTGGGCATGGTGCGGCAGTGGCAGGAGCTGTTCTACAACAACCGGCTCAGTTCGGTGACGCTCGATTGCTTCCCGGACGCCGAGAAGCTGGCCGGGGCGTATGGCTTCAAGGGCCGCACGGTGGAGAAGCCGGGCGAGTTGAAGGCGGCGCTCGATGAGTGTTTCGCCGAGCCGGGGCCGTATCTGCTGAACGTGAAGGTGACGCCGTTTGAGAATGTGTTCCCGATGGTGCCAGCGGGCGGAGCGATCAACGAGATGGTACTAGGGCCGGTGAAGCCGGTGACGGCGTAAGGCGGGCGGAAGAAAGCGACAGACATGCTGCAAGTGATTTCGTTGTTACTGGAAAACAAGCCGGGCGCGCTGATGCGCGTGACTGGCCTGCTCTCGGCGCGCGGTTACAACATTGAGAGCCTGACCGTGGCTCGCACGACGGACCCGACGTTGTCGCGGATGACGATCGTTGTGGACGTCGACGCGGTGCTGCGCAAGCAGGTGATCAAGCAGATGAACCGGTTGATCAACGTGCTGCAGGCGGCCGATTTGACGGAAGGTCCGGCGGTGGCGCGCGAATTGGTGTTGATGCGCGTGCGCGCGGCGATGGAGAGCCGGGCGGCGATTTTGAAAGAAGCCGAAATATTTGGCGCGCGGGTGATCGATTCCTCGCTGGAGGGCTTCGCGCTGGAAGCCACGGGCGAGGCCGAGAAGCTCGATGAGTTTATTGATGTGATGCGCAGCTATGGCGAGATTGAGGTGACGCGGTCGGGCACCGTTGCCGTATCGCTCGAACCGCGAAAGCTGCGTCTGTCCTCGCCGGTTGCGACCGGGACGGGAACGAAGTCTCAATCCACCACGGGAGTGCTCAATGGCTAAACGCTATTACGAAAAAGATGGCAACCTTTCCCTGTTGAAAGGCAAGACGGTGGCCATCGTTGGTTATGGATCGCAAGGCCACGCCCACGCGCTGAATCTGCGCGATTCGGGCGCGGATGTGATCGTGGGCCTGTATGAAGGCTCGAAGAGCTGGGAGAAGGCGCAGCAGGCCGGTTTGCGCGTGGCGACTGTGAAGGACGCCGCGGCGCAGGCCGACATGATCATGATCCTGGTGAGCGACCACATCCAGGCGGATATTTACAACAAAGAGATTGCGCCGTCGATGAAGGCGGGCAAGACGCTGATGTTCGCCCACGGCTTCAACATTCACTTCGGCTTCATCAAGCCGCCGGCGGATGTGGACGTGTCGATGGTGGCGCCGAAGGCTCCGGGGCATCGCGTGCGCGAGCTTTATACGGAAGGCGTGGGTGTGCCGGCGCTGGTGGCGGTTCACCAGAACGCGTCAGGCCAGGCGCTGGAAAATGCGCTGGCCTATGCGCAGGCGCTGGGCAGCCTGAAGGCGGGCGTAATCGAGACGAACTTCCGCGAAGAGACCGAGAGCGATCTGTTCGGCGAGCAGGTGGTGCTGTGTGGCGGTACGGCGGAGCTGATCCGGGCGGGCTTTGAGACGCTGGTGGAAGCCGGCTATGCGCCCGAGATCGCCTACTTCGAGTGTCTGCACGAGCTGAAGCTGATTGTTGACCTCATCTATGAGGGCGGCCTGGCTTACATGCGCTACTCGGTATCGGACACGGCCGAGTATGGCGACTACTCGCGTGGTCCGCGTGTGGTGACCGACGCGACGCGCGCCGAGATGAAGAAGATTCTCGCCGAGATCCAGCAGGGCAAGTTCGCCGAGGAGTGGATGAACGAGAACAAGGCCGGCCGCGGAAAGTTTCTTGCCATGCGCGAGGAGCAGCGCAATCAGAAGATCGAGGTGGTGGGCCGCGAACTGCGCGAGATGATGACCTTCCTCAAGAAGAAGAAGGAAACGGGCATCCCGCAGGATGGCGGGGCGGGCCACTAGGCTACGCACGAGGGGGGGCGCGGCGGCGTGGCGGCCGCGCCATAAGCCCCGGCGCCGTGACAACCGATAGTAAGATGACGGAGCGGCCCCACGCGGGCCGCTCTGGCGCATTGGAAGACAGACTGGCATGAAGATCCACACCTTCGATACGACACTCCGCGACGGCACGCAGGGCGAAGCCGTCAGCTACTCCGTTGAGGACAAGCTGGCGATTGCGCAGAAGCTGGACGAGTTGGGCATCGACTATATCGAGGGCGGCTGGCCTGGTTCGAATCCGAAGGACAAGGAGTTCTTCGCGCGGGCGCGGGAGTTGAAGCTGGCGCACGCGAAGCTGTGCGCCTTTGGTGCGACGCACTTCGCCAAGTACGCGGTGGACAAAGATCCGAGCGTGCTGGAACTGGCCACGGCGGGGACACCGGCGGTTTCGATATTCGGCAAGACGTGGGATCTGCATGTGACGCGGGCGCTGGGCCTGCCGTTGGAGCGGAACCTGGAGCTGATCCGCGACACTGTGAAGTTTTTGAAATCGCACGGCAAGGAGCTGATCTACGATGCCGAGCACTTCTTCGATGGCTATGCGGCGAACCCGGATTATGCGCTGAAGACGCTGGAAGCGGCGGCTGAGGCGGGGGCCGATGTGCTGTGCCTGTGTGACACCAACGGCGGGCGGATGCCGCACGAGGTGAGCGAGATCGTCGCCGTCGTGCGGGCGCGGTTTGGTGGCGTGATCGGCATGCACGCGCACAACGATTCCGACGTGGCCGTGGCGAATTCGCTGGCGGCGGTGATGGCTGGGGCGACGCATGTGCAGGGCTGCATGAACGGCTATGGCGAGCGCTGCGGGAATGCGACGCTGGCCTCGGTGATGTCGAACCTGGAGTTGAAGCTGGGGCACGAGACGATCGGCGCGGAGAAGCTGAAGTCGCTGGCGGGCGTGTGCCGGTATATCGCCGATTTGGCGAACCTGCCGTTGCGCAACGACCAACCGTTTGTCGGACATTCGGCGTTCGCGCATAAGGGCGGCGTGCACGTGGCGGCGGTGTTGAAAGACAGCCGCACGTATGAGCACATCACGCCGGAGCTGGTGGGCAACCGGCAGCGAGTGCTACTGAGCGATATGTCCGGGCGCGGCAACGTGATCTACAAGCTCAAGGAAAAGGGGCTGGCGGACCGCTTGAGCGAGGACGCGCGGCGCGAGCTGTTGGACCGCATCAAGCATCTTGAGTATCTCGGCTACGAATTAGAAGCGGCCGAGGGAACGTTTGAGCTGCTGGTGCGCGAGGCGCTGCATCCGAACGTACATTTCTTCGAGGTGATCAGTCTCGAGGTGAACAACAAGATCGCGCAGGGCAAGCACGCCATGACGACGGCGACGGTGAACATCAAGGCGCAAGACGGTGTGCACTCGGCGACAGCGTCGGGGCATGGTCCGGTGCACGCGCTGGATGTGTGTTTGCGGCAGTGTTTGTCGACGCTGTATCCGCAGATCATGAGCGTGCGGCTCACTGACTACAAGGTGCGAGTGCTCGATCAGAAGAAGGGCACGGCGGCGAAGGTGCGGGTGCTCATCGAGTGGAGCGATCACAGCCGTTCGTGGGCGACGGTGGGCGTCTCCGATAACGTGATCGAAGCCTCGTGGCTGGCGATGCTCGATGCGATCCGGCTGGAGCTGATGCGGATTACCGCGCAGGACCAGACGCTGGACAAAGCGGTTGAGGATTACTGCTGGGGTGTGTAGGGGCTATCGCAGCGCGAAGGCGATGATCGTATTGCCGGCGGCGATGGCGACATACTGTTTGCCTGCGGCGGTGTAGGTCATGGGGCCGGCTTTCCACATTTGCGCGGTGTTGAAGTGCCAGAGGAGTTTGCCCGTGGTGGCATCGGCGGCGACGAAGGCTCCGTAGCCGTCGCCGTAGAAGAGCAGATTTCCCGCCGTGGCCAGGAGGCCGCTCGCGAGAATGCCGCCACCGACGTTGGGGATCTCAAACACAGCTTTTCCTGTCTGAATATTGAGGGCTTTGAGCGACTTCACACCTTCATCGCCGGGTGAACGGCGCGTGGAGCCTCCGTAGTAGGACTTGCCGGGCTGCCAGGTCTCGGTAGCTTTCGAGTAGATGCTGCACGATTCCTCGGCGAACAGGTAGAAGAGCCCGGTGCGCGGGTGGAAGGCGGTGGAGGTCCAGTTGGTTGCGCCTTCGACGGCGGGGCAGGAGCGCTGGCCGCCGGCGTCGGGTTCGTTACCGGGGAGCAGGATGGGGCGGCCGTTCTTATCGATGCCGCTGGCCCAGGTGATGTTGCCGACGAAGGGCGTGGCTTGGAGGAACTCGCCTGTAACGCGGTCGAGGATGTAGAAGAAGCCGTTGCGGTTGCCTTGCAGCAGCAGCTTGCGCGGTTTGCCGTGCCAAACGGCGTCGGCGAGAAGCGGCGTTTCGGTGGCGTCCCAATCATGGACGTCGTGCGGTGTGAATTGGAAGTGCCAGCGGAGTGTGCCGGTGGCGGGGTCGAGGGCGACGACGGAGGCGGTGTAGAGGTTGTCGCCGAGGCGGACGGCGCCGTCGTAGTCGGGGCAGGGATTGCCGGTGGGCCAGTAGAGGAGCTTCAGCTCCGAATCATAGGTTCCGGTGAGCCAGGTGGTGCCGCAGCCGTGTTGCCAGGAGTCGCCGGACCAAGTGTCTGAGCCGGGCTCACCCGGTGAGGGGACGGTCCAGAAGCGCCAAACGTGTTCGCCGGTGGAGGCGCGATAGGCGTCGAGGAAGCCACGCGCGCCTTCGTCGCCGCCGGAGATGCCGGAGATGACGAGGTCGTTGACGACGAGCGGGGCGGCGGTGGCGCCGTAGTTCTGGCGGTGGTCGGCCATTTCGACCTCCCACATGAGCTGGCCGGTGAGGCGGTGGAGCGAGAGCAGGTGGGCGTTGTCGGTGGCGAGGAAGACGCGATCGCCGAGGACGGCGGCGCCGCGATTGATGCCGCTGGCGGCGTCTCCGGCGAGGCCTTGCGTGCGGGGGCGGCTGTAGTGCCAGATCTCGCGGCCGGTGCGGGCGTCGAGGGCGTAGGCTTCGTTAACGGCAGTGACGTACAGGATGCCGTCGATGACGAGCGGCGTCACTTGCAGGGCGCGGGCGGCGCCGGGGAGAGGGAACATCCAGGCCGGGGCGAGGCGGGCGACGTTGGTCGTGTTGATCCGCGCAAGCGGGCTGAAGCGATTGCCATCGAGGCGGCCGTTGTATGTGGGCCAGGCGCCGGCGGCGGGGTCGGCGATCTGATCGAACGTGATGCCGGGGCCGAGGGGGGCGGTGGTAAGGCGTGGGGCGTTGGGCTCGACGCGGAGGCTGGTGAGGTAGGCAAGGAGGTCGCGCGCTTCGGCGGGCGTGGCGGCGAGCTTGGGCATGAGCGTGGGCTCGTTGGTGATGCGCGCGATGCGGGGCTTATCGAGCAGGTGGAGTTTGCCTGTGGTGTCGAGCAGTTGAAGATCGAACGGGGATTCGTTCTTGGCGATGCCTCGGAGGGAGGAGCCGTCCTGAAACCTGACGGTGACGGCGCGGGCGATGGGTTCAGGGCGGCGCGGGCCGCGTGGGGTGCGGGATTGGAGTGGGGCGGCGGGGTTGGCGAGCTTGGCCTGGATCTGCTCCGGTGTGCGGTTGGCGGAAAGGTTGGAGAGGTCGGGGCCGAGGATGCCGCCGACGCCGCGGACCATGTGGCAGGCGGTGCACTTGGATTGGTAGATGCGCTGGCCGGCGGCGGCGTCGCCCTCGGTGGCGCCCTGAGTAGCGATTGTGGCGGCGGGGCCCGACTTGAGGAACATCATGTAGTCGGTGATGCGATTCAACTCATCGGCCGTCAGCGGGAAGGCTGGCATGCCGGCTTCGGGGATGCCGGTGCGGATGATGTCGTAGGTGGCCTGGCGCGTGGTGGCGCGCATGCGGCGCGGATTGAGAATGCCGGGACCATGGCCGCCACCGTTGCCATCTTCGCCGTGGCAGCCGGCGCACCGTGTCACGTAGGCGCGCTTGGCAGATTCAGGCGGTTGAGCATGGGCGGCGAGCGTGCAGAGAGCGAGCGTGGCGATGAGGCGGGGTGCGAGAATCACTCGCACCAGCTTACTTCCCGTCGCGGGCGAAGAGCAGGCGATGGACAGGCACGGGCATCTCCGAATCGGCGCCCTTCACGCTTTTCCAGATGATCTCGTTGAACTCGCGCATGGGGGCTTCGTCGATCTCGTCGAGGTTCATCTCGAGTGAAGCGCGAGCTCCGAAGTCGGTGGGCTTGTTCTTCTCGTTGACGTCCCACTGCGGCGGCAACGCGGTGTAGGGGCGGAGGTCGGTTGTGGTGCCGAAGGATTCATACATCGGCGAGGCCGCGGCGTCGTATTGCGTCATCGGCGGCAGGCCGAGCAGCAGTTCCATGGTGCGGAGCATGGAGGAGGTGGTGTAGAGCGTGGAATCCACCTTGCCGCGCTTGGTGTAGGGGCTGATGATGAGGCCGGTGGTGCGGCGCGCGTCGACGTGATCAGAGCCGTCCTGGGCGTCGTCCTCAATGATGAAGATGGCGGTGTCCTTCCAGTATTTGCTGTGAGTGATGCGCTCGACGAGCATGCCGACGGCGTGATCGTTGTTGGCGACCATGGCGCGAGGTGTGAAGGCTCCTGGGCGCGTACCGTTGGTGTGGTTTTCCGGAAGCGACACAACGATGTAGTTCGGGAGGCGCTTGGCGGGATCGAGGTTGTCGTAGTTTTGCTCGAACTCGTCGAACTCGCGGATGAACTCGCGGACGTTATCGGTGTCGCGCATGCCGGGCAATTTAAATTTCGGAGCAACGTGTCCGATAAGACCCGCGACGCCCTGGGCGGCTTCCATGGTGGTGCCGTCGCTCACGCGGGCGGCGTATTCGCCATAGCTGCGGTAGGTGAGTCCGGCTGTGCGGGCGAGGTCCCATAGCTGGCCGGAGGCGGGGATGGTGGCGTAGGCGGCGGGGCGGATGCTGTGGCCGCCGTATTGGGCGGGCCAGTTCTTCTCGTTGTAGTCGTTGGCGATGGCGGAGTTGGACCACGCGTGGCCGTCGACGCTCACTTCACCGTCGCAGTAGAGGTTGTCGAGCAGCACCCATTGTTCGGCGATGGCGTGCTGGTTCGGCGTAATCTGGCGGCCAAAGATGGTGATGCGCGGGTCGCCGTTGCCTTGCGGGAGGTCGCCGAACACCTGGTCGTAGGTGCGGTTTTCCTTGATGACGTAGATGACGTGTTTGATGGGCGAGCCGGCGCCGACGCGGCTGGGAACAATGGTGGGCGACTTGGGGGCCTTGGCCACTTGCAACTGCGAGTCGGCGTAGGGAACGTTGGAGATGACCTGCTTAGTCCAGCCGGCGAGCTCGGCCTTGAGGTTCTTGAGGGCGACGAAGTTGAGGGTGCCCTTTTGCAGGCTCTTCACGGAGCCGAGTCCGGCCTTGCTGCCGTCGCCGGCGAGCGGCGAGTGTGGGCCGCGCTCGTTGGAGTAACCGCCGAGGCCTTTGGAATTGCCGACGGCGATGCGCGAACCAGGAAGCAGGGCGAGGGCGGAGGGATACCAGCCGGAGGGGAAGAAGCCGAGCACGGCGCTACGGCCGAGGGTCTGCACGCTGACGACGGCGATGGCGTTGTTGTCGGCGTTGGCGACAAAGAGCATCTTGGCCGCGGCGTCGAGGGCGAGCGCGTTGGGCGTCGAGCCGGGAGGGGCGTTGGGGGTGAGGGCGACGTTGATGGTCTCCATCGTTTCGCCCTTGGCGGTGTCGAGCACGGAGACGGTGTTGTGGTTGCCGTTGGAGACAAAGAGGCGGCCATCGGGGGCGAGCACCATGTCGTTCGGGTTGTCGCCGGCGGGCAGCAGGCCGACCACCTTGTTGGCGGCGGTGTCGATGACGGAGATGGAGTCGCTCGACCAGTTGGAGACGTAGAGGCGCGAGCCGTCGGGAGAGAGGACGAGGTCGTAGGGCGAGATGCCGACCGTGATGCGCTGGAGGATTTTGCCGGAGTTGCTGTCGATGACGGCGACGTAGCCCGCCGCTGGGTCGTTGCCGCGGTTGGCGGCGTAGAGCAGCGGCTGTTTGGGGTGATGGGCGAGGCCGGTCCAATAGGTTTTGTTAGCCTCTGCGCCGTCCTTCCATTCGGCCGCCGGCTTGTCGGTGAGTTTGCCGGCGGCGTGGTCAAAGACGTAGATGGCGGCGGTGGTGGGGTTCTGGCGCGAGACGGAGTTGCCGCCACTGGCGAAGAGCCGCTTGCCGTCGGGCGACCAGGCGAGGCCAAGCCAGGCCGAACGCAGCGGGATGCGCTGGCGGACGGTTTCAGTGGCCGGGTCGAGCACGACGAGGCCGTGCGGGTTGAAGCCGCCGTGGGTGGCGACGAGGGTCTTCGAGTCAGGCGAGAGGCTGAGGTTGAGGATGAGGTCTTCCGTAGGAATGGCCTTGCCGAGGGGCGTGATGCGCCAGCCGTTGGGGAGTTCGTAGCCGTTGGGCGTGGCCTTCGGCAACTGGGCCAGTGCGGCGCTGGCGGCGAGGGCGATGAGTGCGAGCAGGCGTGTCAGAACCATAAATGGTCACTATACACGCGTCGTGTGAACGGCGGGTGACGCGAGGTGCACCCGCGCGTTACTTGGCGAACTTCTGCACGCGCCAGTTCTTAATCTCGGCGACGTAGAGAGAGCCGTCGGAGTCGACGGCGATGTGGTGGGCGAAGTCGAACTTGCCGGGCACCTTGCCGAAACCGCCGAGGACGCCTTGCACCTGGCCGTCGAGGTTGAGCTTGACGACGCGGTTGTTGTCGCCATCGGCCATGTAGAGGCAGTTTTCCTTTTCGGAATAGGCGAGACCCCAGGGCTGGCCGATGTCGGTCCACTTGCCGAGGAACTTGCCGTTGAGGTCGAAGATCTGGATGCGGTTATTGGTGCGGTCGGCGACGTAGACGCGGCCTTGCTTGTCGAGAGCCACGTCGTGGGCGATATCGAACTGGCTGTCGCCTGTGCCCTTGCTGCCCCACTTGCGCAGGAAGACGCCTTCCTTGGTGTACGAGACCACGCGCGAGTTGACGTAGCCGTCCGAGACGAGGAAGTCGCCGTTGGGCTGGAAGACGATGCCGGTGGGGCGGTTGAAGGCGTAGGGGGTGTTGTCGTCGCCGGGGGTGCGTCCGGCGTTGGCGATCACCATGAGGAGCTTGCCGGTGGGGGTGAACTTAAGAATTGAATGTCCGAATACATCGACGAGCCAGATGTTGCCGTCCGGATCGGCCTTGATGCCGTGCGAGGCCAGCACGGGCACATCTTCCCAGGCCTGGATGAGCTTGCCCGACTTGTCGAACTCGATCACCGGGTGTTTGCCGCGATTGAAGACCCAGACGTGATCGCGCGCATCGACGGTGACGCCGGAGGTCTCGCCAAAATTCCAATGTTGCGGCAGTTGTGCCCAACCGGGGACGACTTTGTGGGGTAGCTTGGGGACGGTGGCCCAATCGATGGCGAGCGCCTGCGACAGGCAGATGGCGGCGAGCAAGGCAAGGCGGAGGTGCATGGGCAACCACTCTACCGGAGTGGCGCGGGCGGGGGCAAGCCAGGGCGGGACTTGTTACCTTGGAGTGTGCGGTTTTTCTTCCGCCGGCGGATTCCGCCGTTCCGGCGCGTGGTGATGATCGAGTCCGGCTCACGGCATCTGGTCGAGGACCTGTTGCCGGGGTTGTACGAAATTCACGGCCCCAACATGCGGCTCGACCTGGTGACGTGTTTCGCCGGAGTGCCGAAAGCGTTCAGGAGCGATTTTGGGCAGGTGTACCGCGTGACCGACTACGGCGGTCGCGCCGGGAGGGCGCAGCTCTACCGGCTGCTGGACCTCAATCGCTACGACATTTGCGGCATGATTTGTTCCGGTGAGCCGATCATGACGAAGTGGAAGTGGGCGCTGGCGGCGCGTTTTCCGGCGAAGGTGTTCATCCTGAATGAGAACGGCGACTACTTCTGGTTTGACCGATCGAACCTGCACCTGATCCGGCACTTCATCCTCTATCGCGCCGGGCTGACCGGGGCAGGCGCGGTGAAGACTTTGGTGCGGCTGGCGCTGTTTCCGCTCACGCTCACCTATTTGCTACTCTATGCAGCTACGGCCCATCTGGGGCGGCGAGTTCGAACATGAAAGCAATCCAGGTTCACGAGACAGGCGGGCCCGAAGCGCTCCGCTATGAAGAGATCGCGGTCCCGCAGCCGGGGCCGGGGCAGGCGCTGGTGCGACTGCACTCGATCGGCGTCAATTTTATTGACGTCTACTTCCGTATCGGCCTCTACAAGGCCGAATCGCCCTTCACGCCCGGCATGGAAGGCGCGGGCGTGGTGGAGGCCGTGGGTGCGGATGTGACGCACGTGAAGGTGGGCGATCGGGTGGCCTATGCCATGTGCCGCGGGTCGTACGCCGAGTATGCGGTGGTGCCGGGATGGCAACTGGTGCCGCTGCCGGAGGCGTTGAGTTTTGATCAAGGCGCGGCGGCGATGTTGCAGGGCATGACGGCGCATTACCTTGCGCGGTCGACCTTTGCTCTGCAGGCTGGTGACACCTGCTTGGTGCATGCGGCCGCGGGCGGCGTGGGCTTGCTGCTCGTGCAGATAGCGAAGATCCGCGGGGCGCGCGTGATCGGCACGACGGGCACGGCGGAGAAGGCGGCGCGGGCGAAGGCTGCCGGGGCCGATGAGGTGATCCTTTATAACGAACAGGATTTCGCCGCGGAGGCCAAGCGGCTCACCGGGGGCAAGGGCGTGGATGTGGTGTATGACTCGGTGGGCGCGTCGACGTTTGAGAAGTCGCTCGATTCGCTGCGTCCCAGGGGCATGATGGTGAGCTATGGCAACGCGAGCGGGGCGGTGCCGCCGGTGGCCCCACTGGTGTTGAACCAGAAGGGCTCGCTGTTTCTGACGCGTCCGACGCTGGCGCATTATTGTGCCGACCGTGCGGAACTGGAGCACCGCGCGGGCGAGGTGATGGGCTGGATTGCGAACGGGCAGTTGCAATTGACGCTTGAGCATAGCTATCCGCTGGCCGAAGCGGCGCAGGCGCACCGCGACCTCGAAGCGCGCAAGACGATGGGCAAGCTGTTGTTGCGGCCGTAGCGATGAAAGCGAAGTTGAGCGAGTTCGGCGAGCGGCGGCGCTGGTTTCAGGGCGTGCTGGCGGAGGCGGGCCTGGATGGGGCGTTTCTCTCCTCGCCGGTGAGCGTGCGCTACCTGACCGGTTTCACCGGCAGCAACTCGATGCTGCTCATCACCGCATCGGGCGCGGAGCTGTTCACCGACCCGCGCTACACCGTGCAGGTGGAGCAGGAAGCCGATGCCGAGAAGAAGACGGTGGTGGCGGGCGTATTGATGAACGCTGTGTGCGCGTCGGCGAAGAAGCGGCGCATGCGCCGGGTCGGCTTCGAGCCGTCGCATCTCACGTATGAAGGCTACGCCCGGCTGGGCGAAGGGCTGGGCGCGAAGGTGACTCTGAAGCCGCTGGGGCGCGGGTTAGCCGAGCGGCGGGCGGTGAAGTCGGCGGGCGAGATTGCGGCCATCCGGCGGGCGGTGGCGATCAACTCGGAGGCCTATGAACGGGCGCTGAAACAATTCCGGGTGGGAATGTTGGAATCGGAGCTGGCCGCCGAGCTGGACCACCAGATGCGGCTGTTGGGGGCTGAGTGTGCGGCATTTGACACGATTGTGGCCTCTGGCGCGCACTCCGCGCTGCCGCACGCGCACCCGCGTCCGGTTCCTGTGAAGGCGAATGCGCTATTATTAATAGACATGGGCGCGCAGGCCAGCGGCTATGCGAGCGATATGACGCGCATGGCGCTGCCCGGCAAACCCAGCCGCCGCGCGGTGAAGTTGTACCGGGCGGTGTTGGAGGCGCAACTGGCAGGCATTGACGCCACTCGGCCGGGCGCTTCGGCCTCCTCGGTGGATTATGCGGCACGGCGAGTGCTGAAATCCGAGGGCCTCGAAGAATTATTCATCCATTCCACCGGTCACGGCCTTGGCCTGGAGATCCATGAGTACCCGCGCATTGGCAAGACCGAGGAGTGCGACCTGAAGCCGGGGATGGTGATTACCATTGAACCGGGCGTGTATGTGGAGGGCTGGGGCGGGATCCGGATTGAGGATACCGTGCTGGTGACGGAACGGGGTTGTGAAGTGCTGACCCCGACGCCGAAAGAGTTGCGCGTATTGTAGGAGGCGTGGCGCGATTTGGCAGGGCGATTGCCCTGGATTCGAAACGACCATCCATGAAGATCGAAGACATCAAACAACTGATCGATTTGGCGAATGAGACCGGCCTGGCCGAACTGGAAGTGGAGCGCAACGGAGAGCGTGTGCGCATCCGCCGCGCGGTGGCCGGAGCGGTACAGGAATATGTGGTGCCGGGGGCGCCGGTGGCCGCGACAACACATCAGGCCGCACCTGTCGCGGCGCCCGCCCCTTCGCCCGCCGCGGCGGCTGGTGAAGACCCGGCGCTGACCTATGTAAAGGCGCCGATCGTAGGCACTTTCTACGAGGCTCCGAGCCCGGACGTGCCGCCGTTTGTGAAGATCGGCGACCAGGTGCAGGTGGGCCAAGTGCTGTGCATCATCGAATCGATGAAGCTGATGAACGAGATTGAGAGCGAGGTCTCGGGCGTGATCGTGTCGCGATTTGTCAGCAATTCGCAGCCGACCGAATACGGCCAGACGCTGTTTGCCATCCGTCCGCTGTAGGAGACACGTCCGCCTCATCATGTTTCGCAAAATCCTGGTAGCCAACCGCGGCGAAATCGCCCTGCGCGTCATCTGCGCGGCCAAGGAATTGGGCATACAGACGGTGGCCGTGTATTCCGAGGCCGACCGCTACAGCCTGCACGTGCGTTTTGCCGACGAGGCCATTTGCATCGGTCCGGCCAAGAGCGCGCGGAGCTATCTGGACATTCCGTCGGTGATCAGCGCGGCGGAAATCACCAATGTCGACGCGATCCATCCGGGCTATGGATTCCTGAGCGAGAACGCGAACTTCGCTGAGGTGTGTGAGACTTCGGGAATCAAGTTTATCGGTCCGAGCCCGGACGTAACGCGGCTGATGGGCTTGAAGCAGGAGGCGCGGGCGGCGATGGCCAAGGCCGGGCTGCCGATTCTGCCGGGTTCGCCCGACGTGGTTTCCTCGGTGAGCGACGCTCTGGACATAGCCGGAGAGATCGGCTATCCAGTGTTGGTGAAGGCCTCGGCGGGCGGCGGCGGGCGCGGCATGCGCATCGTGCGGTCACCGGAGGAACTGGCCGCGCTCATGGTGCAGGCGCAGCAGGAGGCGCAGGCGGCGTTCAACTGCCCGGACGTCTACATCGAGAAATTTGTCAGCGCGCCGCGGCATATTGAGTTTCAGGTGCTGGCCGACTCCTACGGCAATGTGGAGGTGTTCGGTGAGCGCGAGTGTTCGATTCAGCGGCGGCACCAGAAGCTGATTGAAGAAGCTACCTCGGTGGCGGTGACGCCCGAGTTGCGCGCCGAGATGACCTCGCGGCTGAAGAAGGCCATGTCCGAGGTGGGCTACTCGAACGCGGGCACAGTGGAGTTCCTGATGGATGAGACCGGGAAGCTCTACTTCATTGAGGTGAACGCGCGCATCCAGGTGGAGCATCCGGTGACGGAGATGATCACCGGGGTGGATCTGGTGAAGAGCCAGATTCTGATCGCGGCGGGCGCGAAGATGAGCGAAATCGTGCCGAACGGTGTGACCATCAGCGGACACGCCATTGAGTGCCGCATCAACGCTGAGCATCCGGAGAAGTTCACGCCTTCGCCAGGCAAGATCACGGCGCTGAATTTGCCTGGAGGCATTGGCGTGCGCGTGGATACGGCGATGTACGCCGACGGCGTGATACCGCCTTACTATGATTCGCTGGCGGCCAAGCTGATCACGCATGGACGCGACCGCGCGGAAGCTATCGCGCGCATGCGGCGGGCATTGGAGATGTTCGTGGTGGAGGGTATCCACACGAGCATTCCCCTGCACCAGCGCATTCTGGCGCATCCGGAATTCGCGGCGGGCAAGCTCGACACGCACTTCCTGGAGCGTATGTTCGCCATGACGGCGCACTGAAGCTTCCCAGCGCCACCTCCCCTCCAATTGCACTAGATAAATGATGCAAGCGAGTGATTGTGCATCTTCTTGCACCGGTGCAGTGTAAGGGAAGATGAAAGGAGGAAGCCACCATGAAACGGTTTCTTCTGGCGGGCTTTTTGATGCTCGCTCTCATTTGCCTGCCGGCATTTGCTGACCGGACCAACCTGATCGCGGACATACCATTCCCGTTTTATGCCGGGAATGAACTGATGAACCCCGGCCAGTATGCTTTGACACAGCCACATGACCAGCTCACGGCTACTTTAGTCCGCGCGTTGGGGGAACCGAAGGCGGTCATGCTGGGCAATTTCGTCACGACTGCTCGCGATTCTCATGTGAAAGGCGCCTACCTCGTGTTCAACAAGTATCCCGACGGCCGGCATTTCCTGGCGCAGTCATGGATGCCTGGCGCGGTGGTGGGCACCCAGATTGTGCGCAGCCGCAAGGAGAGTGAGTCCGTCTCCAGCCGGATGGTGACCCAAGCACGGCCGACCCGTGTGGTTGTCTTGGCAACGGTCCGCTAGTTGTAATAGTCGAACTCATGGAGCGTGCCTTGGAGATGCAGTGATATTGGGGGGGCGCAACCTCGGGTTGGAGCGAGAAAGGCAGGCGCGGCCGGCGGGGCCTCCGCCGCAAGGGCCGGTACGGCCGTCGCCAGCCTCGGCGGTTTCTTTCTTCATCGACACAGCCGGAGGTCTTGCGCCCCTCCATCCTCTGGCCCGCGTGTCTGCGCCGGGCTCACGTTGGGTGATCACACCAGGTGTTCCCGCAAGGCGCGGATCACAGCCTCCATCCGCGAGTGCGCATCCAGCTTGCGCAGCAAATGCTGCACGTGGTTGCGGACGGTGGCGGGGCTGATGTTCAGATCGATGGCGATGTTCTGCGTCGTGGAGCCGCGAACAAGGCAGCCGAGAATTGCCCGCTCCTGTTGCGTGAGTGAGGTGAGCGGGGGCGCAGGGGGAGAGGTGGCCGCCGCGGCGACTTCGGTCAAGAGAATTTCCGCGGCCATGCGCAGGCGGCGGCACACGTCGACGTCCCGCAGAAAGTGTATGCAGCGCCTGTCCAACCCGCTTCCGATGCTGTGGGTGGAGACGCTGAACCAGCGCCAGACGCCCGGAGCCTGCTCCATATCGAAGTCAGATGTCGGCACAGGCGGGCCGTAAAGAGCCTGTTGCAGCAGCGGGCAGTTCGGGCGGCAGAACGGCACCTGGGCCTGATCCCGACTCCGGATCAGTTTGTGACAGGGCAACCCGGTTGCCCGTCCGGTACTGGTCTGGAACAGTTGTTCGGCGGCGGGATTGAGGAAATCGATATTCCCCTCAGCCGTAATGACCACTCCCGGTTCCGCGCTGCCGCGAAGAAAGTCGTGAAGTTCGGACCGCAACATGGCCGCACCCCAATCTGTCGCGTGAATCCCTAGAAGAATCGCGCTTCGCCGCCTTTTGCGGCGGATCTTGCCGTTGGTTCAACTGGATTCCCGCAACGGCAAACGAGCGGCTTGGTGCGAGCCGACGCCCTGCCCAGCCACAACTTAACACGAAGGGAAGTCGAGATGAAGTTAATTTCGGTTCATTCGTAAAGAGAGAGTGCTCAGGCGGTGGACAGGTGGCTATTCCAGCAGCGCCCGGCCCAGTGCCGCCAGCTTTTCCGCGCCGCTCAGGCGTACTCGCTCCGAAAAGACGTTGTATTGCCGCGACTCGATTTTGTCGAGCAGCCGTTCATAGATGCCCAGCAGGGCGCGCAGGCAGGGCCGTGTGCGCGGCTCGACGTGCGCCGGAAGCTCGCAGGCGTGAGTGAAGAGCGCGCGGGCGCGGGCGGCTTCAAAGCGCAGCAGTTCTCGCAGGGCGGGGGAGTCGGCAATGGCCGTGACGCCGAAGCGGGCCAGGTCCTCCCGCGGCAGGTAGACTCGGCCGAGGGCGGCGTCTTCGGCGACGTCGCGGAGGATGTTGGTGAGTTGGACGGCGACGCCGCATTGTTCGGCCAGCTTGTGGGCTTCCGGCGTGTGGCCGCCGAAGATGGAGACCACGGAGATGCCGACGACGCTGGCCACGCGGTAGCAGTAGCGGTAGAGGTCGTCGTAGGTCGGCTTTGTGGATTCGCGCAGGTCGGAGGAGACGCCCTCGATCATCTCGAAAAAACAGGAGTGGGGGATTCGGTAGCGGGCGGCGGAGTCGGCGAAGGCGGGCCAAATGGGGTCGGCGGGGAAGCGGCCGCCGGGCGCGCCGCCGGCCAGGGCCAGCGTGAGGTCGTCGCGCCAGGCCGCGAGCGATTCGAGGCTGGCCTGGGGACCATCGCTCAAGTCGTCGCAGCGGCGGTTGAAGGCGTAGATGGCCCACAGTGCACGGCGGCGCGGTTCATCGACGAGAAAAAAGGCCGGGTAGAAACTGGAGCCGCGGGCCAGCGCGCGGCAGTGCTGGTAGGAGGCGTCGAGGGTCATGCCGCGCGGTTCACGGCCCATCGCAGAAGCCCTCCCAGGAGCAGCGCGGCGCGTTCGGTCTTGGAGATGCGCGGACGGGCGCTGAGGACGTCGCAGCCGGCGCGTTCAATTTTGTCGAGAATCTTCAGGCCACCGCGGCTGAACAGTTCCAGGTCAAGCGAGAGGCGGGCGTCGACCATGCGGGCCAGCGGCAGGCCCTCGAGGAAGCGTTCGCGGGCGACGCCGACGGCTTCGCTGAGGGCGGCGCGGAAGGCGGGCGTGGCGCGGCGGGCGGCGACGGCGTGGTCGGAGGCGCCGTGGCGGGATAGCAGGTCCCGCGGCAGGTAGACGCGGTCCTTCTGCCAGTCGATGGAAACATCCTGCCAGAAGTTGGCCAGTTGCAGGGCGGTGCAGGTGGCGTCGCTCAGGCG
>JAFLBB010000064.1 GCA_017304135.1 Acidobacteriota bacterium | reverse complement strand
TGTTAGACCTGACCGTTCGCAGTAACAGCAGTAAGTCTAGCGGGTTAAAGTCCCGTCTGGGGAGTTGTCCGTACGCCCCGGTAGCCATCGAACACATCGAGCCCTTCCAGCAGCGCTACCGCGAAATGATGGCCGACCCCGCTTACCTCGATGGCATCCTCAAAGCCGGAGCCGAGCGCGTCCAACCCATCGCCGCCGCCACCGTGCAACTCGTCAAGGAGCGCATGGGCCTCTATACGGCGTCGCGCTAGGCCCGGCCACGCATGGGCGGAAACGTAAGCTACTGGCAACTGGTTCGCGGCAACCGTAACTTCCGCCTCCTGTGGCTCGCCCAAATCGTCAGCGAAATCGGCGACTGGCTCTACGCCGTGGTGCTCTACGACATGCTCCTGCAAAGCACCGGCAAGGCCAGCGCCGTCGCCACCGCCGTCGTCCTGCAAGTGCTGCCCCAGGTCCTCGTCTCGCCGCTCGCCGGCGTTGTCAACGATCGTCTCAGCCGCCGCACCGTGATGATCCTCACCGACATCGTCCGCTTCGCCATCATCGCTTGTATGCTCTTCGTCATCCGCGGCGGGCAACTCTACATGATCTATCCGCTGCTGCTCATCGAAACCGTTATGTGGGCTTTCTTTGAACCCGGCCGCAGCGCAATGCTGCCCAACCTCGTGCGCGGCGAAGCTGAACTGCGCACCGCCAACACCCTCTCCGCCGTCACCTGGTCGTTCAACCTCGCCGTCGGTTCCGCCCTCGGCGGCCTGCTCGCCGTCGCCATCGGACGCGATGCCGTGCTCGCCATCAATTCGATCTCCTTCCTCGTCTCGGCCTGGCTGCTGTGGCGTATTCGCTGCGTCGAGCCCCATCTCACCGGCGCCCCGCCCATGCGCGCCGCCGATCTCTTCGACTTCCACCCCATGATGGAAGGCTTTCGCTACATTTGGCGCGACGCCAAACTCGTCGCCCTCATGTTCGCCAAAGCCGGCATCGGCCTCCTCGGCGCGCACCACGTCCTGCTCCCGCTGTTCGGGGAACGCGTCTTCCCCATCTCCGGCACCGCCGTGCTTTCCATGAGCCTGCTCATGGCCGCGCGTGGCGTCGGCGCGCTGCTTGGCCCCTTTGCCGGCATGCGCTGGGTGGGTGAAAGTGTGAACCGCCGCCGCCTTGCCATCCTCGCCGGGTTTTTCGCCTCTGCCATCGGCTACACCGCGCTCGCCGCCGCGCCCAACCTCTACGCCGCCATGGCCAGCATCATCATCGCCCACGCCGGCATGAGCATCATCTGGGTTGTCCAAACCCTCATGATGCAGTTGCAGACCGAGGACCGCTTCCGCGGCCGCGTCTTCTCCGCCGACTTCGCCGCCCTCGTCCTCATGCTCGCCATCAGCACCCACGTCGGCGGCCTCGCCTCCGACGCCGGCATCGGCCCCCGCGCCATCGCTCTGTTCGTCGGAGCCCTCTCCCTGCTCCCCGCCGCCATCTGGCTCGTCTTTGCCATGCCCCTATGGCGCGGTGACAATGCGAATTCGCGCAAACCCCTCGCCGGTTGACGGCTCCTTCAGCTTCGCCGCCATCATCCGCATCGCCTCTTCCGGCACCACACGCGCACGCGCACGATTCCGTTTCAAACATTCTTCCAGCGGCGTGTCGAATACCACTGCCTCCACCCGCGCCCCCAGTTTCCGCCCTATCTCGAGATACGGCTTGCGCTCCTTCGGAGTCAGGTTCGTCGCGTCCACCGCCGTGCACGCCCTGCCGATCCGGATCCGCGTCCGCAGCAGCGCCCGTAGATGCCGGAACACCTCGCCGTGAATCGTCTGGTCGGTCGCATCATCGGCCAGCCATTCGCGCAACGCATCGCTGCTTAACGCCGGAATGCCGTTCTCGCGCGCCCACGTCGACTTGCCCGAAGCGGGCAGGCCCACCAAGACCAGCACCAATGGAACTGTGCCTGCCACGCGCCGCCGCCTACACCAGGTACCGGTTCGCGTCCAAAAGCCGCGCCGCGATCGAACGCCGCATCGCAATCGCATTCACCGGCTCAAACTTCGTGAACCGCCGCAGAATCGCCAGGTTCGTCCTCAGCGCGTCGCCTTCGCTCGCTGCTGCCAGCACGTTGCGCCCCGCCGCTTCCACCGTCTCCATCGCTGAGCGGCAGAACACTGCCGTGTATTGCGCCGCCAGTTCGCCCTTGCCCGCCGCCCGCAACCGCTCCGTACGCAACACGCAGCCCTCCATGGCAAAGGCATGCATCGCAATGTCGGTGATCGACGCCAACACCTCCTGCTGCTGATCCAGTTCCGTGCCGAACGCCTGGTAGGCCACACCAATGCAAAACAACGCCGCCTTCTTCGCCGAAGCCACCAACCCCGCCTCGCTCACATCCTGTGCCCCCGCGCCGCTCAGTAACTCCGCCTGCAACTGCTTCACCGCCCCCACCAGCCCCAACCGCCCCTTCTGCGCTCGCTTGATCAGCATGCCCGTCGCCAGCATGCGGTTGATCTCGTTCGTCCCCTCGAAGATGCGGTTGATGCGCGAATCGCGATAGGCCCGCTCCACCAGGTAGTCCTGATGGTAGCCATAGCCGCCGTGAATCTGAACCCCTTCATCGGCCACGTAATCCAGCGTCTCGCTCGCAAACACCTTTACGTAGCTGCACTCGGCGGCAAACTCCTCGGCCGCCTTCATGTGCAACTCAGCCGCGTTCGGCAGGCTCCAGTTGAACCCGCTCAGCTTGCCTTCAATCATCCCCGCCACGCGATACGTCATCGTCTCGGCCGCATACGTGCGAATCGCCATCTCGGCCAACTTGTGCCGGATCATGCCGAAGTCGCCGATCGGCTTGCCGAACGCCGTGCGTTCCTTGGCGTATTTCAGGCAAACAGATAAAAGATTCTTACAACCGCCGACGTTCCCCGGCCCCAGCTTCAGCCGCCCCAGGTTCAGAATGTTGAACGCGATCAGGTGCCCCCTGCCGATCTCACCCAGCACATTCTCCTTCGGCACCCGTACGTTCTCCAGATACACCGGCGCCGTCGATGAGCCCTTGATGCCCATCTTCTTTTCCTCGGCCCCCGCCGTCACGCCCGGCCACGCCCGCTCCACCAGAAACGCCGTGAACTGCTCGCCGCCTACCTTTGCGAACACCGTGTAGAGGTCTGCCCCGCCTCCATTGGTGATCCACATCTTCTGGCCATTGAGGATGTAGTGCGTGCCATCCTCCGCGAGATCCGCCCGCGTCTTGATGTTCATCGCGTCTGAACCCGCGTGCGGCTCGCTCAGGCAATACGCCGCGATCATCTCCGCCGTCGCCAGTTTCGGCAGGTAGCGCCGCTTCTGGTCCTCGGTTCCGAACAGCACCAGCGGCAGCGTCCCAATACCCGTGTGCGCCCCATGCCAGCCCGCGTAGGAAGCGTCGCGCGCCAGTTGCTCGGTGACGATGAGCGCACTCACCAGGTCCATCTCCATCCCGCCGAACGCCTCGGGGATCATCACTGCTGTTAGTCCCAGCTCAGCTGACTTGCGCAGGATCGACGGCGCCAGCCCCGGTTCCAGATGCTGAATCGCTTCCAGGCGCGGCGCTACTTCGTTCGCAAAAAACTGCTCCGTCGTGCGCGCGATTTCGCGGTGCTCGTCGGTGAAATCTTCAGGCGTGAACAGCGTCGCGGCGTCAGCCGGAGCAAGCAAAAATCCGCCGCCAATCTCAGCGGACGTGGGCGTTGTCGTGGTGGCCATCAGAGTGATTGTGGCACACGCTCACAACCGCTCAAAAATCCCCGCCGCCCCCTGCCCGCCGCCGATGCACATCGTCACCATGCCGTAGCGATGCCGCCCGCGCTCCATCTCGCGCAGCGATGTCGCCGTCAGCTTCGCCCCCGTGCACCCCAGCGGATGGCCCAGCGCAATCGCCCCACCGTTGGGATTCACCCTCGCCTCATCCAGTCCGCCCGCGCGCATCACTGCCAGCGCCTGCACCGCGAACGCTTCGTTCAACTCAATCGTCCCGATGTCATCCAGCTTCAGTCCCGCCAGCGCCAGCGCCTTCGGAATCGCCACCACTGGACCAATGCCCATGATCTCCGGCGGCACACCACCCACCGCGAAACTCACAAACCGCGCCCGGCCCTTCAACCCCAACTCGCGCGCCTTGCCCTCGCTCATCACCAGCGCCAGCGCTGCCCCGTCGCTCATCTGCGAACTGTTGCCCGCCGTCACCGTGCCCTGCGCATGAAACACCGCCTTTAACTTCGCCAGCGCCTCCTGCGTGGTATCCGCCCGCGGACCCTCATCGCGCGCAAAGGTCGCCATCGCCGTCTTCGGCTTGCCGTTGTCGAGCGACGTTGTCGCCACCTCCAGCGGCACCAGTTCTTCATCGAAATGCCCCGCCGCCTGCGCCCGCAGCGCCTTCTGATGGCTGCGATACGCAAACGCATCGGCATCCTCGCGTGTAACGCCATACTTGCGCTGCACGTTCTCCGCCGTCAGTCCCATGCTGATGTAGATCTCCGGATGGTGGTCCACCATCCACGGATTCGGCGCCAGGTTGCGCCCCGTCATCGGCAGCATGCTCATCGTCTCCGCGCCGCCGGCGAGAATGATCTGCGCCATGCCCGCGCGAATGCGCTCAGCCGCCATCGCAATCGCCTGCAGCCCCGACGAACAAAACCGGTTGATCGTAATCCCCGGCACCAGATCGGGCAGCCCCGCCCGTAGCGCAGCGATACGCGCCATATTCATCCCCTGCTCGCCCTCCGGCATCGCGCAACCCAGGATCACGTCGTCAATCTCGTCCACCGGAACCTGCGGATACCGCTTGAGCAGCGCCTGAATGACAGCCGCCGCCATGTCGTCCGGCCTCGTATTGCGCAGCGTCCCACGTGGCGCTTTGCCCACCGGCGTGCGCAAACAATCGATGATGAGTGCTTCTGTCATGATGATCCCTCCTAGTTGCGCAATGCCTTGCCGGTTTTCAACATATGCTGCATGCGAGCCTGCGTGCGCGCGTCGCCGCACAGGCTCAGGAACGCCTCGCGCTCCAGGTCCAGCAGATACTGCTCGGACACCGCCTGTGCCGCTGTCAGCCGCCCGCCGCTCAACACGAACGCCAGCTTCTCGGCCACCACCATGTCGTAGTCGGTGATGTAGCCGCCTTGCCGCATCAGCCACGCGCCCATCTTCATCAGCGCGAAGGCCGCATCGCCGCCCACCGGCACAGTCAGTCCCGCCGCCGGCGCTTCATAGCCCGGCGCCAGATCCAGCGCCAGTTGTTTCGCATCGTCGATCAACCTCTCCTGGTTCATCGACACTCCGTCGGCCTTATGCAGCAACCGCAACTCGCGCGCATTCTCCGCGCTCGTCGACACCTTCGCCATGCCAATCAACTCAAACGCCTTGCGCGCATCGCCCAGCCGCAGCAACATCTCCTTGCAACCGCCGCCCGCCGGCACCACGCCCACGCCCACTTCGGTGAGGCCCATGTACAACTCCGCCGACGCCTGCACGCGCGCCGCATGCAGCGTGATCTCCGTGCCGCCTCCCAAGGTCCGCGCAAATGGCGCCGCCACCACCGGAAAGGGCGCATACTTTAACGCCATGCACACGTTCTGGAACCGGCTCACCGCCGCGTTCAACTCATCCCACTCCTCGTTCTGCGCGGCCATCAGCACCATCATCAAATTCGCGCCCACGCAGAAATCGCCGCCCTGGTTCGCAATCACCATCGCCCGGTGATTGCGCGCCGTCTCCTCCAACCCCGCGTGCAGAATCCGCACCGTGTCTTCACCGATCGAGTTCAGCTTCGAGTGGAACTCCGCGCACACCACGCCGTCGCCGAGGTCGATCAGCGAACCGCCCGGATTCGATGCAATCACGCCGCGCGCACGCTTCACATCACTCAACACCGTCACGCCCGGGCGCGTCTCCATCTCCGCAAACTGCGACGCGCCAAAGTCGAAGTACTCCGTGTGCGGCCCGCCGTTGCGATCCGCCGACCGGTAGAAACCCTGCACACCGGCCGTGAGCATTCGCTGTGCCAGTTCCGGCAGCGCCCGCCCCTCTGCTTCAATCCGCCGCGCCGTATCCAGGAACCCCAGCGCATCCCACAATTCGAACGGCCCATAGGTGTGCGCATAGCCCCAGCGCATGGCCCGGTCAATTTCGACAATGCGGTCGGAAATCTCCGGCACGCGCTCAGCGGCGTACACCACGTGGTCCGAAAGCAGCTTCCACAGAAACTCGCCCGCCCGGTCCTTCGCCGCCACCAACGCCCGCAAGCGCGCCGGCAAATCGGCGATGTTCCGCGCCGCTTCCATCGACGCCATCGTCACCTTCGCCGCCGCATGATACTCGAACGTGTTCAGATCGATCGCCTCGATCTTCTTCTCCTCGCCTTTGCCCACGCGCCGGTAAAAGCCTTGTCCTGACTTCTCACCGAGCCACCCGCGCCGCATCATCTCTTCCAGAAACGGCGGCGGCAGAAACCGTTCGCGCCACGCATCGTGCGGTACCAGCGCATGCAGGTTCGTTCCCACAAACGCCCACACATCCAATCCCACAATGTCGAGCAGCCGGAAGCTCGCCGAATTCGGCAGGCCGATCAGCCCGCCCGTGAGCGCATCCACCTCCTCCACCGTGAAGCCGCCCTCAAGCGCGTACTTCGCCGTCGTGCCGCCGAAGAAGCTGCCGATGCGGTTGGCGATGAAGTTTGGCGTGTCCTTGCACATCACCACGCCCTTGCCCAGCCGCACATCGCAAAATTGCGACACATACTCAATCACGGCCGCGCCCGTATCCGGCGTTGGAATCAACTCGACCAGATGCAGGTAGCGTGGCGGATTGAAGAAGTGTGTCCCAAGAAAACGCGACCGCGCCTCGGCCGGAAACTCCGCCGCGATCTGCGCCAGCGGAATGCCGCTCGTGTTGGTCGACAGAATCGCCGCCGGCGACGCATGTTCCAGGATGCGCGACCAGATGCCGCGCTTGATGTCCAGGTTCTCCGTCACCGCCTCGACGATCCAGTCGCACGCAGCCAACCGTGCCATGTCGTCCTCGAAATTGCCCGGCGTGATGAGCGCCGCCGTCGTGGCCGTGAACATACCGCCCGGGCGCGCCTTAGCCGCCGCGTCGATGCCCTTGCGCGCAGGCGCGCTGCGGTCAGGCCCCGCCGCGGCGGGCAAATCGAGAAGCAGAACGGGAATGCCCGCGTTGGCGAAATGCGCCGCGATGCGCGAGCCCATGGTTCCGGCGCCGATCACGCCGGCTTGACGGGGATTCTTCATGTGAGGTCTCAAAGAAGTGTAACGCGACCCGCTCAGCCTCGCCCATCGTCATGCCTGCGTCATTCGTCGCTTCCCTGCCGCCGGATATGATAGGAAGTTGATCTCCACAGACACCCAGGAGGCGGCGCCGCGCAAGAGGTTCCCTTCCTGGCTCTTGCCAGCCATCGGGTATGCTGTCTCCCTCGCGAGCCTCTACTGGGTCTACCAGGGCTTCGATTGGAAAGAGCAACTGCCGCGAGTCGCCCGCACCGACCTGCGCTGGGTGTCGCTCGCCATGCTCTCCGACATCGCCGTTTATGTCTGTCAGGGCGCGCGCTGGAGCTACCTGCTGCGGCCGCTGGCAAAGGTCACTACCTGGAGGGCCACCCAAGCCGTCTACATCGGCATCTTCGCCAACGAAGTGCTCCCCCTGCGCACCGGCGAGATCATCCGCATCTATCTCATGCGCAAATGGAGCGGCCTGCCGCTGCCCGTCGTCTTCTCCTCGGCCGTCATTGAACGCCTCATGGATGGCATCTGGCTCGTCGGCTGCTTCTATGCCGCCACGCTGCTCGTCGAACTGCCCGGTTGGCTCGAGGGCGCCAGCCATGTGCTCATGCTCGTGCTCGCCGTCATCGCGGCCTTTGTGCTCTGGGCCGTCCTGCATAAGTCCCAAGCCCATGCAGCGGTGAAGGGCAGCCGTTGGGGCGGCATGCTGCGCCACGTTGTCGACGGAGTACACGACATGGGCCGCTCGCGTTCCTTCCTCATCGCTTTTCTCGTCAGCGGACTCCACCTCGCCCTGCAAGTCGTCCCCCTCTGGGCTTTGATGAAAGGCTTCCAACTCGACCGCACGATCTGGGAAGCCGCCGCCGTGCTCGCCGTCCTCCGCATCGGAACCATCCTGCCGCAAGCGCCCGGTAACGTCGGCTCCTTCCAGGCGCTCGTGCTGGTGGGCCTCGGCGCGCTTGGCGTCGACCGTGGCACGGCCACCGGCTTTGCCACTCTCCTCTTCTTCGTCATCACCGTTCCGCTGTGGATGGCCGGCTTCGTCGCCCTCCTGCTCACACGCATGCGCCTTACTGACCTCCAACGCGACGCGCAGCGCGAAGAGCTGGGGTAAATAGGCTACACTTCCCGGTATGAAACGTTCTTTGGCACTCTTCCTCCTGCTGGCCTCGGCCAGTTGGGGGCAACAACAATTGCGCGTCATCATGTTTGGCGCACACCCGGACGACTGCGACATCAAGTCCGGCGGCACCGCCGTGAAGTTCGCCCAGGCCGGCCATCTGGTGAAGTACGTCTCGCTCACCAACGGCAACGCCGGACACCATGAGATGGGCGGCGGCATCCTCGCCAAGCGCCGCTACGCCGAAACGCAGGAAGTGAAGCGCCGCATCGGCATCGCCGAATACCAGGTGCTCGACAACGACGACGGCGTGCTCCTGCCCACACTGGAGGTCCGCAAACAGGTCATCCGCGCCATCCGCGAATGGAAGGCCGACATCGTCATCGCCCCGCGCCCGAACGACTATCATCCTGACCACCGCTACGCCGGCGTTGTCATCCAGGATGCCGCCTACATGGTTGTCGTTCCCAACGTCGTGCCCGACGTCGCGCCGCTCTACAACAACCCGATCTTCCTCTACTACAGCGACGGCTTCCAGAAGCCCTCGCCCTTCCGCCACGACGTGGTCGTTGCAATTGACGACGTGTGGCCGAAGAAGCTCGAAGCCTTCGATGCCCACGAATCGCAGTTCTACGAATGGTTGCCCTGGGTCGAACACCTGCTGCAGGACGTGCCGAAGGACAAGGTGGCTCGCCGCAAGTGGCTTGAAGGTTGGATGGACAAGTCCTGGTCGCAGCCGGTTTCGGCCGAACAGCGCGCCGTGCTGGAGAAACGCTACGGCAAGGATGCCGCCGCCAAAGTCGTGCGCGCCGAGTCGTTTGAGCTTTGCGAATACGGCCGCCGGCCCAGTCTGGAAGAGCTGTGGAAGATGTTTCCCAAATAAACCAGGCGCTGCGGGCACTTCCCGCCGTGCATGAGGTGCTCGCGGAGCTGGCTCATGAGCCGGCCCCGCGAGCGCTGCTGGTGAACGAGATTCGCGCTGCCCTCGATCACGCCCGCGCTCGCATGGTGCGTGACGGAACCCCCGCGCCGGACATCGCCGCCGAGGTTCGCTCCTCCCTCGCCGCTCTGCGAACCCCTTCCCTCCGCCGCGTCATCAACGCCACCGGCGTCGTGCTCCACACCAACCTCGGCCGCGCCCCCCTGCCTTCCGCCTCACCCGCCGGCCTCTACTCCAACCTCGAATACGACCTCGCCACCGGCCGCCGGGGCAAGCGCGACGTCCACACCGGAGCGCTATTGAAACGCCTCCTCGGCGCCCCCGCCATCGCCGTCAACAACAATGCCGCCGCCGTCTATCTCGCTCTGCGCGCGCTCGCCGCCAATGGTGAGGTGATCGTCTCACGCGGCGAACTGATCGAAATCGGCGACGGCTTCCGCATTCCCGACATCATGGCCTGCTCCGGCGCGCACCTCGTCGAAGTAGGCACAACCAACCGCACCCGCATCGACGATTACGCAGCCGCCATCAACGAACGCACGCGCCTGCTCATGATCGTCCACCCGAGCAACTTCCACATGAGCGGCTTCACCGGCAAGCCCGCACGCGAGGAACTCGTGGCCCTCGGCCGCAAGCACGGCCTCCCCGTCTACGAAGACCTCGGCAGCGGCTGCCTCATCGACCTCTCCGCCCATGGCATCGCCGAACCCCGCGTCCAGGAAGCCCTCGCCGCCGGCGTCGACATCGTCAGCTTCTCCGGCGACAAGCTCCTTAGCGGTCCGCAAGCCGGCCTGCTCGCCGGCCGCGACGACCTCATCGCCCGCCTCCGCCGCGACCCCATGTACCGCGCCCTCCGCCTCGACAAACTGGTCCTCGCCGCTCTCGAACGCGCCCTACGCGCCACGCTTCTCGACGGCTGGGACGACCTGCCCGCCCTGCGCATGATCCGCCTCACCCCCGATGACCTCCGCCCCCGCGCTGATCGCCTTGCCGCGCAGTTGGGCGGCCAGGTCATCGCCGGCGAAAGTGTCATTGGCGGCGGCTCCACGCCCGAGCAGACGCTGCCCACCTGGCTCGTCGCCCTCCCCGGCGACGCCATGAAATGGGAAGAGCGGCTGCGCCAGGGCGAGCCGCCCGTGATTGCCCGGATTGATCAGGACCGCCTCGTGCTCGACCTTCGCACCACCGGTCCCGAAGAAGATGCGGAACTAGCCCGCGCGCTCCAGATAGCTGCCGTCGGCGGTTGAGACGCGAATCACCTCGCCCTCGCTGATGAACGGCGGCACCTGCACCACAAGCCCCGTCTCCATCGTCGCCGGCTTGGTCACGTTCGACACCGTCGCGCCCTTCAGGCTCGGCTCGGTCTCCATGATCTTCATATCGATCGATGGCGGTAGCTCCACCGAAATCGGCGTGCCCTCGTGGAACACCACATTCACCTTGAGCTGCGGAATCAGGTAGTCCACCGCGTCGCCCAGCAGTTCCTTGCTCAGGTGCATCTGCTCGAAGCTCTCCGAGTTCATGAAGTAATACGACTCGCCGTCATCGTACAGATACTCCATCGGATGCTCGTCAAGCGTTACCTTGTCCACCTTGTCTTCCGAGGAAAACCGGTGCTCGTAAATCGAGCCGTTGGAAAGGCGGCGCAGCTTGGCCTGAACGAAGCCGCGCAGGTTGCCCGGCGTGCGATGTTCCTTCTTGAACACGGAGTACAACTCTCCGTTCCATTTGATAACCATGCCCGGGCGTAGCTGGGTTGCAGCGATCATGCGGGGTGAATGCTCCTTGGTGATTCTACTAAAGGGGAAAGTACTAGTTTAGCAGGCTGGTGCTTGGCGAGTCTCGCCACCTCCCTATACTGTGGGAACGCCGCGCAGACGGCCATTTCCGCATTCGAAGGACCACCCGCACCATGAACCGCACAGCCAGCTTCGCCGCACTCTTGCTTGCCATCACCGCGCTTCCCCTGCTCGCCCTGACGAATACACCCTCGCCCGTGCCTGAACCTGCCACCATCGCCCTGGTCGGCGGCGGGCTTGCGGCCGCCATCCTCTATTCGCGCCGCAAGCGCGGCCAGAAGTAGCGCCACCCGCTCATGCCTGAAGCCTCCCATGCCGCCTGGTGGTATTGGGGGCCTTTCCTCGCCGCCTTTGCCCTCATCGGCTTTTGGGAGACCTTCGCGCCCCTGCGCGCATCGCCCGTCAGCACACCGCCCCGCTGGCTCCTCAACGCGCTGTTGATGGCCTCCACCAACGCCGCGCAGTTGATCCTCCTTCGCTCCTCGCCCGGCCTCGCCGCCCTCGCCGCGTCTTCCTCCGGCTTTGGTCTCATGCCCACGCTCTCGTGGCCGCCCTCTGCCCTCTGGCTCCTCACCATCCTCGCGCTCGATCTCATCCGCTACACCCAGCACTGGCTCATGCACCGCGTCAGCCTTCTCTGGCGCATCCACCAGGTCCACCACGCCGACCCCCATTACGACATGACCACCGGGCTGCGCTTCCATCCACTGGAAAGCGTCATCGTCAACGGCTCGTACCTTGCCGCTATCGCCCTGCTCGCTCCACCTGTTGCCGCCGTCCTCGCCGTTGAAGCCGCGGCCGCGGTGCAGGCGCTCTTCGCTCACGCCAACGCCGACCTGCCCTCGCCCCTCGAACGCCGGGTCCGCCGCGTCTGGGTCACGCCCACGCTCCATCGCGTCCATCACTCCGCTGACCGCTGCGAGCAAAACCGTAATTTCGGAATGCTATTTCCGATATGGGACCGCCTGTTCGGCACCTACCTCGCCGCCCCGTCGCTTCCTGCCCGCACCATGCCCATCGGCCTCGCCGAGCTCTCCCTCGCGCAGTCCTCCAGCCTCCTCGCCATGCTCGCGCTCCCCTTCCGCCGCCTCCCCTTCCGCCACCCGTAAGATACACTGTCCGGCATGAGTGAACAGACCCTCGACCGCCGCTCGATGCTGCAGGCCTCCATCGGCGCCGCGCTCGCCCCCGTGCTCGCCCGCGCCCAGCGCGCCGGAGCCCCTCAGCCCAACATCCTCTACATCATGTCGGACGATCACGCCTCGCACGCCATCTCCGCCTACGGCTCCAAAGTCAACAAGACCCCCAACATCGACCGCATCGCCAATGAAGGCATGCGCATGAACAACTGCTTCGCCACCAACTCCATCTGCACACCCTCGCGTGGAGCCGTGCTCACCGGGCAGTACAGCCACAAGAACGGCGTCTACACGCTCAGCGATTTCATCGACCCCAAGAAGACCACCGTCGCCCACCTTCTCCGCGACGCCGGCTATCAAACCGCCATGATCGGCAAATGGCATCTGCAAACCGACCCCCAGGGCTTCGACTACTGGAACATCCTCCCCGGCCAGGGCGCCTATCACAACCCCGTCTTCATCACCAAGGAAGGCAAGAAGCAGCACCAGGGCTACTGCACCGACCTCATCGGCGACTTCTCGCTCGACTTCCTCAAGAACCGCGACAAGTCGAAGCCCTTCTTCCTCATGTCCCACCACAAGGCGCCTCACCGCGCCTGGCAGCCCTCGCCCAAGTACGCCACCTGGCTCATGAACGAAACCATCCCCGAGCCCGACAATCTCTATGAGGACCTCAGCAAGCGCGGCGGCGCCTCGCAGCGTGCCACCCTCCGCATCGGCGAGGATTTCACGGAAACCGATCTGAAGGTGCCCAAGCCCGAAGGGCTCTCCCCGCACGACATGCGCAAGTGGGCCTACCAGGTCTATATGAAGGATTACCTGCGCTGCATCCGCTCCGTCGACGACAACGTCGGCCGCCTGCTCGATTACCTTGACGCCGAAGGCCTCAAGGACAACACCATCGTCGTCTACACTTCCGACCAGGGCTTCTTCCTCGGTGACCACGGCTGGTTCGACAAGCGCTTCATGTACGAAGAAACCATTCGCATGCCCTTCCTCGTGCGCTATCCCAAACACATCCAGCCGCACACCACCTCAAACGACATTGTGCTCAACGTCGACTTCGCGCCCACCTTCCTCGAGTTCGCCGGTCAGAAAGCGCCCGGCTGGATGCAGGGCCGCAGCTTCGCCTCAAACCTCGCCGCAAAGACGCCCAGCGATTGGCGGCAGTCCATGTACTACCGCTACTGGATGCACCTTGGCGGCGGCCACACCGTCACCGCTCACTACGGCGTGCGCACGCACACCCACAAGCTCATCTACTATTACGGCCAGGCGCTCGGCAAGAACGGCGCCGTCAATAAACCCACTCCGCCCGAGTGGGAAATGTTCGACCTGGAAAAGGATCCGCGTGAGATGCGCAACGTCTACGACGACCCGGCCTATGCCGGCGTGCGCGAGTCGCTCAAGAAAGAGCTCGCGCGCCTGAAGGATCACTACCAGGACACGGAGTAACGCCGTGCGCGGGCCGTGCCGTTAGATGCTGCGCGGCCCCAACTGCATCACATCTTCAACCGCCACCGGCTCTTTCACCACATAGGCCTCGCCGTACTTCACGCCGATCAGGTTGCCGTAAAAACGCGCCACCGTCTCCAGGCGCTCGCGAATCTCTTTCTCGCCAGGGAAAAGGTCCGCGCCGCCCTCCTGCTGGCCATACTGCGACTTGTAGGCGAGCAGCGCCTCCATCCGCCGGTCAAACTGCGCCGTGATGTCCACCACGATGGAGGGCGTCACATTGGCGTATTGCGAGGCGTAGAGAATCTTGCGCGGCCGGTGCGCATCGGTGTACTGATCGAGCTTCTTCAAGCCGGCGAGAAAAATCGCCTCATACCCCAACTGGCTCGCCTTGGCATGGTCCGGATGGCGCGCCTCCCAATACGGCAGAATCACCAACCGCGGCTTCAACCGCCGCAACTCCGTGGCCAGCGTCATGCGCGCTGAGATCGTATTCTCCAGCCGCGCATCGGGCAGTCGAAGGTTGCCGCGCCACTTGATCAGCATGTGATGTCCGGCTGCTTCTGACTCCACCAGCCGCTGCTCCGGCGTGCCACGCGTGCCCATGTCGCCCGCGGTCAAGTCGAGCACGCCCGTGCGGTAGCCCTGCTCGGCCAGCCGGATCAGCGTCCCGCCGCAGGTCTGCTCCACATCGTCCGGATGCGCGGCGATGGCCAGCGCGTCTATCTGTGGCGGATCTTCCAAGTCGAAATACGGATTGCGAATCGTCATGTTACTCACCAGTTAAACTTACGGCGCTCCTGATAGGGCCGGTGCCGCTCCAAAATCGTCACCAGCAGCGCCCCGGCGATGAAGCCGCCGGCATGCGCCCACCACGCCACCCCGCCCTGTTGCACGCCCGCTTGCGACACCGAATCGCCCACGCCGCTGAAAATCTGAATGGCGAACCAGAAGAGCAGGACCACATAGGCCGGCAGCTCAATGGTCGTGAAAAAGATGAACAGCGGCAGCAGCGTCACAATGCGCGAATGCGGAAAGCGCCGCACATAGGCACCCATCACGCCGGCGATGGCTCCGCTCGCGCCTACCGTGGGAATGCGCGAATCGAGGTTGAACGCCAGGTGCGTCAACCCCGCCGCCGCGCCGCAGGCCAGATAGAAGAATACGTAGCGCCAGCGCCCCAGTATGTCCTCGATGTTGTCGCCATAGATCCACAGGAACCACATGTTGCCGATCAGGTGCATCCACCCGCCGTGTAGAAACATGGAAGTGAACAGCGAACTCCACTGGAACCGCACCGGCACCATGCCGTAGGTGAGCACGAACAACTCCTGCACCGGCTCGATCAGCGTGCGCTCAAACAGGAACACCAGCACATTCACCGCGATCAGCGCGCCCGTCACCACGGGTTTGTTCAGGCTGGGCTGCGAATCGCGTAAGGGGATCAACGCTCAGCCTCGTGCCGCGCGCTCGGCCACGTCTTTTTGCACGCGGCGTTCGGCACGGCTCATCAACGCGCGCACCGTATCGAGCGTGGCAATGCCGCCGCGCGCGCCAATCGCCGTGCAGTTCAACGCCGCCATGGCGTTGGAAAAATCGAGAGCCTCCATCAGCGGCAGGCCCTTCACTACGCCATAACAAAACGCGCCATGGAAGACATCGCCCGCGCCCGTCGTGTCCACGCAGTTCACCACGTAGGCCGGCGAGTAGTGGAACTTCCCGTCAACCAGCGCCAGGCAGCCCTGCGCACCCAGCGTCATGCCCGCCAGTTGCATGCCGTATTCCTTCTGGATCATCGCCAGCGCCTTGAACGGATCGTTTTCGCCCGTGTAGCGCGAGGGAAATTCGGAGCTCGTGATCAGATAATCGACGTACGGCAGCACCTTGTCGAAGCCGTGATAGATCGTGTCCACGTCGACGGTCACCGCAATGCCGTTGGCCCGCGCGATCCGCGCTGCCCGCGCCACGGCCGGCGTGTCGTGCCCGTCGATGTGCAACAGGCTGGAGCAGGTGATCATTTCGTCGGTGATCTCCTCTGGCTCCAGCCGCAGCTCTTCCGGCCGCCGCCAGAATACGGTCCTCTCACCCGTGCTGCGATCGATCACAATATACGCCGTCTGGTTGGGCGTGTTCGCGCGCACCTGCACATGGTCGAGATTGATGCCCGACGTGAGCAGGCTCTCCATCTGGATGCGCCCGCGCTCATCGTCGCCCACCGTGCCGATGTACTTCGTGCGCAGTCCAAGCGTGGCGCAGGCCACCATGGCGCTGGCCACCTGCCCTCCCGGGCTCAGCATCTCTTCTTCAAACGGCTCCTTGCCGGCATAGGCCGGGAACCGGGAAACCAACAGCAGCGTATCGGTGGCGTTGAGGCCAACGCCCACCACGTCAAAGTCAGGCATGAACATTCGAGCGTAGCATGCGCGGCGAGGCCGGCATCCATGCCACCCTGATGCTCAAAACGTCAGCTTCAGGCCCAACTGCATCGAACGCGCATCC
This sequence comes from Acidobacteriota bacterium, assembly GCA_017304135.1. Taxonomy (GTDB): domain Bacteria; phylum Acidobacteriota; class Terriglobia; order Bryobacterales; family Bryobacteraceae; genus JAFLBB01. The sequence continues at coordinate 10,993 of JAFLBB010000064.1, read as the reverse complement.
AGCGCCGCGCCGATCACGCCGAAGTTCGGCGCCCCCAGCGCCGTGCCCGGCTCCTGGAAGTTGGCGTGGTTGAGCGCGTTGAACGCCTCCATGCTGAAGCGCAGGTTCCACGTCTCGCCGAACTTGAAATTCTTCAGGAGCGAGAGATTCAGGTTCGCCAGCCCCGGCCCGGTGAGGATCGAGCGGTTGGCGTTGCCGAAGGTGAACTGCGGCGGCGCCACCACGGCCGTCGTATCGAAGTAGCGCTGCACGGTGCGCTCGCCGTTGGGCAGACTCGGATCGCGCAGAATGTTCACGCGCTGCCCGCCGGAGAAAGCGTTCAGCGTGTTCACCTGCGTGGTGAGCCCGAACGGGCTGCCCTGCTGCAGCGTGAGAATGGCGCCAATGTTCCAGCCGCCCAGCGCCAGCGCCACCGGGCCCTCGTTGAGGTACTTCCGGCCCTTGCCCCACGGCAGTTCATACACGGAGCTGAACGCAAACCGGTTGCGCACGTCGTTGCCCGACAGCGCTTTCTCCGAGCGCCGGTCGTAGTAGTTCTGCATGCCCGGCGTGGCGCCGATCTCCTGCGCCGCCGGCACGTCGTCGATGAACTTCGAGAACGTGTAGTTGGCCAGCAGGTTCAAGCCATCCGAGAAGCGTTTCTCATACTTGAAGTTCACGCCGTGATAGGACGAGTTGCCCCACATGGGCGCGGTCGTGGTGACATTGCCGAACTGGGGAAACGGCCGCCGCGATTGGGCATTGCCCGCGCCCATCAGCTCCGGCCGAACCTGATTGATGTTCGTGTTCGGACCGTTCAACTTGTGGCCCACCGTGCCGAGGTAACTCACTTCGACAATCGAATTGCGGCCGATGTCCTGCTGAATCGAGAAATTCCACTGCAGGGTGTAGCCCAGGCGCCGCTCCTGTTCCACAAAGTCGAACGACAAAGCCGCCGCCTGGCCCACACGCACGGCGCCGTAGGCCGGCCCCAATTGTGGGCTCGTCAAACCGCCGGGGAACCCGTCGCGCATGAAAAAGGGAGCCGTGATGCCGTTGTCGGGCGTGGTGTAGTCAGCCTGCGCCGCAAAGCCCGCGCTGTTGTTGTTGGAACCCGGCAGCGGCACCTGGTAGAACACGCCTGCGCCGGTGCGGATGACTGTACCCGAGAGGCCCTTCGGTTTCCAGGCGATGCCGATGCGCGGCATGAAGTTGTTCCAATCGCCGTTGTAGAGCTGGCTGCCCAGCCCGTCACGTCCGGCGAAGGTCACCACGCCCGGTGTGCCGCTCACCGGATTGAGCGTCGTCGCGTTGAAGCCATTCATGCGGTTGTTGGCGTCGAACTTCGGTGTGTGCGCTTCCCAGCGGACGCCGAGGTTGAGCGTGAGACTCTGCGTCAGCTTCCAGTCGTCCTGCAGGAAGAGGGCGAAGTACTTGGCGCGGCGGTCGAGCAGGTCCGAGTCGAGCACATTGCCTGAGTTCGGGAAGCCGAGAAAGAGGCTGGCCAGCGCATTGCCCGTATTGGCGGGCGCCACGGGATTCGAGGTGGGCTGAATGGCGAAGGTGAACTGGCCGGACATGAACGAGTTCAGGTCGTCGACGTTGCGCGCCAGGCGGAGCTCGCCGCCGAGCTTGATCGAGTGCGCGCCGCGGAAGATCGAGAGCGCGTCGACAATGTGCGTGTCGTGAATGGGCACCTGCACGCGTTCCTGCGCCGTCGAGCCGAGAGCGGCGTAGGAGGCCGTGTTGATGCGCGGGAAGGCGCGCTCGGAGACGCCTTTCAGTCCCAGCTTGGCGGGCCAGCCCTGGTCGATGGAAAGCGTCGTCGGGTGAAAGCTGCGCGGCTGCCAGTTGAAGCGGAAGTCGTTCAGGATGGTAGGTGTGAAGCTGTGCGTCTCGTTGATCAGCAGGGAGTGGGCGCGGCGCACGGTGTTGCTGGCGTTGGGGTCGGAGGCGGGCTCGTCGTAGGCGGGTGTGATGAAGGTGGGGAAGTCGTGCAGGACGTAGCGCACGCTGATGCGGTCGCGGTCGTTGAAGATGTGGTCCACCTTGGAGGTCCACGTCGTGATGTTGAGCGCGCTGACGGCGTTGCGGTTGAAGTTCTGCGCGCCGGCGAGGTTGACGGGTGCGTTGGTGGGTAGCGGGAAGTAAGAGGCGATCTTGGCGCCCACGGGGTCGAAGCGCGAGGTGGGAATGATATTGCCGGCAAACGGCGTGCGGGCCCGCGTGGTGGCGTTGTAGGTAGCCGGGTCGAAGATGGGCGTGAGCACGCCGGCGGCGCTGGTGGTCTGCGAGAAGTTGCCCGCGCGCTGCAGTTCGGTGGGCACCGTGAGGTTGCGCACCACGCCGACGCGCTGGCGCTGGAACTCGACGTGGCTGAAGAAGAAGGTGCGGTTCTTGATGACCGGTCCGCCGAGCGCGCCGCCGAAGACGTTCCAGCGCAGTGGCGGGCGGCTGGCGGCGAAGAAGTTGCGCGCGTCCAGCTTGTCGTTGCGCAGGTTTTCATAGAGCAGGCCGGAATACTTGTTCGTGCCCGAGCGCGTGGTCATGGCGATGACGCCGGAAGAGGAGTTGCCGAACTCGGCCGAGTAGGCGCTCTGCTGGATGCGGATCTCCTGCACGGCTTCCACGGGCGGATTGAACAGCGCCTGCGGCACCTCGAGGGCGATGTTGGATGAGTTGACGCCGTCGAGCAGCCACTGCTGCTGGTCGGCGCGCCCGCCGCCCACCGACACGCGCGGGCGGATGACATCGCCCTGTATGTAGACGCCGTTGCCCATCAGGCCGAGCAGGTCGCCCACGCGGCGGCCGTTCAGAGGCATGTCGGCGATGGTCTTGTTTTCGATGAACTGGCCGACGGTGGCCGATTCCGATTCGAGCAGAGGCGCCGCGCCGGAAACCTCGACGGATTCGCTCACCTGGCCCAACTGCATCGTCACGTCCACGCGCAGCGTGCGGCCGAGCTCCATCACGATGCCCGTGCGGGCGGTGCGTTGGAAGCCCCCCAGTTCGGCCTCCAGCCGATAGGTGGCCGAAGGCAGCAGGGGAAAGGTGTACTCACCGTCGGCGTTGGTTTTGGCCGTCAGGGCCACGCCGGTCTCTTCGCTGGTGAGCTTCAAGGCAACGTTGGCCAAGCGCGCCTGGGACGGATCGGATACGATACCCGTCAATGTGCCGGTGGAACTCTGCGCATAGAGCGCGGCCGCACAGGCCAAGGTCAGAAGGATGATGCGAAGCATGGAACCCCTTTCTCTCAATGCGAGCCATTATATGCAACACGGACACACCCGGCGTCAACTGCTGGCGCAAGCGGCCCGGCTGGCGGCCATGCCCGCGCTGGCCGCGGTGAGCGCACGCATGGAAGCGCTGGCGCAAGGCGCGGCACAGAGCATCACGGCCCTTGAGTTCTGGCGGTATGAAGGCACGCGGGAGGCCGCGGTGGGGGCCAACCGGCAGTTCCAGGTGCAGATGCCGCACATCTACGACGAGTCGCGCCCGGCGCCATACAAGGAAGGTCCGGCCGAGACGCGGCGTGTTCCGGTGGCGCACACCTATCTGAAGATCCGCACGCAGTCAGGGCTGGAAGGCACGTATGGGCCGATCGACGCCGAGGTGCCCGCCGTTGTTGAGCGCCAGTTGAAGGGCCTGCTGATGGGGCAGAATGCGCTCGAAGTGGAGAAGTTGTGGGACCGCATGTACCGCAGTAACCGCCACTCGCGCGCGGGTCATTTCATGATGGCCATCAGCGCCGTGGACAACTGCTTGTGGGATTTGCGCGGGCGCTACTACAACACGCCGGTGCACCGTCTGCTGGGCGGGCCGACGCGCACGGCGATTCAGGCTTATGGCAGTTGCCTTGGTTTTAGCATCGAGCCCGAAGCGGCCAAGGCGGTGAGCGCGCGGCTGAAGCGCGAAGGGTTCCTGCATCAGAAGTGGTTCATCCCGTATGGTCCGGGCAGCGGCGCGGAGGGGCTCACAAAGAATGTGGAGTTGGTGGCGAATCTGCGCGGCGCGGTGGGGCCTGAGGTGGACATTATGTTCGACGCCTATCAGGGCTGGAGCCTCGACTACGCCCTCGCCTGGTGCAAGCGCGTGGAGCAGTATGCGCCGCGGTGGATTGAAGAGGCCTTCCCGATGGAGCGGCTGCAAAGCTTCGTCGATCTGCGCAAGGCGACGAGCATTCCGGTGGCCACGGGCGAGCATATGTATGGCCGTTGGGAGGCGTTTGAGTTCCTGCGCGCCGGGGCGATCAGCGTGGTGCAGTCAGACCCGGAATGGTGCGGCGGCGTGAGCGAGCTGGTGAAGACCTGCACGGTCGCCTCGCTCTATGACGCGCAGGTGATTCCGCACGGCCATGCGGTGCACGCGGCGCTGCATGTGGTGGCCTCGCAGTCGCCGGCGACGTGCCCGCTGGTGGAGTACCTGATCACCTCGCGGCCCGCCTATTACCACTTTGAGAAGAACCCGCCGGTGCCGGTGAACGGCAAGATCATGCTCAACGAGCGGCCGGGCTTTGGGGCGGAGATCGATGAGGCGAAGGTGGAGAAGAAGGCGCAGTTGAAGCTGAGCTAGGCGGTTTGCGCTTCCAGGTGGCGGCCGATGGCGAGCAGGGCCCCCTCCTCCCAAGGGCGGCCGACCAATTGCACGCCGGTGCTGGTGACGAGCGCGGGCAGGCCGAGGAGGTTGGCGAAGCTGAGCGGGCGGACGCAATCGAGCGAGAAGCGGCTGCGGTCGCCGTGGGGGAAGGGTTCGATGGTGGCGGGGGCGCAGAGGAGCACGGGGTATTGCTCCATGGCGTCGAGGAAGTGCGCGCGCAGGCGGTCGCGCGCGGTGAGGTTGACGATGAGTTCGTGCGCGGTGGGCTCGGGCTGGAGGCGTACGGAGTGGAACCATTCGAGGGCGAGCGGGTGCAGCGGCGAGGGTTTGCCCTTGGACGGCGGGCCTTCGACGATCGGTTTGAGGGCAACCCAGTTGACGCGCCAGAAGAAGAAGCGCCAGAGTTCATGGGCGCGGTTGAGCGCGCCGTGGAGCAGCGGCGGTAAGGAGGGATGGGCGTTGAGGAGGCGGGCGGCAAAGTGGAGGCGGGCGCGGATGGCGTCGTCGAGCGGCCAGGCATCGACGAGGGCGATGGGCGGGAAGGCGTCGGGCGCGGGACGGAGCGGGTCTGGCGGCGGGCGCATCGGCACAGGCGCGGAGAAGGGATCGCTCGAGTCGTGCCCGGCCACGGCTTCGAACAGCAGTTGCAGGTCGTCGCAGGTGCGGGCCATGGGACCGATGACGCCGAGCAGGCCGCCGGGGTGGAGGCATTCGGGCGTGTGTCCGGTGGCGGGAATGCGGCCGGGGGTTGGCTTCATGCCGGCGATGCGGCAGCAGTGGGCGGGCCAGCGGATGGAGCCGCCGCCGTCGCTGCCGATGCCTCCGGCGCTCATGCAAGCGGCAATGGCCGCGGCCTCGCCGCCGGAAGAACCGCCGGGTGTGAGCGTCACATCGAGCGGGTTGTTGGTGCGGCCGGTTTCGGAGTTGCCGGTCTCATAATTCATGAGGAAGGGCGGCGTATTGGTGCGGCCGAGGAGAATGGCTCCGGCGTGGCGGAGGCGGCGGGCGGCGGTGGAGTCGTAGGAGAGGCTGGCTTTGATGGTGAGGGGAATGCCGGAAAGCGGGCCGGGGCGCGGAGCCCTCGCTGCCGCTCGGGCCTGTTCGAGGAAGAGCTCGGTGAACGCGTTGAGGCGTGGGTTGTCGCGCTCGATGGCGGCGATGTGCGACTCCATCAACTCCGAGGGCGTGAGTGCGCCGGAGCGGAGCTGATCGCGCATTTGGGAGAGTGTGAGCCGGTGGGGCACTGGCTCAAGTTTAGAATGGCGGGAGTGGCAACTTACAGTTTTGAAGAGGCGCGGGCGGTGGTGATCGAGCGTGTGCGCGCGCTGCGCACGACGCCGAAGACGGAGATGGTGGGGCTGATCGACGCCGCCGGGCGCGTGTTGATGGAAGAGGCGCGGGCGGACCGGGATCTGCCTCCGGTGGCGCGGTCGCTGCGCGATGGCTTCGCGGTGCGGGCGAGTGATGTGCCCGGCACGCTGCGCGTGGTGGGTGAGGTCCGCGCCGGTGGGATGTATGAAGGCGAGGTGGGCGCGGGGGAGGCGGTGGAGATCATGACGGGCGCGCCCGTGCCGCGCGGGGCCGACCAGGTGGTGATGGTCGAACACACGCGGCGCGAGGGCGAGCTCGTGACCACGGACAGGGCGGGGAAGGCGGGCGAGTTCATCAATCCGGCGGGGGCGGAGTGCAAGGCGGGCGATGTGGTGGTGGCGGCGGGGACGCGCATGGACTTTGTGCACGTGGCGGCGCTGGCGGCGGTGGGGGCAACGCAGGCGCGGGTGTACCGAAGGCCGAAGGTGGCGATCCTTTCGACGGGGGATGAGGTGGTGCCGGTGGAGTCGCAGCCGGGGCCGAGCGAGGTGCGGAACTCGAATGCGTGGTCGTTGGCGGCGCAGGTGAAGCGGGCAGGCGGCGAGCCTGTGATTCTGCCTGCGGTGAGGGACGATGAGGAGGCGACGCGGCGGGCGATGGAAGATGGCTTGCGGCATGATCTGCTGCTGTTGTCGGGCGGGGTGTCGGCGGGCAAGTATGATTTTGTGGAACCGGCGCTGGCGGCCTTGGGGGCGGAGTTCTACTTTGACCGCGTACTGATTCAGCCGGGTCAGCCGTTGGTGTTTGGGCGGGCGAAGGAGCGGTTCTTCTTCGGGCTGCCGGGGAATCCGGCGTCGACGATGGCGACGTTTGAGCTGTTCGGGCGGGCGGCGCTGGAGCTGTTGGGCGGGGCCAACGACGCGCCGCTGCCGCTGTTGTGGGCGAAACTGAAGAGCGGCTACCGGCACAAGACGGGGCTGACGCGGTTTCTGCCGGCGCGGTTGTTGGACGACGGGCAGACGGTGGAGCCGATGGCGTGGGCCGGTTCGAGCGACATCGCGGCGATGGCGCGGGCCAATGCCTATTTGGTGGTGGATGCCGGGCGAGGCGAGTATGCAGCAGGCGATTGGATACAGGTGATCCCGAGATGAAGAAGAAGCTCTCGCATTATGACGACGCCGGGCGGGCGCGGATGGTGGATGTGTCGGCCAAGGGGGTGACGCAGCGGTCGGCGCGGGCGCATGCGTTCGTGAAGCTGAAGCCGGCGGTGTTGCAGGCGCTGCCGTCGAATCCGAAGGGCGATCCGTTGGAGGTGGCGCGGGTGGCGGGCATCCTGGCGGCGAAGAAGACGGCGGAGCTGATTCCGATGTGCCATCCGCTGCCGCTGTCGCACGTGGATGTGGAATTGAAGATTGAGAAGTCTGGAATTCGGATTGAGGCGGTGGCGACGATTGCGGCACAGACGGGCGTGGAGATGGAGGCGTTGACGGCGGCGGCGGTGGCGGCGCTGACGGTGTACGACATGACGAAGGCGCTCGATAAGGGCATCGAGATTCAGGACGTGTACCTGCTGGAGAAGACCGGGGGGAAGAGCGGGGACTGGAGGCGTAAGTGAGAGCCCTGGTGATCACGGTGAGCGACTCGTCCTATCGGGGCGAGCGCGAGGATGTGAGCGGTCCGCGGGTGAAGGCGCGGTTGGAGGAGGCGGGGTTTGTGGTGGGGGCGGTGGAGGTGGTGCCGGATGAGGCGGCGATCATTGCCCTGCGGTTGAAAGAACGGGCCGATGGCGGGGAGTGTGACGTGATCGTCACGACGGGCGGCACAGGTGTGGCGCTGCGGGACGTGACGCCGGAGGCGACGCGCGAGGTGGTGGAGAAGGAGATCCCGGGGTTTGGCGAACTGATGCGGGCCGAGGGGTTGAAGAAGACGCGGTTCGCGCCGCTTTCGCGGGCCACGGCAGGGACGCGGGGGCGGGTGTTGATTGTGAATCTGCCGGGGTCGCCGAAGGGCGCTGTGGAGTCGCTGGATGCTATTTTGGGACTAGTTCCGCACGTGCATAGGCTGCTGAACGGAGAAACCGGGCACTAATCATGAGCGTCTTAACGAGTGTGATGAGAACTGGGTTGAGTATGCTCGCGGTGTGCGGCGTGATGGCCGCGCAGGAACAACAGATTCCCACGCCGACGTTCCAGGGCGGCGTGAGCATCGTGGTGGCGCCGGTGACGGTGACGCGCGATGGGAGCTTTGTGAACGGGTTGGAGGCGCGGAACTTCAAGCTGCTGGACAACGGCAAGGAACAGGACATCAAGCTGGACGTGACGTATGTGCCGATCTCGCTCGTGCTGGCAGTGCAGTGCAGCTCAAACGCGCAGGTGTTTCTGCCGACGATCAAGAGGATCGGTCCGCTGATCGAAGGGCTGGTGATCGGGCAGCAGGGCGAGGCGGCGCTGCTGGCGTTTGACCACCGCATGCGGACGATCCAGGACTTCACCAACGATGGGCGGTTGATCTCGAAGGGGCTGGAGTCATTGAACGCCGGATCGAGCAGCCACGCCATGATCGACGCGGTGTTTGCCGGGACGCGCCTGTTGCGCAACCGGCCGAAGACGCACCGGCGGGTGATGCTGCTGGTGAGCGAGACGATCGACCGTGGGAGCGAAGGGCGGATGCGCGAGGCGTTGCTGGAGGCGCAGATCCACAACGTCCAGATCTACACGGTGAACATCAACCGGCTGATCACGTCGCTCACCGACAAGGGCCAGCCGCCGCGGTTCGATCCTTACGCGCCGGGGCAGCGGGCGAGGATTCCGGGACAGCCGATGAATGCGACCACCAATCAGACGGCCTTTGGCATTGGCGGCAGCTCGGCCAACTTCACGCCGCTGTTGATCGAGTTGTTCCGGCAGACCAAGGCGATCTTCTTTGACAATCCGGCCGAGGTGTTCACCAAGTACACCGGGGGCAAGGAGTATAGCTTCATCAACCAGAGCACGATGGAGCGGGTGATTGGCGAGATTGGCGAGGATCTACACAGCCAGTATTTGCTGAGCTACAACCCGAACAACCAGAGCGAAGGCGGGTGGCACGAGATCGAGGTGGTCACGCTGCCGAACAAGCATGAGGTGAGGACGAGGCCGGGCTACTGGATGGCCTCCCGCCCCTAGGGGCTAGCCGCCCCCCGGCCTTGCCGGGCCCTAACCGGGCCGGGCCTTGCCGCCTGGACAGAGGGTGGGGTCTTACGGGGTTTTGCGGCGGGCGGCGATTGTTGTGGAGGTCAATAGAAAAAGCTTCGGCGCGGTTGGCTTTCGCCTTCCGCGCCGTTTTGATTTTGCCGTGATGGGTTGGGGCGCTATTCGGTGGCCTGGAAGTCGGCTACGAAGGCGCTGCGCTTGTCGGGGCTGGACCACTTGGTGCCGAGTGCGTTGCCGGAGTAGCGGTGGTCCATGGCGAAGGCTGGCATGTAGTGGCCGACCTTGGTGAGGGGCGTGTACCAGACCTCTTCGTGCGAGCAGATGTGGTCGCCGGGGTTGATGGCGCGGGTTTGAATCCGGGCCAGGGCGCCGGCGGCGAGGGTCGCGTTGCGGCTGTGCAGGTTGTTGTTCTCGAAGGAGAACTGGATGGGCTGGTAGTCGACGCGGACGACGTCGTTGAGCAGGTCGCCACCCATCTTCTGCGCGAAGGCGCGGAGGGCGAGGCGTTGCTCGGGGGTAGCATTCTCATCGATGATGAGAACGCTCTTCACCGGGTAGGTGACGCTGGCGAGATCGCCGAGAGTGGAGTTCGCTTTCAGGACGCCGACGACGGTGAGACCGTCGAGGTTGACACCCTGCCAGGAGCCTTTGTCGATGCGCCAACCCATGACGGCGAGTTCGCCGACAATGCCGGATTCGGAGTTGGCAAAACAGGCGCCTGTGTAGACATCGGCGGTGCGGGCTTCAATGTAGGAGCCATGCACGCCAGCGAAGACGGACCCAGTAGACAGAATGGTCGCGAGTCCCAGAATTATGCCCTTCATTCCTTCTCAACCTCCTTCCTAGAGCATAGGGGAAGGGGGAATCGTTGCGCAAGGTGCTAGCGGCACGGCTGCCGGCCTCCGGCCGAGAGGCACTGTGCCTTGGCGGGCGTAGCCGCACCGTTACCGTCGCGGTTCTGTTACGGGGTGCTAGCCGCACGGGCCTACGCGGCCCATGCGCGCGAGGCAGTGTGCTCCGTTAGGGGTGTTTGAGGGTGGGGTTGGGTTGCTTGGGGTCCTTCTTGGAGGGGTTGAGGGGGAAGCCGCCGTTGAGGATCTTGTCGAGTTCCTTGTCCTGGGGGTGTTTGACGGGGTGGCGTTGGGTGTTGTCGATGGGGTGGGCCATGGTGCCGCGGAGAATGGGGGGGATGGGTTTGATTTTGGGGAGTTCGCCGATGAAGGGGGCGTGGTTGGCGAGGGAGGGGCAGTCCTTGGTTTGGTCGGGGAAGCGCTCTATTAAGTTGCGGCGGTCCTGGCAGTGCATGAGGGCGTTGAGGGCTTTGTGGCCGTCGTTGAGGGCGCGGGATTTGGCGAGTTGGATGCGGCCGATGCGGCGGTCGTCGGGGTCTTCGGCTTCGGTGAGTTTGAAGAAGAGACGTTCGTAGGATTCGGCGGTGACCTGGCTGGAGGCCATGTCGCGGCAGAACTGGCGTTCGAGTTCGCCTTTGGCGTTGAAGCGGTGGAAGAGGACTTCGGTGCGCTGCTCAATGGTTTCGATGGGGGCGGGGGAGAGTGACATGCCGTGGGGCTCCTTTCGGTTTGAGTGTCGTACGGGAGGGGAGCGCGGGCAGGCGGGGATTTTGTAAGTGGTTGAGGGGAGGGGAGAAATAGTGGCGGAGGGGCTGTGATTGCGGATTACCAGGATTTGCGGCCGGCGGGGCGGAGGAGGGCGTTGGCCTCGCGGTTGTTGGTGATGCGGAGGTTGGCGGAGTCCCATTCGAGTTTGCCGGGGAAGCGGAGGGCGAGGGCGCCGAGGAGGATCCACTCGGTGAAGGGTCCGGCGATGGAGAAGTTGGAGCAGGCGGGGTCGCCGCCTTTGCAGGCGCGGATCCAGTCGCGGTAGTGGCCGGGGGAGCGGGTGAGGAGGGGGGCGGG
>JAFLBB010000063.1 GCA_017304135.1 Acidobacteriota bacterium | reverse complement strand
CCATCTGGGATCTTCCCTTCGGCAAGGGCCGCAGGGTGAATATCGAGAATCCGTTTGTCAACGCCGTCGCCGGCGGCTGGCAGACGAGCTCGATTTTCACGCTCCAGACCGGCTTCCCCATGACCGTGACCAACGGTCTGGATACCTCCGGCACGGGTGGATTCTTTGACCGTCCGAATGCGACGGGTCAGGACCCCGACCTGCCGCGCGGCCAGCAGGACCCGCAGCGGTTCTTCAATACGGGCGCCTACGTTGTGAACAACATCGGCCAGTTCGGCAATGTTGGCCGCAACACGTTGGACAGCCCCGGCATTATCGGTTGGGACTTCTCGCTGTTGAAGAACTTCAACCTCAAGTCGGAGACTCGCTACTTGCAGTTCCGCTTTGAGGCGTTCAACTTCCCGAACCATCCGAACTGGGGCAATCCGAACACGAACGTGAGTTCGGGTGGCTTCGGCCAGATCACGGGCACCCGCAACAACATGAGGCAGCTGCAGCTCGGCCTGAAGCTGAACTTTTAGCTCAACCGCGCACAACGGACGCTGCCCGGCGAACTACGCCGGGCGCGCCTGTGCGCTCCGGACTTGAACCTGGGGATTTTCCTGCGCACAAAGCCCGACGGGCATGTGCGCTCCGGATTGAACCTGAGGGTTTTGCTGCGCACAAGAACCTGGGCCGGCGCTCTCGTGATGGGGGCGGCCGGCCCTTTATTATTGGGCTCGTTTGGGTTCGAAGAAGTCCTTGAGCAACTGGGCGCATTCGGCGCCTAGGATGCCTTCGGTGATTTCGATGCGGTGGTTGAGGAGGTCGGAGTCGGCGAGTTGGAACTTGCTGCGGACGCCGCCGAAGCGGAGGTCGCGGGCGCCGAAGACGATGCGGGCGACGCGGGCGTGGACGAGGGCTCCGGCGCACATGACGCAGGGTTCGAGGGTGCAGTAGAGAACGGCCTCTTCAAGGCGGTAGTTGCCGAGGCGGGCGGCGGCGGCGCGGAGGGCCTGGATTTCGGCGTGGGCGGTGGGGTCGTTTGTGGAGATGGGGCAGTTGTGGCCCTCGGCGATGAGTTGATCGTCGATGACGAGGACGGCGCCGACGGGGACTTCGCCACGCTCGGCGGCGAGGCGGGCGAGGCGCAGGGCTTCCCTCATCCACCGTTCGTCGGCGGATCGGCGGGTTTCGTCGGTTTGTGTGAACGCAGGCAAGACCGGAACCGTAAAATGATACCAGGGTGATCGGCTTCCTACCTCTTATCGTGCGCAACAGCCTTCGCAACCGGCGGCGGAGCCTGCTGACCATCATGAGCGTGGCCGCGTCGTTGTGCCTGTTGGGGGTGTTGGGGGCGGTTTACAACAACTTTTATTACTCGGAGGCGTCGCCGCACCAGGCGTTGCGGCTGATTGTGCGCAACCGGGTGTCGCTGGCGAATCCGTTTCCGATCGCCTACCGGGCGCGGATCTTGCAGGTGCCAGGAGTGGAAGAGGCGGTGATCCTGCAGTGGTTCGGCGGGACGTATAAGGACGCGCGGGACACGAACAATTTTTTTGGGCGGTTTGCGGTGGAGCCGGAGCGGCTGTTCCGGGTGTATCCGGAGTACAAGCTGACCGATGTGGAGCGGTTGGGATTCGAGCGGGAACGCAGCGCCTGCATTGTGGGGCGGAAGTTAGCCAACCGGCTGGGGTTCAAGCTGGGCGACAAGCTGCAGATTGTGGGCGATATTTTTCCCCTGACGCTCGATCTGACGATTCGGGGCATCTACGATTCGGCCAATGACAACGAGAACCTGTTTTTCCACTACGAGTATTTGAACAAGGGGTTTGGCGGGGGGAGCCGGATGGACCAGATTTCGACGCTGGTGATTCATGTGCGGTCGACGGATCTGGTGCCGGTGGTGTCGCGCAGCATCGACGATTTGTTCCGCAACTCGGCGGTGCAGACGCTGACCGAGACGGAGCACTCGTTCCAGTTGAGCTTCCTGGCCTTTCTGGGGAACGTGAAGCTGTTCTTCCTGATGATTTCGAGCGCGGTGGCGTTCACGATGTTCCTGATTACGGCGAACACGATGGCAATGAGTGTGCGGGAGCGGACGCGCGAGGTGGGGATTCTGAAGACGATTGGCTTCACGCCGTCGGAGATCCTGCGGATTCTCATTGGCGAGTCGATCACGATTGCGCTGATCGGGGCGGCGGTGGGGCTGTGGCTGGCGAACGCGCTGGTGGGCCTGCTGCGCAACGCTCCGTCGACGTTTGCCGATTTCAGTGCGATCCGCATGCCGAATGAAATTATCTGGATCGGGTTCGGGGCGGCAGCCGTGCTCGGCGTGGTGGCGTGTTTCGTGCCGGCGTGGAATGCGTCGCGACTGTCGATTATTGACGCGCTGCGGGTTTCCGATTGAGGCCAGATGCAGATTCCCCTCAGCTACAACCTTCGCAACCTGACGGCGCGCAAGACGACGACGGCGATGACGGCGTTGGGGATTGCGCTGACGGTGGCGGTGCTGCTGAGCGTGTCGGCGCTGGTGCAGGGATTGCGCACGTCGCTGGCGGCGAGCGGGAATCCGCTGCAGGTGCTGGTGTTGCGCAAGGGCGGGACGGCGGAGTTGAACAGCGTGATCACGCGGACGGCCTACCAGGACATTTTGGCGCGCGGCGGGATTGCGCGCGATGAGGCGGGGCAGCCGAAGGCGTCGCTGGAAGTGGTCACGGTGATTGTGTTGGAGAGCGCGGAGAATCCGGGGGGTATCAACATCAATCTGCGCGGGCTGACGCCGATGGGGTTCCAGTTGCGCGACGAGGTGACGCTTTCGGCGGGGCGGATGTTCCGGCCGGGGTATCGCGAGATTGTGGTGGGGAAGTCGCTGGTGAACCGCTATGGCGTGCACTTGGGGCAGAAGCTGCGGTTTGGGCGAGGGGACTGGGAGGTGGTGGGCATTATGGATGGCGGGCGGACGTCGGCCAACAGTGAGGTGTTTGCGGACCTGAACCAACTGGCCGCCGACCAGAACCGGACGACGGCGCTGAGTTCCGTGCTGCTGCGGGCGGAGGATGAGGCCTCAGTGAACACGCTGATCAACGACCTGGAGACGGACAGGCGGCTGAACGTGGACGCGATGCCGGAGCGGGACTACTATGCGCAGCAGACCTCGTCGGCGGCGCCGATTCAGGCGCTGGGGACGTTTGTGGCGCTGATCATGAGCGTGGGTTCGAGCTTCGCGGCGATGAACACGATGTATGCGGCGGTGGCGCGGCGTTCGGCGGAAATCGGGACGCTGCGGGTGTTGGGGTTTTCGCGGCGGAGCATTCTGGTGGCGTTTCTGATTGAGTCGGTGTTGTTGAGCCTGATTGGCGGGCTGCTGGGGTGCCTGCTGGTGTTGCCGTTGAACGGGATTGAAACAGGAGTGGGGAGTTTTGTCACCTTCTCTGAGCTGACGTTTAGTTTTCACATCACGCCGCAGGTGATGTTGACGGGCGTGTTATTTGCCGTATTCATGGGTGTGCTAGGCGGCATTCTGCCCGCCGCGTCGGCCGCCCGCAAGCAGATTTTAACCGCGCTTCGCAGTGCCTAATTTCACATTATGTCCACCGATCTTGATTCGCTCCGCATTGATAAAGACAAGAAGCCTTCGGCCCGCGCGTCGATTTGGACGTCGCGCTGGATTGTGGGCGGTGTGCTGCTGTTCCTGCTGTTCGGGGCGGCGAGATACGCCGCGCCGATGCTGTCGAAGCCGCCGCAGGTGCAGACGGTGACGGTGACGGCGGCTGATCCGGCGGGTATGCGCGTGATTCTGAACGCGACGGGCTATATTGTGGCCCACCACAAGATTCAGCTTGCGTCGAAGGTGGTGGGCAAGGTGGCCTGGATTGGCGTGGAAAAAGGCGACCGGGTGAACCAGGGGCAGGTGATTGTGCGGCTGGAGGACGATGAGTATCGCGCGCAGTTGCAGCAGGCGCAGGGGCAGCTGGCGGCGTTTGAGGCGCGGCTGAAGGAACTGCGGAACGGCTCGCGGCCGGAGGAGATCGCGGTGGCCAAGGCGAATCTGGATTCGGCGCGGGCGGACCTGGCGAATGCGAAGATCACGCGCGACCGGACGCGCAAGCTGGTGGACGAGAAGGTGCTCTCGGTGCAGGCGCTGGACGACGCCAATGCGCGCTACGACATGCAGGAGAGCCGCATCCGGTCATTGGAGCGAACCTATGAGCTGGTGCGGATCGGGCCGCGGGCAGAGGTGATCCAGCAGGTGCAGGGCGACATCATCCGCGCGCGGGGAGCGGTGGCGCTGGCCGAGACGCAGTTGAACAACACGGTGATCCGGGCACCGATCAAGGGGACGATTCTCGACCGCAATGTGGAGCGGGGTGAGTTTGTGACGACGGGATTCGTGGGCGACCGGGGGGCGAAGGGGTTTGTGGTGTCGATGGCGGACCTGAACGATTTGCAGGTGGAGCTGGACATCAATCAAAACGACTTCGCGCGGCTGGATGCGAAGCAGAAGGCGGTGATTACGACGGATGCGTATCCGGACCGGAAGTATGACGGGGTGATCGATGAGATTGCGCCGGAGGCGAACCGGGCGAAGGCGACGGTGCAGGTGAAGGTGAAGGTGCTGGAGCCGGACAGCTACCTGCGGCCGGAGATGAATGCGAGTGTGGCGTTCGTGGAGCAGGGCAAGCCGGCGGATTCGACGGGGAAGCCGCTGATCTTCGTTCCGATCACGGCGGTGCGGGATGGGGCGGTGTTTGTGGTGGAGTCGGGCAAGGCGGTGCGGAAGGAAGTGAAGACGACGAGCAACACGCCGATGGGCTTGCGGATTGAAAACGGGCTGCGCGGCGGGGAGCAGTTGATTGCGAATCCTCCGGCGGAGCTGAAGAGCGGGGACGAGGTGGCGGCGATGGGGGCGGCCTCGAAATGAGCCCGGCGACGCAAGAGCCGGTGATCCGCACGCGGAACCTGACGAAGGAATACAGGCGGCAGGAGTATCACGTGTATGCGCTGCGCGAGGCGAGCATCGACATTCGCCGTGGGGAGTTTGTGGCGTTGATGGGGCCGTCGGGGTCGGGGAAGTCGACGCTGCTGCATCTGATTGCGGCGATGGACCGGCCGACGGATGGCGAGATTCTGGTGTTGGGGCACGATCTGCGATCGATGAGTGAGTCGGCGGTGGCGCGGTGGCGGAATGCGCATATCGGGTTCATCTTCCAGTCGTTCAACCTGATTCCGGTGTTGACGGCGCTGGAGAATGTGGAGCTGCCGCTGAAGCTGACGCGGCTGTCGCGGCGGGAACGCTTGGACCATGCGAAGTGGGCGCTGGAGCTGGTGGGACTGGGCGACCGGTTGACGCATACGCCGCGGCAGATGTCGGGCGGGCAGGAGCAGCGGGTGGCGATTGCGCGGGCGCTGGTGACGGACCCGGACCTGATTCTGGCCGATGAGCCGACAGGGAACCTGGATTCGAATTCAGCGAAGGAAGTGCTGACGCTGCTGACGCGGTTGAACAAGGAGTTCGGCAAGACGGTGGTGATGGTGACGCACGATCCGCATGCGGCGCGGACGGCGGGGCATGTGCGGTATCTGGAGAAGGGCATGCTGCTGCCGAACGGCGAGGTGCCGGAGGATTGGGCGCCGATTCATCACGTGGGGTGATGCGGCGTGCGCCGGCCCTATGCGGCGGCGAGCGTCTTCTTGAGGAAGGGCAAGCCTTCCCAGGCGATGGATTCGGGCGTGGGGGCGAAGTCGCGCCAGATGCAGGCGGGCGCGATGAGTTCGGGGATGTGAAAGCCGAAGCTCTCAATGGAGCAGCAGCCGTCGTAGCCGACCTCCTTCAGCGCGGCGAAGACGGTGGGCCATTCGACGTGGCCGGTGCCGGGGATGCCGCGGTCGTTTTCGCAGGTGTGGACGTGGGCGATGTGTTTGCCGGCGTCACGAATGGCGGAGGCCTGGCTTTTCTCTTCAACGTTGGCGTGGAAGGTGTCAAAGAGAATGCCGACGTTGGGGTGGTTCACCTCGCGGCAGAGGCGGGCGGCGTCGGCGTTGGTGTTGAGGAAGAAGGTCTCGAAGCGGTTGAGCGGCTCGATGGCGAAGGTGACGCCGGTGGATTCGAGGGTGGGGGCGAGGGCGTGGAGGGAGTCGATCTCGCGCTTCCATTCCTCGTCGGTGCGGCGGCGGCCGTAGTGAGTGCCGACGGGGGAGTAGAGCGGCCCGGCGAGGACGGTGGCTCCGCAATCGGCGCAGCATTGGGCGGCCTGTTTGAGATAGCTGATGGCCTTGGCGCGTTCGGCGGGGTCGTCGTGGATGAGGCTGAGGCCGGGCATGGCGGTGCAGCCCTGGACGCCGATGCCCGAGGCCGCGGCGGCCTTGCGAATGTCCGCCGCGGGGAAGTCGTCCCAATTGAAGCGCGCGACCTCGACATAGTCGAAGCCGTGCGCGGCAATCTGGGGAATGAGGTCGAGGTGAGGACGGTCAAAGTGGGCCGTCCAAATGAGAGTGTTTGCTCCGAATTTCATGCCGCGCTCACGAATTTGGCGGAGTCGGGGTTGCCGGGGCCGAAGTGTTTGAGCATGACGAGGTCTTCGCAATCGCTCTCGTTGGTGACCTTGACGCCGTTGGCGGCGGCAGCGGCGGTGACGAAGAGTTCGTCCTTGGTCATCTGGCCGTAGCGGATGTGGGAGGGGGTTTCGACGGCCATCTTGCCGATGGAGCCGCGGCCCTGGGTGAGGATGAGGCCGTAGGCGGCGGCGTCCTTGATAGTGACGCTCTTGCCGGGGTGAACGGTGAGTTCCTTGGCACAGTAGTAGCCGGTGGAGTAGACGATCCACTGTTCGGAGTAACCGGCGGCGGCCATGGCCTGCGGGTCAGAGACCGGCGTGGGGTGGAAGAGGTTGTGCTTCATGAACTCGGGGTCGGTGTTGGCGTCCCAATCGAGCATGTCGAGGATGTAGTCGAGGTCGTGGTGGTGCTGTTCGGGAACGTCTTTGACGAGGAGGTCCCACGGTACAGCGCGTCCTTCGACCATGGACTGATACATGGCGAAGACGTCGGAGTTGACCTGCGGTTCATAGGTGACGAGCGAACCGGGAGCGTGGAGGATGCCGGCGTTGATCTGCCAGCCGGTGCCGGGCTTGAGGCGGTAGGCGCGAGAGAGGTCGAGGATGCCGTTGTCGCCTTCGTTCCAGCGCTCGAGACACTTGCGGATGTCGTTGCGGGTGGTGCCGGGTTCGAGGCCCATGAAGGTGTAGGGGAAGTTGTTGCCCTTGAAGTTGTATTGCGCCGGGAAGTAGTAAGCCTCGGGCTTGCCCTTCTGGCCGACGCGTTTGGCGAACTCGTCGCTTTGGTGGAGGTGGTGGGGGATGGGGCCGAGGTTGTCGAAGAACTTGCAGAGCAGGTTCCAGCCGCCTTCGCGGGCCATGACGCCGGCGCCGAGGAACTTGTCGCCAACGGTGTCGATGGCTTCCTTGAGGAGGACGCGCTTGCCGTTGAAGTCGATGTAGGAGAGGCCTTCGTCATCGGCCGTGAGGGGACCGTTGGCGGCCTTGGTGGTGGAGGAGAACCAGCGTTCGTCGATGCCGCCGCGGTGGGCGCCGAGGATGTAGAGATCGCGGGGATCGAGCTTGAGTCGGCCACCGGGCATGAGGAACGCGCGGGGGACCCAACAGGGGGCGAGGCGGACGATGCCATCACCGGCGGTGAGGGCGTCCTGGATGAGGGATGAATTAGACATCCCTTAGAGTCTATTTCGGAGCAGCGGGGCGATCAACCGGTAGGGTGGGTTTGCGTGGCGCGGTTTGCGCGGTGGTGGGCGCGGCGGGTTTGACGCGGACGAGGATGGGCTCGACGGCGGCGTACATGTTTTGCTGGGGCGAGCGAGTTTCGATGCGAGCGGCGACGTAGATGTAGCCTTCGGTGGGCTCGGCGTTCGGGAGGGCCCAGAGGCGGAAGGTGGTGGTCTTGTCGTCTTCGTGGATGAGGACGCCGTTGAGGCCGGAGTCAGTGACGCGGACGCGGGTGGGGAGATCAGAGACGATGACGGGGACGCGGCCGGCAAAGCCGTTGGCGCGTTCGGCGGCGACGGTGACCTCAGCGGTTTCGCCGGGGGCGAGTTCGACGATGCGGGTTTGGGTGAGCAGGCGGACGTCGGCGCGTGGCATGAGGGCGATGAGCTTGAGCTTGTCGTCAGGGTTGGCGCGGTGGGCGATGGCGCGGCCGTTGACGGTGGCGCGGCCGGCGATTTCGAAGGGGACGGCGGCGGTGAGGTCAGCTGAGTCGTCGGCAGTGAGAAGGAGTGTCGTGGAGTCGAGGCCGGGGGCGATGGTGTTCTTTGTGGCCTTGAGGCCGGCGGGGAGTGCATCGAAGGAGACTTCGATGGGGGCGTTGAAGCCTTCGCGCTTGAGGGCGGTGACGGTGACCGGGATTGTGCCGCCGCGGGGGACGTTGGGGTTGCGAGGGGCGAGGCTGAGTTCGAAGTCGGGGCGGGGTTCGCGGAGGTGGAGGCGATAGGCGTAGTCGTCGCCGCCGAGGCCGCGGACGTCGCGGATGCGGACGAGGTAATCGCCGTCGGCGGGGGCGGTGAAGTGGAGGAGGCTGTCCTTGCCGTAGCCGGGGCCGCCGTCGTCGTTGGCGTAATGGAAGCGGACGAGGGGCAGGCCGTTGGGGGAGAAGCGCGCGCCGGCGGGGTGCATCTGGACCTTGTAGACGGCGCGGTCGATGCCGTGGGCTTCGCTTGAGGTGTTGAAGAAGGCCTTGCGCTGGCCGTTGAAGCTCTCGACGGTCATGTCTTCGTCGGGGCCGTCGGGGACCTCGTCGACGCGGACGATTTCGTTGCCGACCATGACGTAGTCACCGGTGGCGAGCGAGTTCCAACTTTGGATGCGGAGGCCGCGGGTGGTGGAGTCGTGGTCGCGGAGGACGAGGAAGGTTTCCCAGGTGGCGCGGGCGACGGCTTGTTCGATGGGTTTGCCTTGGGCATCGAGGACTTCGACGAGGGAATCGAGTGGTGAGCCGAGGCGGCGGGCGTCGACTTCGACGGTGATTTGCTGACCCTTTTTGGCGGCGAAGCGGAAGTAGTTGTGGGTGGGGAGATCGCCTTTGGCGGCGGCGATGCGGCCGTTGAGGGTGATGGGGAGCATGACGGGTTGGGCGGTGGCGGCGGTGAGGTTGGCTCCAGTGGAGAGGAGTTCGGGGTCGCGGCCGAGGGCTAGGCGGAGCTTGTTGACGGCGGCGGCGGAGGCGGAGGCTGGGCGCAGTTCGATGATGGGCTCGCCTGCGATGGAGGGTGTGCCTTTGGCAGCGAGTGTGGCGGGCAGGCCGAAGCCGTTGAGGGCGATGGTGGCGTCGGCGCCTTGTTTGAGGCCGAGGGGAAAGGCGCTGATGACGACGGGGAAGTTGCCGGCCATGATGCGGTAGGTGTTGGTGGCGCGGCCGGAGCTTTCAAAGTCAGTGATGCGCAGGAAGTAGGTGCCGGCGGTGGGGAAGGTGTGGGCGAAGGCATCCTTCTCATTGCCTCCGTCGTAGCCGTATTCGGCGAGGACTTTCATGGAGGCGTCGAGGAGGCGGATGACGGGTTGGAGGGCAGAGCCGGTCATGGGGGCCTGGTTGAGGAAGACGATTCGTTCGCCGGCGCGGGCGCGGAACTTGAAGAAGTCGGTGTCGCCGGGGCGCGAGATGGCGCCGGTGAGGACGGCGGGGAGGAAGGCGTCGACGGCCTGGTCGGCGGAGTCGTTGGGCTCGGTGTCGGCGCTTTCGCCGTAGTAAGGTTCGACGACGAAGGAGCCTTCGGGGCTGGTGCCGAGCGGTGTGAGCAGGCGAAGGCGGACGGGGCCGATGGGGGCGTCGGGGGCGATGTCGAGTTCGAGGGTGACCTGGTTGCGCGGAGGGAGCGGGCCGACATCGATGGTGGAGGGAGTGCCGTTGGAGCCGAGGCGGATGTCGGCGAGGTCGGGGAGTTCCTTGACGCGGAGGATGCGGGCCTTGATGCCGGGTTCGGAGAAGTAGACGGCGGAGGCTTTGGCGAGGTTGAGGCCTTCGACGGTGATCTCAGTGGTGGCCCCGCGGGCGACGCCGCGCGGGTTGACGCTGGTGAGCGTGGGCGGCGTGATGCGGGGGCCGGTGGGGTGGTCCTGGGCGAAGGCGAGAGAGGCGAGGAGAAGAAGCGATGCCGTGCGGAACATGTTGGGTTACCTCACTTCGGCGCGAACGGTTTCGAGGGTGTCGCGGTAGGTGGCTGCGTCGTAGATGCTGAGCGTGCCGTCGAAGCGGCCGGCGGCGACGCCTTGGCCGCTGGGCGAGAAGGCGAGGCCGTAGACCCAGTCGGATTGGCCGGGGATGAGCTTGCGTTCGGTCAGATCATCGGCGCGGAGGAGCTTGATGGTGCGGTCGGCGGAGGCTGAGGCGATGGTTGTGCCGTCGGGCGACCAGGAGAGCTGGAGGATGGCGTCTTCGTGGGCCATGAGGGAGTTGAGGAGCTTGGACTCTTTTTCTCCGAGCTCCCAGATGCGGATGGATTTGTCGAGTCCGGCGGCGGCGACGCGCTTGCCATCGGGGGAGAGGGCGATGGCATTGATGCCGTCGAGGGGTTCGCTCATGGTGTAAAGGCGTTCGCCGGTGGCGGGGTTCCAGACCTTGATGCTGCGGTCGGCGGCTCCGGAGACGAGGCGGGCGCCGTCGGGGGTGAAGGCGAGGGCGTATACGGCGTCGATGTGGTCCTTAAGGGTGCGGATCTCTTTGCCGGTGGTAGTGTCCCAGAGCTTGATGAGCTTGTCGTAGCTGGAGGTGGCGAGGATTTTGCCGTCAGGCGAGAGGGCGGCGGCGTAGATGCAATCGGAGTGGCCTTGGAAGGAGAGGGTGGCCTGGGCGGTGGTGAGGTCCCAGAGTTTCACTTCGCCGAGTTTGCCGGGGATGCCACCGGCGGCGGCGAGGAGGCGGCCATCGCGCGAAACGGCGACAGCGCGGACGGCCTCGGCGTGGCCTTCGAGGCGGTTGATGAGTTTGCCGGTGCGGGCGTCGACGATGGTGACGGTTTGGAAGCGGGCGAGGGCGAGGCGATCGCCGCTGGGGAGCCAGGCCATGGCGTAGACGCTGGGTTTGACGGGTGATGTGGGCTTTACCTGAGGCACGGCGGCTTTTTGCTGCGCGGCGCGGAGGGCGGCGGCTTCGGCGGGGGTGGGGCCCTTGGCGCCGGCGTCGATCCAGCGGACAAAAAGATCGATTTGTCCCTTTGTGAGGAAGGTGCCATCGAGGGGCATGACAGGCTGCAACTCGCCGGTGAGGTATTTGATGAGCGTGCTTTCGCGGCTGTCGCCGGGGACGACGATGGCGCCGTTGTTGCCGCCTTTGAGGAACTCCTCGTAGTTGTCGGTGACGAGGCTGCCCATCTTCACCGAGGTGGCGTGGCAGCCGGTGCAGCGCTCTTCGAGGATGGGGGCGATGTCGCGGGCGTAGGTGGGGGCGGGCGGCTGGGCATTCATCTGCACGAGGGCCGAGGCTGAGAGGGCGAGGCTGAGGAGTGCGGTGCGCATCAGTGGTTGAAGAGAAATTCCTTGCTGGTGAGCATGGCCCAGACCATGTCTTCGAGGGCCTGTTTTCGGGCGTCGCGGACGGCTTCCTGCGAGGCGCCGGGCTTTTCGGCTTCACGGCGGGCGGCGGTGAGGGCTCCGGCGAGGGTGGCGCGCTCGGTTTCGGTGGGGTAGCGGCCGTAGGCGGCAAGCGTGAGGTGCTCTACGACGCGGGCGTCGGGCAGGCCGAGCTTTTGGAAGAGCGACAGATAGCCGTCAGGGGCGCTGAGCTTTTTGTTGAGCGTGTCGCCATTGATGACGTGGAGGGCCTGGGCGATGGAGGGGTCCTGGCTGCGCTCGCCGGCGTCGCAGATGATGCGCTCAGGGCGGCCGAATGCGCTGAGGAATTGCGACTGGACGCGGACGTCGGGGAGTTGCATGGCGCGCGTGCCGGCGGGGTAACTGGCGAAAGTGGAGGGCACGCCGGTGACCTGTGACATGGCGTCGAGGATCACTTCGCCTGGGAGGCGCTTGACGATGTATTTCGAGTAGAAGATGTTGTCGCTTTGGTTGGTCGAGTTGGCCTCGGAGCTGAGCTGGTAGGTGCGGGAGCCGGCGATGGTGCGGATGAGGTGGCGGATGTCGTAACCGTGGGCGATGAAGTCCTTGACGGCGGCGTTGAAGAGCTCCTCGTTGGAGGCGGGGTTGGTGGCGCGGACGTCGTCGATGGGGTGGACGAGGCCGCGGCCGAAGAAGTTGCCCCAGACGCGGTTGACGATGTTGCGGGCGAAGTAGTCGTTGTTGGGGCTGGTGAGCCACTGGGCGAAGGCGATGCGGCGGTCAGTGAGGTCGTCAAGCGAGGCGGGCGTGCCATCGAGCGGCGTGGGCGGGAGCGGCTTGAGGAGGCGGGGGTGGTTCACGTCGCCGGCCTGCTTGGGGTAGACGATGAACTCGCCAGCGCGCTCACCGTTCTTGAGGCCGACGCGGGCGAAGAGGTTGGCGAACTGGTAGTACTGCTTCTGGGTCCACTTCTCGAGCGGGTGGTTGTGGCAGCGGGCGCAGGTGAGGCGCTGGCCGAGGAAGGCCTGGGTGACGTTCTCGCTGAGGTCGATGACGTCTTTGTGCTGGACGAAGTAGTTGAGGGCGCCGTTTTCGCGGCTCGAGCCGGTGGCGGTGAAGATGTCGCGGGCGAACTGGTTCCAGGGCTTGTTGGCTTTGACGGAATCGCGGATCCAGTTGTAGAAGGCCCACATGTTGTTGGTGCGGAGTTTGCGGGAGCTGACGAGGAGGAGGTCGCTCCACTTGTAGGCCCAGTAGTCGTTGAACTCTTCGCGTTGGAGGAGGCGCTCGACGAGGCGGGCGCGCTTGTCCGCGCTCTTGTCGGCGAGGAACTCTTCGGTCTCTTCGACGGAGGGGAGGATGCCGGCGGTGTCGAGATAGAGGCGGCGGATGAAGGCGGCGTCGGTGGCTTGCTTTGATGGCGCGAGGTTGAGGCTCTTCCACTTCTTGAGGGCGAGCTCGTCGATGAAGTTGACGGGCTGGAAGTGGGAGTAGGCGTCGGAGGAGATGACGTTGTCGAAGGGGACGGTGACGCGGGAGTAAAGGACGCGGCTGGAATACCAGAGGGTGATGGCGGCTTCGCCTCGGCCGGTCATTTTGACGAGGCCGTTGTCGTCAACGGTGGCGACGCCTTCGTTGTTGGAGGTGAATTTGACCCAGCGGGTGACGTCTTGGAGGCGGCCATCGGTGTAGCGGGCGCGGACGACGAGTTGCTGATTGGCGTCGGGGGCGAGGATGGCGGCGGATGGATAGACTTCGAGCGAGGCGACATCGGGGTCAGTGGGTTTTGGGGCGGGCGCGCCGTTGGCGATCCATTCGGATAGGACGCGGTATTCGAGCGAATTGGCGGCGAAGCGCTTGCCACCGCCGTGGGGGAGGCCGAAGGTGGCCTTCTTAAGGATGAGGCTCGAAGGGGGATCGGCGAGCGAGACGCGGCGGCCGAGAGATTGGCGGGTGAGGGTGTCGAAGTCGACGTCGGGGTCGTAGCCTCGGAGGGTGAGTTTGAAGCCGTTCTTGCCGGCGAGAGCGCCGTGGCAGGCGCCTTGGTTGCAGCCGGTTTTGGTGAGGACGGGGATGACGTGGTTCTTGAAGCTCCACGCAAAGGGGAGCTCCGACCCCTTCACGGAGACGAGGACAGAGGCGGTTTGGTTGTTCGCTCGGGCGGTGATGGTGGCTTCGCCGTTGGCGACGGGTTTGACGACGCCGGTTTGATCGACGGTGGCGACGTTGGGGTTGGAGCTGGACCATTGCGCGGTATGCGTCCAATCCTCAACGTGCGCGGCGACGGCGGCCTGGGCGATTAGTTGCTGGCGCGATTCGGGCGTGGTGAGCGTAACCTGGCGCGGCAGAAGGGTGAGCTGCTGCGCGAAGGCGGCGGGGAGGAGGAGGAGTGCGGCGGTCCACTTCATAGGGCTTTCCGTTTGGCTGCGAACTTCTGGCGGAATTTAGAGAGTTTGGGCGAGACGACGGCCATGCAGTAGGGCTGATAGGGGTTGTTCACGAAGTAGCTCTGGTGATATTTCTCGGCGGGCCAGAACGATTCGGCGGGGGTGACCTCAGTGACGAGGTGGGCGCGGAAGGCGCCGTCCTTCTCAAACTCTTCGATGATGGCGCGGGCTTCGGTCTCCTGCTCAGTGTTGTGGCAGTAGATGGCGGAGCGGTATTGGGTGCCGACGTCGTTGCCCTGGCGGTTGAGGGTGGTGGGGTCGTGGATGGCGAAGAAGACTTCGAGGATGTCGCGGAAGCTGAGGCGCGATTCGTCGTAGGTGATCTGGACGACTTCGGCGTGGCCGGTGGAGCCGGTGCAGACGTCCTGGTAGGTGGGGTTGTCGACATGGCCTCCCATGTAGCCGGAGACGACGCTTTGGACGCCGTCGAGTTCCTGGTAGACAGCCTCGAGGCACCAGAAGCAGCCGCCGGCGAGCGTGGCGACGGCGCTCATGCGAACAACTCGCGGATGGGCTCGGTGCCGCGGTCGACGAGGGGGATAGGGCGGCCTTGCGCGCCAGGGAGTTCGGTTTCGAGGTTGATGCCGAGGCCGTGGTAGATGGTGGCGGCGACTTCGGCGGGGGTGGTGGGGCGGTCCTTGGGATAGCCGCCGATGTCGTCGGAGGCGCCGACGATGTTGCCGCCTTTGATGGGGCCGCCGGCGGCGAGGAGGGTCCAGACCTGGGGCCAGTGATCGCGGCCACCGGCGGGGTTGACCTTGGGGGTGCGGCCGAATTCGCCGGTGCCCCAGACCATGGTGTTCTTGAGCAGGCCGCGGTCGTGGAGGTCTTCCAGCAGGGAGCTGTAGGCCATGTCGAACATCGGACCGACGAGGTCGCGGTAGCAGGAGATGGGGCTGAAGGGCTTGGAGCCGTGGATGTCCCAGGTGATCTCGTCGAACACCGTTTCGAACATGTTGACGGTGACGAAGCGGACACCGGCCTCGATCATGCGGCGGGCCAGCAGGCAGCTCTGGCCGAAGCGGTTGTTGCCGTATTTTTCGCGGACCTTCTCGGGCTCGCGGTGGAGTTCGAAGGCCTCACGGGCTTTTTGCGAACTCATGAGAGTGTAGGCCTGCTGGAAGGTGGAGTCGAGGAGGCGGGCGTCCTGCGAGGTTTCGAATTCGCTCACGGTGCGGTCGACCATGGCGCGCCAGTTGCGGCGGCGGTCGACGCGGAGGGCCGAGAGGTAGTCGGGCGGGAGCATGTCGGGGACGCGGAAGTTGGGGTCGCTAGGGTCGGCGTTGAGGACGAAGGGGTCGTAGGATTTGCCGAGGAAGCCGGCGTTCTGGCCGTGGGGCATGTTGCCGCCGGTGTTGCCGATGGGGCGGGGGAGGAGGACGTGGGGCGGGACGTCGCCCTTGGGGCCTTTGAGCTTGCCGAGGACGCAGCCGAAGTGGGGATGTTCGACTCCGCCCTGGAAGAGGCGGCCGGTTTGCATCATCTGATGGCCGGTGTCGTGGACGGCGGCGGCGGTGTGATGCATGCCTCGGACGAGGGCGAACTTGTCGGCATGTTTGGCCATGCGCGGGAAGTTTTCGGAGATTTCGATGCCGGGGACGTTGGTTTTGATGGGCTTGTAGGGGCCGCGGATTTCCACCGGGGCGTTGGGCTTCATGTCCCAGGTGTCGAGTTGCGAAGGGCCGCCGACGAGCATGAGGAGGATGCAGTTCATGTCGGACTTCGAGGAGTCGACGGCACCCATGGCCTTGAGGCCGAAGAACTGGGAGAGTCCTAAGCCGAGCGTGGAGAGCGAGCCCGCGTGGAGAAAGTCACGGCGGCGAAGGCCATCACAGAATTCGACTGCACGGTCAGCATCGAGACGGAACATGCCCAGTCACCTCTCAAAGGAATTGATGCTTCCATGCTATAGCAGTGTGGGGGGCGGGGGGAAGTTGAGGGGCGGTGCGGCGGGGAGGGCGACATCGACAACCCGCAGGGATGATGCGGGGGAATGCTGGAAATTGAGGAGCTTGTCCCGAACGCGGCCTATGCGACATCGCCTACCTTGAACCTGCGCCTTGCGCCGTGGCGGATGTGCAGCACTTCCACCTGCTTCTGCTTTTCCAACACGCGGTAGATCGCGCGGTAAATATGTGGCTTGGCGCCGTACAGCAAATGCCTGAACTTGTCACTCTCCGGCGTCACCGGGCATCGATTCGGCTGCTCTTCGAGGCTGAGGATCGCCTGCTTGAACCCGCGATACCAGTTCAGGGCCACGCCTGAATTCTCGGCATTGATCTGCATGTAGAGGAGAGCGAGATCGCGCTCAGCGCGAGCGGTGAGGTTAACGAGGTATGCCATGCATGGCTTCAAAGTCCGCGAAGAACTCTCCCGCTGGCCGGACCTTGCCCTGTTTTGCATCCTCCAGGCCCTGACGCATACCCTCCTCGGGATCGGCACGGGCGGCAATGTCGAGCAGGCGCTGATAGGCCTCGGCGTCCTGTACGATGGCTGCCGCTTTCCCGTTCACGGTCAGCACGACGGGGCGCTTGGTTTTCTTGAGTTGCTTCATGAAGTCACCGGACCGGCGGCGGAATGTCGTGAGAGACTGAATGTCTTTGGTGATGTCAAGCACTGGAGGCACCTTTTTAGGTGCTATCAGAATAGCGCTCTTGTACAAATTAGAAAAGGCCTGCCGGGGAGGTTGGCATCAGCCTGCTGCAAGCACCCGTGGGGAGGCGAAGCCTAGAACTTCCTCATGCAAAGGAACGTGGGTTGGATAGTAGATTGCATCAATTTTGCAATGATTCCGCCTTCTTTGCCGGCCTCTACGTACAGCAACACGGGCCACTCGCCAAAGGCGTCCTCGGCCGGCTCATTTGGTGGACCACCGTCATTATTCCTCTGAAGAGTAGCCCGCTCATCGCCGTCACTATACAGCCAATAATCGCCTCCGCGAAAACTGCTTTCGCGCAGTTCCGGCTGAACGTTGAGTGTAGATGTAATGACTTCCGCGACTCGTTCTATGCTGTTCCCGCTGTAGCCGAACAAAAAGGTCATGCCACGATTCCACGAAGGCGCAATATGCGATGAGCAACCATCAGACGTTGGTGTGCCAAGGACCTCGGTGACCTACTTTTTGACGAGCGCGGCGACCTTTGGGGCGAGATCTTCGTAGGTCATGCGGCCGGGGTGGTAGAGGCGGACGATGCCGGCGCGGTCGATCAAGGCGAGGGTGGGGGTGGTGGAGCAGCCCCAGGCCTTGAAGTTTTCTTCGCTGACGGGCACGGCCATGTTCAACGAGCCGTAGAACTGGGTGCGGATGCGTTCGATGTAGGGGAGTTCTTCGGCTGGCGGGGCATCGACGCCGCCGGCGATGTAGCCGTACTTCTGCGTGGGCCCGAGAATGACTAGGTCGGTTGCCTTGTGCTCCTGTTGGAGGCGGGCGAGGATGGGGCCCTGTTGTTTGCAGTCGGCGCACCAATGGGCCCAGAAGAAGAGGATGATGGGCTTGCCCTTGAGGGCGGCCAGAGTGGGGCCGGCGGGGCCGATGAACTGTTTGGTTTCGAGCGCGGGGGCGGGTTTGCCTTCGAGGGTGAGGAGGTTGAGGTTCTTTTGCAGGCGGGTGCGGATGGAGGTGGCGTACCAGGCTTTGATCTCCTTTTGCAGGAGGGCTACGGCTTCGGTGCGCTGATTTTGGCCGGCTAGAGAGAGGGCCTGCACTTCGATGCTGGCGCCGAGGGCGAGGGGGAGCTGGGGTTCGTCGTCGAGCTTGCGCTTTTTTAGTGACTCATCGACGAGTGTGCGTGTTTTGGCGGCTTCACGCTGGGCGCGGTCCCATTCGGAGGCGGCTTGTGCGCCTCGGGCGATCCAGCTCTGGCCGAGGATGGCTTCGGGGGTCCAGCCGTTCTGCTTCTGGAAGTCGGCGACCAGTTTTTCGGCGAGGGGCCAGTTGCGCGCGGCGGTGGCCGAGCGAACGTCTTGTACGAGGGCGGCATTCGCCGCGGCGACGAATAGCAACACCAAGCCCAGTAGCTTCATGCCTGATCGAGCACCTTTCGCGTCCAGTGGTAGCTTGCTTCGAGTTCGTCGCGCTCGGCGGCGAGCACGGTTTCGCGCGGCGTGTCCTTGGGGAAGGGCGTGCCGAGGCTGGGCTGGCCCTTTTCGGCAAGGGCGAGGAAGCGGGTGAACTCGTTGGCGCGCACATCCTCGTAGCCTTGCCAGAATTCGCGGTCGAACACTTTGTAGATGCGCGGTGTGGGGAGGGAGATGATTTCGAGGGAGAGGGTGACGCCGGGGCACCACTTCTGGAACTTTTTGACCCAGGCTTCCATGCCGACGTTGCCGGCGCCCATGCGGACCCAGCGCACGGCGATGCCTTCGGGGGTGCGCCAGAGGATGGAGTCGCGGACGCCGCTGGAGAGGGCGTAGGGGGCGAGGGTTTCGAGGGTGACGTGGGGATCTTCGAGGCACCAGGTGGCGTTGCCGGAGTCGAGCGTGCAGCCGGCGATGTCGCGTCCGGCGGCGTCGAGGAGCTGGCGCAGGCCGCGGGCCTGGTAGTCGCCAGCGTGGTTTTCGATGGACATTTTCACGCCGGCATCGAGGAGGCGGGAGCGCACGGCGCGGAGGACTTTGAGGGTCTCTTCGGCGTGACGGTCGAGGCCGCCGGGCGTTTTGCGGTCCTCGGCGCGGCCCTGAAAGCAGCGGATGAAGTTGACGCCGAGAGCCTTGGCGATGGCGAGGGACTTGATGATCTGTTCCTGGGCCGTGCCGAGCTCGGGTTTGAACATCGTCGAGGTGGGGCAGATGGAGGTCATGCCCAGCTCGAGGCCGATTTTCAGCTGGGCGGCGTGCTCACGGACTTTCGCAAGGTGATCGGGTTCGGTGCCGCCGAGGAAGCGTAGTTCGCTGAAGAAGCAGACGTCGGCACCGAGTTTGGCGCAGTAGTCGAGGGCTTCAAACGGCGACCAGCCTTGGGAGCGGAGGCTGAAGAGATCGACGCCGAGTTTGGTTTTGCGGGGGGCGGGTTGAGCGGCGGCGGTGGTCATGGCAAGCGAGGCTCCGGTGAAGGAACGGCGAGTCATCCGCGCAGCTCCTTGGCGAGCCAGACGATGTAGTCGGAGTTGCGGCGGCGGGTTTCGGCGATGAGGTCGGCGGGCATTTCGTCGAGTTTTTCCTTGAAGAAGCGGGTGTCGCCGTCGGGGGCGGCGAGGTCGCGGCTGCCGTTGATGTTGCCGATCCAGAAGACGAGGAAGAGGTTGCCGTCGACGCGGCCGCGGATGTCGGTGCCGAGGAAGGAGCCGCGGCCCATGTCGAGGTACTTTTGCGCGAGCTGGCTTTCGTCGCCGAAGGCGTTGGCGGCGGCGAATTCATTGCAGCGGGTGACCATGCGTTCGTAGAGCTGCCGCCAGGGCGAGCTTTCGGGCTGTTCGCGGAGGACGTCGAACATCTGGAGCTGGAGTTCGCCGGAGATTTTGTAGTTCAGGCGGCCGCCGGTGGCTTCACCGATGAGGTTGAGCACTTCGGCCTGTTTGCCCGAGCCGGAGTGGATGGAGAGAGTGGCGTTGAAGTGTTTGGCGACGCTGGCGAGGGCGCGGACACGGTGGGCGAGTTCGTCGAGGGGTTTGCCGGAAAATTCAGACTCGACGCGCGGCAGGAGTTCAGGCCACATTTTGTGCCAGACATAGTCGCGCAGGCCGACGCCGTTGGCCTCGGAGGTGTCGAGGGCGTGGGGGTAGGCCTGGCGTTTCTTGAAGCCGAGGTTGGGGGGGACGAGTTGAGCGGGGCGGCCGCGGGCCTTGAGCCAGTGCATGTAGAAGATCAGCTCCTCGGGCGTGGTGAGGGTTTCGGCTTCGTCGATGGAGGGTTCGAAGTCGAAGGCGCGGCCGAGGCCGGACATGGTTTTTTCGCGGCGGATGAAGTCGTAGAGCTCTTCGTTGAGGCGCAGACTTTCGCCGAATTTCACGGCGAGGCGCTTGATGGTGGGGATGTCGAAGCGGTAGGTGGCGCCGGGGGTATCAAAGGGCTTGGAGAATTCGTCGAGGACCCAGGCGCGGTCGTCGCCGGTGAAGAGTTGATCGAAGCGCGACTCCAACTCAGCCTCGCTCCAGGCATGAGGGTGCCGGATGTCGGCCTGCAGCTCAAAGAGGCGCGAGGTGTCGGTGGTGAACTTGGTGAAGCCGGCGGCGAGGTGGATGCACTGTTTGGTGAACTCGACGCTGCGGCGGATGGCCTCGGGGGTGTCGCCGGTGATGATGAAGTGGTCGGCTTCGGCGTTGTAGCCTTCGCGCCAACCGCAGCGGATGGCGCTCCAGAGGCCGGCCTCGAAGAGGTGAGGGATGGAGACGCGGGTATGGCCGGCGGCGGTCGGGTTCTCACCGTCGCGCGCTTCGATGGCTTCGGGGACGGTCATCTCGCGAGTGGCCGACAGTTGGACGGTGGAGGCCATGTTGACGCCGGAGGATTTGAGGATGCGGCCGAAGGCGTCGAAGGCGGCGGGGAGGCTGACTTCGGGGTGGCGGTTGCCGACGGCGATGGCGGGGAGTGCGGCCTGGGGGCGTGGAAGGAAGGCGCGGTCGACCTCGGTGGCGTAGGTGCGGATGGCGGCCGAGTCGTAAGAGGAGAAGGGGATGGCGTTGACGACGACCTCGCGTGTGCCGCCGGGGCGCATGCGGCCGATGAGGATGGAGTTGGGGAAGAGGCCGCTGGCGGGGGAAGAAGCGAGGGCCATGCGCAGCAGGTAGGATTGCGCGCCTTTGCCGGTATCGGCATCGACGGCCAGATACCAGGTGGAGGCGTGGATGGGATCCTGGGCGAGCGAGCCCCAGAGCGGGGTGAGGGTGGTCAACTCCATCGCGGCGGCGCGGGCGGGGAACCGTTTGCGCGTCTCGTCGTTGAATGGTTTTCCCTCGGTGGCCTGGAAAATCAACTCCGCCAGGGCGGCGGCTTCGCTGGCCTTCATGGGCAGATCGAACGGAACTGTGGACACGGACTCCACCTCCCTCTACAGACTGAGACTTTTCAGGTATTCACGGAACGGGCCGCCCAGATCGCCGCGGCGGAGGGCAAACTCAACGGTCGCTTTGAGGAAGCCGAGTTTGTCGCCGGCGTCGTAGCGTTTGCCTTCGAATTTGTAGCCATAGACAGGGCGGTTGCGCAGCAGGTGTTTCAAGGCGTCAGTGAGCTGGATCTCCCCGCCTGCGCCGGGCGGGATGGCATTGATGCTATCGAAGATCTCCGGCACGAGGATATAGCGTCCGATGATGGCGAGATTGGACGGCGCCTCGCCGGGCTTGGGTTTCTCCACCATGTTGCGGATGCGGAACAAACGGTCGCGCGCTCCATGATGATCCACGGGCTCGGCGTCGACCACGCCATAGGCGGAGATCTGATCGGTGGGGACTTCCATGAGGGCGACGACGGAGGCGCCGAAGAACTCATGGATGTCGACAAGCTGGCGCAGGCAGGGGATTTCGGCGTCGATGACGTCGTCAGAGAGCACGACGGCGAAGGGTTCACGGCCGACCAGTTCGCTGGCGCGGAGGACGGCGTGGCCGAGGCCGAGCGCCTCTTTCTGGCGCACGTAGCAGACATCGATCATGTCGGAGATGTCGCGGACGAGCTTGAGGAGGTCGGCCTTCTTCTTGCTCTCCAGCAGATGTTCCATTTCGAAGTTGACGTCGAAGTGGTCTTCGATGGAGCTCTTGCCGCGGCCGGTGACGATGATGATGTTCTGGATGCTGGACTGGATGGCTTCTTCAACACCGTACTGAATGAGGGGTTTATCGACCAGGGGCAGCATTTCCTTGGGCTGGGCCTTGGTGGCGGGAAGAAAGCGGGTTCCTAGACCCGCGGCGGGGAAAACCGCTTTACGCACCTTGGGATACATTTCATTTCCATTGTAGGGGGAAGTGGAACTTCCGATGAGGGAGATAGGAGTGTGAGCGCTTCCATGCCGGAAATCATCCAACTGGTTTACTTGAGCACCGCGACGCGGCCGATGAGGCCGGAGGAGCTGACGGAGTTGCTGAACAAGTCGCGGGAGCGGAACTCCAAGCGAGGCGTAACGGGGATCCTGATGTACTGCAAGCATCATTTTTTGCAGATTCTGGAAGGCCCGGAAGAGGAGGTGGCGGCGCTTTTCGAGAAGGTCAGCCGGGATGAACGGCACAAGGAGATCCGGGTTCTGCTGCGGCAGAAGGTGGAGCGGCGTGACTTCACGGAATGGCAGATGGCGTTTCGGGCGGTGAGCGATGAGGAAGCGCAGGAGATTATGGGGTATCTGCCGTGGGACGCGGCGTGTTGCGGCGGGGCGGCGGAGTCAAACACGCGGGAGATGATGCAGTATTTCCACGACATGATGAGTTTGCAGCGGACCAGCTGAGGGGCTGCGGGGCGCTTGCCTGCCCGCGCCGCGAGGTGATAGCCTCTGCTGCGAGAGGAAGCCCTATGTCATGGAGCAGGAGAGGATTTCTGTCGGCGGCCACGGCGGTGGCGGCGATGCCGGCTGGAAGCGGTGTCTACCAGGTGGGGATCACGACGAACACGCGTGGTGGATGGGAGAAGGACGTCTGGTTGAGTTTCCGGGAAGCGCGCGAGGTGGGCTACCGGTGGGTGGAGAGCTTCTGGAGCTACTTCACGGCCTTTGATGGTAAGCCTGGGGAGCTGCAGGCGAAGGTGGAGGGGATGGGGGTGCGGTTCACCACGATCTCCAACTCCGGCCCGATGGAGATGCACTTTGAGGACCCGGCGCGGCACGACAAGCTGGTGGCCGACCATGTGAAGCTGGCGCGGTTCATTCGTCACCTGGGGTGCACTCACCTGAAGATCAACCTGGGCCCGAGGAGGCCGGCGGGGACGACGGATGAAGACTTAAAGCAGATGGCGGGTGTGCTGGAACGATTAGGCAAGGCCACGCAGGCGGAAGGGATCCGGCTGGCCGTTCATGCCCACATGTGGTCGCAGTTTGAGAACCGCAGGGAGATCGACTACGTGATGGCGCACACGGACCCGAAGCGGGTTTGGTTTGTGTTGGATACGGGGCACATTACGATGGCGGGGATCGATCCGGTGGAGTTGACGAAGAAGCTGGGGCACCGCATTGTGGAGTTTCACCTGAAGGACTGCAAGGTGGAGAACAAAGGCGGGGCCAAGGCGCGGCTGGAGCGGCCGGACATGATGGCTGATCCGCCATTCTTCCCGCTGGGGAGCGGGGGGGTGGATTTTGTGGCCATCAAGCAAGAGCTGGACCGGATCGGGTGGAAAGGGGCGTGGACGGTGGAACTGGATAGTTCGCCGCAGCGTCCACCTCAGCAGAGCGCACGGATGAGCTACGACTACATAAGGCAGGAACTAGGGATTGATCCGAGGACAAGTGAGCGCAAGGCCCTGGAGAAGTGACAAAATTCCGTCGATATGACAGTCGAAGGCAATCCAGAAGGGTAGAGAAGACCCGGTGAGGCGAGACCCCTCGGGAGGGGGTGAGCCGGAGGGTGGCATGCGGCTGGTCACGTGGGTGGGCGGTGGTATGCTGAAATTGAACCGAAGAGAGGCATCGCTTTGGACGAGAAGCTGAAGGAACTCATGCAGGAGTTGGGCAACGCGATTAACGAATCGCTGTCCGATTCGGAGAGGATTGCCGCGGCGATTGGTGAAATCCGTCGTGCCGGCTACGACGTGTTCCTCGTTCTGGAAGCCACGATTGGATTCAATAAACGCAGTGAAGATGGGGAAGAGGAGCTGGAAGAGACGGCCGAGGCAGCCGTGGGTTCAGCGCCGGGCAAGATTGTCTGGACGTCACAGGACCAGAAATTTCTGCGTGCCCTCAAGATCACGGCTGAGGAAGAGTACAGCGAGTAGGTCTTAGCGGGCTGGTAGCAGCTCCTGATAGACGCCCCAGGTTTGCTCCACGGCTGAGGACCAACTGAAGCGCGCAGCGCGTTGGTAGCCGGCAATCACCAGTTGTTCCCGCAAAGTCTGCACATCCATGAGGGTGGTTAGGCCCTCGGCGATGGCATTGGTGTCGAGCGGGTCAACGAGGAGTGCGGCATCGCCGGCCACCTCGCGCAGAGCCCCACTGCGGGAAGTGAGGACGGCGGCTCCGGCGGACATGGCTTCCAGCACCGGGATTCCGAAGCCCTCATCGAGAGAAGGAAAAGCAAAGATAGAGCATTGTTCGTAGAGCTGCTGGAGTTCGTCGTCGGAGACGTAGCCGAGTTGAACAATGTCGCGGGAACGGGGGCTGGCGGCGATGCGTTGGAGGATGCGCTCGCTTTCAAAGCCTGTGGCGCCGGCGAGGATGAGTTTCCAACCAGGCGGGGTGAGTTCAAAGGCCTCGACGAGGCGGAGGGTGTTTTTGCGTTTCTGCAAGGCGCCGACGGTGAGGATGGTGCGGGAGCGTTCGGATTGCGGGGGGCCGGGGGGGCGTGGGGGCACACCGTGGGGGACGACGCGGATGCGGGCGGCGGGGATGGCGAGGAGGTCTTCAATCTGGTGGGCGGTGAAACGGGAGACGGCGATGATGAGGTCGCTGCGTGAGGCGGCGTCGCGGGCCTGGGCGGCGAAGCGGGCGCGGAAGTCGGGGGTGGAGTAGTCGGCGGTCATCACGAAGAGATCGTGGAAGGTGGAGAGGGTGCGAGCGGGGCGTTTGCGGGGGAGGCGCTGGTTGAGGCCGTGGAAGAGATCACAGGCGGGGAGCCAGGAGTCAAAGAGGAGGCGGCGGTGGACGTGGCGTGGGGGAATGATGGAGAGGCTGCGGGTGAAGCGATGGGCGCGGTAGCACCAGAGGTAGGAGAGTTCGGGGTGCTGGGCGGCGAGTCCATCGAGGATGCGGCGCGAATAGACGCCGACACCGGAGAGGTGGGTACCGATGCTATACGTGGCGTCGAGCGCGATTCTCAAAGGAGCCATTGTCGCATGGGGCGTCTTGTGAAGCGACAGCGGCGCCGAGGCGGCGGGGGAGGTTGAGGAGCTCATCGAGGTGCGAGTCGAACTCGGTGGCGCAGAGGGCTGGGGTGAGCAGCTTCATGGTGGCAGCCGGGAGGCGGGCGACGAGCTTCTGTTCGAGGGCGAGGGCTTCATCGTGATCGGCGATGATCGACGAGGCGGCGAAGCGGCTCTGGCCGATGCGGGCGGTGAGGTCAGCGGGTTCGAAGAGATCGCGCCAGACCTCGGCGAGTTCAAGGTCGGCGAGGTCGTCGCCGTGGGCGTTGACGGTTACGGCGAGGGCGAGTTGGAGGCCATGGCGGGCGGCCACCTGCGCGTCGCGATGGACGAGGTGGCGGAAGCCGCGTTCGTTATAAAGCTGGGTGAGGTCGTCCTGCAGGGAGAGGGACTGGCGGGCGCGTGTGACCTTTTGGCGCTCCAAGGCTGAGCGCAAGGCGTGCATGAGGGGCCAGCAGTCGAGGTCCTCCTGGAGCAGGTAGTCCTGGGCGCCCTGGCGAACGAGGTTGAGAGCCAGGGCTTCGTCCGAGGCCGGGGTGAGCAGGAGCAGGGGGAGATGGGGCGCGGAGGCGCGGAGGGTATGGAAAGCGGCGAGGGGTTCGCCGTCGCAGCCGGCGAGGCTGAGCAGGAGGGCGTCGAAACGGTGAGCGGCCAAGAGTTCGCAGGCTTCGATGGCGTCGGCGGCCAGGACCATGCGCATGGGCTGGGTCCAGCCGCGCCGGAAGCGAGTTTCCTCAAACTCCGTGAAGGCCTCTTCGACCAGACGGATGGAGTCAGGCTGTGTATCCACGAGAAGAACTTCCACGGACTGAATCGGCATAGATCACTCCCAAATCGTCACGAGGTTAGTGTCCGGTGTGTGAGACATCTCTCACACAATCAGACTGCGAGTTCGTATTCTTTGAGTTTGCGGTAGAGGGTGGTGCGGCCGATGCCGAGCAGGTGGGCGGCGACGCCGCGGTCGCCGTTGGTGTACTCAAGGGCGTGGAGGATAGCGCGGCGTTCCATCTCAATGAGGGGGAGGATGGGGATGTCGTGGTTGAAGAAGCGGTCGGGGGTTTCAGCGCGAGCGGGAGGCTTGCTGTTGCCGGAGCCGCCGACGGCGACCGCCATGGATTGGGCGCGGCGGGCCTGAAGGCAGTTCTGGATGGGAGAGGGGAGGTCGCAGATGTGGAGCATGGGGCCGGTGTTGATGGCGACCATTTGCTGGATGCAGTTTTCCAGTTCGCGCACGTTGCCGGGCCATTCATAGCCCTGGAGTGCGGAGCGGACCTCAGGGGTAAGGATGTGGCCCGTGCCGTACAGGGAGAGGAAGTGATCGATGAGGGGCTCGAGGTCGTCGGTGCGTTCGCGGAGGGGGGCCAGGCGGAGGGTGACGACGTTGAGCCTGTAATAAAGGTCGCGGCGGAAGGCGCCGCGCTCGACTTCCTTGGCGAGGTCGCGGTTGGTGGCGGCGATGATGCGGAAATCCGAGCGCCGCTGCTGGAGCGAGCCGACGGGGCGGAACTCCTTCTCCTGGAGGACGCGCAGGAGCTTGGCCTGCATGTCGAGCGGCAATTCGCCGATTTCGTCGAAGAAAGCAGTGCCGCCGTTGGCCAACTCGATGAGGCCCAGTTTGGGGCCTACAGCGCCGGTGAAGGCGCCGCGGGCGTGGCCGAAGAGCTCGCTTTCCATGAGCGGGCCAACGAGGCTGGAACAATCGATGGGGACGAACGGGCCCTGTCCGGAGGTTTCGTGGATGGAGCGGGCGACGAGGTCCTTGCCTGTACCGGTTTCTCCCAAAACCAGCACCGGCCAGCGTCCCGCGGCAACCTTATCAATGTTATGGAGCACCTGCTGCGTTTTCATGGAACGGCCGACAATGGTGGTCGTGCCGCTCTGTGTCGATTCCCTCATGACCCTGATCTCCCTCCAAG
This sequence comes from Acidobacteriota bacterium, assembly GCA_017304135.1. Classification (GTDB taxonomy): domain Bacteria; phylum Acidobacteriota; class Terriglobia; order Bryobacterales; family Bryobacteraceae; genus JAFLBB01. The sequence goes on along the minus strand of JAFLBB010000063.1, from coordinate 419 downwards.
GACACCTGCACACATCAATGAAGCTAGTGCGATTGCTAAGGGATAACTCTAGGGCAGAATGCAGAAATCTCTCAAGACCTCACAAGGTGTATACCTCAGGGTTTATTAGGGATATACCCCACCCCCTTCTGTGGGGGTAGGTGATGGGACGTACCAGTGTCAGGGCTGGAGCGGCACATCTCGCCTGACGACAAAGGCTTCAGGGAAATCAGCGCGGAGGAGGCCGGCGGCGGTTTCGGCGGTTTCGAGGTCGGAGTAGCGGCCGACAACCACCCGCCAAGTGGGGATCTGAGTATCTCTTAATATAAGGTGAGCGTAGCCCATGCGCTGTTCAAGGGAGAGGCGCAATTGGTCGGCGCGGTCGCGGTCACGGAAGGCGCCGACCTGGACGCCGTAGGATTCCTCGGTGAGGGGAGGAG
>JAFLBB010000062.1 GCA_017304135.1 Acidobacteriota bacterium | reverse complement strand
CCGCCACTCCCCCGCCGCCGTGTCCACCAAAAACAAATCGCCCTTCACCTTCAGCAGCAGCTTCTTCCCATCCCCTGACCACTGCAGCGCCTTCTCCTTCACCCGCCGGTTCTGCCACCCAAACGCGTCCGCCTCCACCATCGCCGCCGCCGCGCCTTCCATCGGCCCTAGCGCCGCAAGCGACCGCTCCGCCCGCCCCGCCACGTCATACACCTTCACCTGCCCGCCGGCGATCCACGCAAACCGCGCCCCATCCCCCGACCACTCCATCCCCGCCAGCTCCGCAAACGCCGGCTGCGCGTGCATCACCTCCAACGTCACGGGCTTCTTCTGCCCCCACGCCATCAGCACACACACGCCAGCCAGCACAATCAAGCGAACCATGTTCGTAGTGTAGCCGCCCGCCCAGCACCCCCAGGGGACTGCCACCTTTTTCGCGCCACCAACCCCCAGGTGCCATCGCCAATTCGAGCGAAAAAGGCTGGCTGTCCCCGCCCCACGCGACAACTCGTCCGCCCCCCTACATCGCGTCCTTATACTGCTCCAACGCAATCCGCACCAACTGCGCCCGCGTCCGCACGCCCGTCTTCGCAAACAGCGTCTGCAGCGACGCCTTCACCGCGCTCTCGGAAATCTGCAACTGCGCCGCAATCTCCTTGTTCGCCAGCCCCTCCACCAGACTCCGCAGAATCGCCAGGTCGCGCTCAGTCAACCGCGCCGTGCTTCCCGCCCCCATCGACGTCGCCGTCGACACCAGATTCCGCAGATACCCCTGCTCAATCAACACCCGCCCCTGCGCCACCTCCATGATCGCCGCCGTCAACTCCTCCGGCGAGTGCTGCTTGTGAAAAATCCCCGCCACCCCCAGTTGAATGAACTCCAGCGCCATGCGGTCCGGAATCCCCGCCGTAACCATCATGATCTTGCCCCCGAATCCTTCGCCCGTCAGCCGCCGCACCAGTTCCAGCGACGACTCCGGCCCCAAATCGTAATCCAGAATCAACACATCCGCCCCGGCCCCAGGCAACTCCCGCAGCGCCGCCTCGGCCGTCCCGCACGCCCCCGTCACCGCAAACCGCGCGTCGCTGTTCAGCAGCCGCAGCAGCCCTTCGCGGAACAACGCGTGGTCGTCAATCAGAAACAGCCGGATGGGTTGTGGGTTCAGGTTCATTCTGCTCGGCCGCCTCCCAGGATGTCGAATCCGTGCCCGCCATCGCAACGATCACATCGAAACGGCACCCGCTCTCCACCGGCACATACACCAGGTCGCCCTGAAAACTCCTCACCAGGGTCCGTGAAATATACAGCCCCAGGCCGGAACCATCAGACCCCGGCCGGAACGGATGAAACAGGTTTTCGAGCGACGCCACCCCAGGCCCCGTATCCACAAAGCTGATCGTCGCCTGCGCCTCGTCATGGCTCAGCCTGATCTGCAGCGCCCGCTGCTCCATTGCCTCCAACGCCCGCCCCGCCACCGCCCGCAGCGAATTCTGCGCGAGGTTCAAAAACACCTGCAACAGCCCGTGCGCATCGGCGTGCACCAGCGGAAACCGCGCCGGCTCCTCCATGTGAACCTCGCCCTCCACATCGGCCCAGTCCGGCTCAATCACCACGCGCAGTTGATCGAGCACCGTCCGCACATCCACCGCCCCGATCGCGCTCTCCTCCCGCTTGCCCAGCTCAAACGAGGCCAGCCGCGAGAGCCCCTCCACCAGCGTCGTCAACGCCTGGAAATCCGCGTCCCCTTGCAAGCCCGGGTTCCGCGCCAGGTTCGAACTCACCACCGTGATCGCCGAACACAAATTCCGAATCTCGTGCGACACCGCGCCCGCCAGCAGCCGGTTGTAATCCAGCAGATGCCGGAAATGCTCCCGCTCCCGCTCGCGAACCTCTTCCGAGGTGTCCACAAGAATCGCCGCCAAACAACGCTCCGCCCCCTCGCCATACGTGGAAAACCACGTCGTCAGCGGAAAATGCGAACCATCCTTGCGCTTGGCCCACGTCGACGCCGACGTCCGCAGATGCCGCATGTTCGGGCTCACCGCCAGCGCATTCGCCAGCAGCGGCACCATCTGCTCCAGGCTCGCCTCCTGCATCTCGGCCAGCCCCTCAAAACCGAACATGTCCGCCGCCGCTCGATTGGCCGCCAGCACCCGCGCCTCCCGGTTCAACGTCACAATCGCCGCCGGACTACTGTCGGCCAGCGTCTTCAACTGCGCCTCGGCCTTCATCCGCAGCTCTTTTTCCAGCTTCAACTGCGCATAGTGGGCCAGCACCGTCCGCCGGTTGCGCGTCATCTCCACCACCAGCAATCCCGCCGCGCTGTAAGCCAAAGTCGCCATCAGGAACCGCAGCCCAAACTCAATCGGCAGCACCGGCGGACCAAACTGCCCCCGCAGCCACGCGCAGAACACCGCCGCCAGCACCACCTGCACTCGCGTGAACACCGTGCCCGCGATCATGATCGGCACGACATACAGAATCCCCAGCGAGTAATCCAGGTGCGAAGCCCACTCCAGCGCCACCAGCAGCGCCAGCACACCGCCCGCCACCGTTAAGATGGGCCTCCGCCGGAAGTAATCCTCCGGGATCGTCACCCCCAATACACGCATTCGGGTGGGCATGTTGGATTAACTCTATCCTGATGCCGCCGCTCGGCCCGTGGCAACTTGAACCGCCGCCCTCTTTCGGCATGGCCAAAAGATAGCCTCCCCGCCGCCGCACGGCCACCCCGGATGCCATCCGGCCCCTCCAAAGATCGCCACTCGATATCTGGTATTCCCCCGCCCGCCCCCGTAGTGTGAAAAGTGCGAGGCAATCCAACCAGCGAGGAGAGCAAACACCATGGCCGCACGTCCCGAACTCGAACTTCTGTTTCTCACCAATTACTCCGATTCCAGCTACCAGGCCATCCCCGCCGTAGCCCAACTGGCCGCGTCGCTCCACCTGCGCATCACCCTCCTCCACGCCTACAACCCCCGCCATTCCACCCAGCGCCAGGCCGACGACCAGTTACACTCCTTCTCCGCCGAGGCCGCACAGTACAGCGACTGCCACCGCGTCGCCGTCCCCGGTCCCGCCCTGTCCGCCGTTCAAAAATACGCCGCCTCGCACCGCTTCGACCTGCTCGTCGCGCCCCAGCGCGACCGCTTCGGCCTCCCCCGCATCGCCCACCGCTCCCTCCGCGCCCGCCTCCTGCAAACCATCCCCGCCCCCCTCTGGACCCTCGGCGCCGCCCTCCCCACGCGCGGCTTTGACCGCCCCATCCGCAACATCGCCTGCCGCATGAACTACTCGGCCTCCAGCATCCTCCACTTCAAACTCGCCGCCAACCTCGCCGAACGCCTCGATGCCCGCCTCCACCTGATCGACGTCGTCCCCGACACCGACGAAGCCACCATGCTCGCCCCGCTCACCTCCTCGCGCCCGCTCAGCGCCAGCGCCGCCGTGGCCCGCATCGCCGAACACACCGCCTTCATGAAGCGCACCCCTGAAATCCACGTCTCGGCCGGCAACGAATCGCCTGAACTCCGCCGCCTCCTCGAACGCTGCGAGGCCGACCTCTTCTTCTGCGGGGAAAACCAGGCCCTCCGCTCCACCCTCCTCGGCCCCCAACTGGACCGCTCCCTCGACTCCTGTGGCTGCCCCGTCATCGCCGCCGACGCCGCCGCCCTCCACTACCCCGGTTGGAACCTCCCTCTCAACGCCCGCCGATCCGCGGCCGCACCCGCTCGTCAGACCCTCGAGCGCGGCAGCCTCCGCATCGGCGCATAACTGGCGGCCCAGGGACGCGTGCCAGTCCGCGTCCCTGGGCTCTTTTCCATCCCCGCCCCGCAACCCGTGTCACCATAGTCCCGATGGACCACGGTTCCCGCCCCTCCCTCTGGCGCGAACTCTACGCCCGCCTCCGCCACGCCCTGGAAGGCGGCATGCGCCAGCGCCTCACCCGCGCCGGCTTCTTCTTCTCCCTCATCACCGCCTTCGTCGGCGCCGCGGCCTTCATGACCGCCAACAACCTCCTCTTCCTCCTCCTCTCGGCCCTCATCTCGGCCATGCTCATCTCCGGCTTCATCAGCCGCCTCTCCCTCGCCGGACTCGAACTCGACTTCCTCCCCCCCGAACACGTCACCGCCCGCCGTTCCACACCCGCCCGCCTCCGCATGATCAACGAAAAATCCTGGGCCCCCTCCTTCTCCCTAGCCATCCGAGGCGTCCCTCAATCGGTCCAAGTTTCAGACCTCTACATCCCCTATATCCCCGCCTCCTCCGCCGTCGAGGCCTCCGTCGACGTCACCTTCGCCCACCGCGGCCTCCACTCGGAAAACAGCTTCCGCCTCGTCTCCCGCTTCCCCTTCGGCTTCACCGAACGCCGCATCGACCTCACCCTCCACCGCGACGTCGTCGTCTACCCCTCGCTAGAACCCCACCCCGAGGCCGAACGCCGCCTCGCCGGCTTCGACGCCGGACTCGAAGCCTTCGTCCGCGCCCGTGGCACCGACTTCTACCGCATCCGCCCCTACCAGGTCGGCGAATCCGCCCGCCACGTCGATTGGAAAGCCACCGCCCACACCAGCGAGATCCAGGTGCGCGAATTCGCCGCCGAACGCGAACCCCTCGTTGAGATCATCTTCGACCCCCACGTCCCCCCCGGCGCTTCAGCCATGTTCGAATACGCCGTCGAATGCTGCGCCTTCCTCTGCTGGCAAATCGCCAACCGCCCCGCCCGCCTCCGCCTCCGCTGCGGCTCCTTTGACCGCACACTCCCGGCCGAAGGCGACATCTATACTATGCTGAGATTTCTCGCCCTGGTCGAACCCCGTTTCCTCAGCCCGGCCCAGGCGAAATCGTTCCAGCAATCCTATGCCCCAGGCTCACCGTTGGAATCCGACAGCCTCCGCCTCATCCTCACGGCGTCGCCCAAGCTGGCCCTGGAAGCCGGCTGGCATCGCGATCATGTCCTCGATCTGCACGCTCTCGACGCTGAGCGCGCAACCCGCCCCTAGCCCCGCGCCCGCTGCCACCGCCGCCAACACACCCCCCGCCGAACCCGTCCAAACCTCCATCACCATCGTCGAAAAGGTCGCCGCCGAAGCCCCCGCCTCGCTCACCATCCTCGACTCCCGCCGCGTCCAACAGGTCCCCGGCATCAACCTCGACGACCGCCTGCGCATGGTCCCCGGCTTCTCCCTTTTCCGCCGCTCCTCCTCGCTCGCCGCCCACCCCACCACGCAAGGCATCTCCCTGCGCGGCCTCGGCTCCACCGGCGCATCGCGCACGCTCGTCCTCTGGGACGGCGTCCCGCTCAACGATCCCTTCGGCGGCTGGGTCTACTGGACCCGCGTCTCCCCCGAACTCACCGGCCGCGTCGAAGTCTCGCGCGGCGCTTCCACCAGCCTCTTCGGCGACCGCGCCATGGCCGGCGCCATCACCCTCTTCACGCGCGAACCCGAACGCGCCTCCCACACCCGCGCCCTCTTCGGCTCCTATGAAGCCGGCAACCGCGGCACCCACCAGGCCGAAGCCGGCTACGCAAACCTATTCGGCCGCATCGGCCTCACCGCCTCCGCCCGCGCCTACACAACCGACGGCTACTACATCGTCGGCGAGCGCTTCCGTGGCCCCGTCGACCGCGAAGCCAACACCCGCTTTGTCGCCCCCACCGCCCGCTTCGATTACCTAGGCACAACCCAGCGCTTCTTCGCCAAGGTCGACATGCTCATCGAAGACCGCGTCAACGGCACCTCGCTCCTGCGCAACTCCACCTCGCTCGGCACCCTCTCCGCCCACTACACCCGCGACTGGTCCCGCGACGGCCTCTCCTTCACCGGCTACCACTCGCGCGGCGAATTTCGGAGCAACTTCTCCACAATCCCCGCCAACCGCCTCACCGAACGCATCACCTCCATCCAATCCGTCCCCTCGCTCGGCTCCGGCGGCGCGGCCTACTGGCGTCACACCGAATCCCGCTGGACCTCCCTCGCCGGGCTCGACCTCGTCCGCGTCTCCGGCCGCAGCCTCGATACCTTCTATGGCACAACCGGACTCGTCACCGCCCGCACCGACGCCGGCGGCGACGTCTTCCACCGCGGCTTCTTCGGCCAGTTCAACGGCAACGCCGGCCCGGTGAAAATCTTCCTCGGCGCGCGCGAACACTTCGCCGGCTCCGGCCGCAGCTTCTTCTCCCCCAACGCCGGACTCACCACAGGCCGAGGCCCCTGGCGCGCCCGCTTCTCCGCCTACCGCAGCTTCCGCGCCCCCACCCTCAACGAGCTCTACCGCGAATTCCGCGCCGGCAACGCCATCACCCGCGCCAACGACCAGCTCCAACCGGAAACCCTCACCGGCGTCGAATTCGGCGGCGACTACACCGGCGAAAACGGCCGCTACTCGCTCACCTTCTTCCGCAACTCGCTCGACAACTTAGTCGGCAACATCACGCTTTCTTCCTCGCCCACACAAATCATCCGACAGCGCCAAAACATAGCGAGCGCCCTGGCACGAGGCTTCGAACTCGACCTCCGCCGCCGCCTCCACCGCCGCTTCGAACTCGAAGGCAACTACCTCTTCGCCGACTCCCGCGTCGCCTCCGGCCTCCGCACCCCCCAAGTCGCCAAACACTACGGCTCCGCCCAAGCGACATACTTCGCCGACCGCACCCTCATCTCCGCCGGCCTCCGCTCCTCCGACTTCCAATTCGACGACGACCTCAACACCTTCCGCCTCCCCGGCTACGCCGCCGCGCATCTGAGCATCCGCCACCAGATCACCCCCGTCCTCGCCCTGCAGGCCGTAGTCGAAAACCTCCTCGACCGCGAAATCCTCACCGGCTTCACCCCCGTCCCCGCCATCGCCGCCCCCCGCCTCTGGCGCATCGGCGTGCGCTATAGCGGGCGTGTGTTCTGATCCCGCATGCGCACGGTCTTCCGCGCCTTATCGCAAACCGCACAGGTCACGCTCGGCGCCTTCGCTTGGACCGTGCTCACCGTTCTCTGCGCCAAGTTCCTTCACGTTCGTCGCGCGACCAACGACCTCGAACTCACCTCACCAGACCTGTGGGCCATGCTCGTCGGCCTGCTCGGCTGGATCGCCCACGCCGTCAGCACCTCACGCAAAGCCGATCTCACACTCCCCGCGAAGATCGTCGTCTGGCTTGTCCTCCTCCCCATGGCCTTCCTCATGCTCATGGCTCTGGCCTTCATCCATTTCCCATAACGCCATCCCGCTCCGCGCAGCCCCCCACCACCCCGCTGCTATCATCAACTCATGCCCGTCCGCAGTCCTCTGTTGCCCCTCTTTTTCCGCTCCCCAGCCCACGCCCAAACCGTCCCCGCCATCGCCGCCCCCCGCCTCTGGCGCATCGGCGTGCGCTACAGCGGGCGCGTGTTCTAGGGCGCACATGCGACCCTTTCCCCTCGCCCTGGCCCAGCTTTCGATCGTCGCCATCGCCGCCGCCGCGTGGACCGCCCTCATCAGCTACCTCGCGAAGATCATCCATGACCGCTTTGCAGGCGTTCCCCTGGAGCCCACCAGCCCCGACCTCTGGGTGTTCGTCGCCGGCCTGCTGGCCTGGATCGCCGCCGCCATCATCGCCTCACGCTACAGCGCCGTCACCGTCGCCGCGAAGATCGCAACCTGGCTCGTCCTCCCCTCGATGGTGTTGCTATGGACCTGGGTCTTGCTCATCATGCGCCTGCCCTGACTACTCCGAGGCCTGTCCCATTCAGGGGTGCGTCCGGTCCCGCTCATTCACCGTCAGCCGCTCCGGCTTCCGCACCACCCAAATCTGCATCGCCGCCGGAAACGCGCCCAAATGCCCATACCCATTGGCCAGCAGCCCGTAGTTCGTCTGCACCCGCACATACTCCTCGCGCGCCAGAACCCGCCCAATCACCGTCACCGCCAAGCGCCCCTCGCTTCCCTTCGACGCCCGCCGCGCCTCCCGGAGCTGATCGAGAAACTCCCTCACGGGCATATCCCCCGGCTCCTTCGCCGCGCACTCTTCGTCACCCTGATCAATAGTCAGCGATTCAATCGCCAAAGCATCCGGCCACCGGTATTCCTTCGTCACAAGCGGTTCCGGACATGGCTTCAACGCGCGCAGCGCATCGCTCAGCTCCGCACGAATCGCCACCACCCGCCCGCGATACCGGCCCAGATCCCGCAAGACATCGCACACATCCAACGCCGCAGTCACACGCATCGCCTCAGCGCAACCAGGATGCTCCCCGGCCAGCATCGAGCCAAATGCCGCCACCACCGCGAACCACCGCACAGGCCACGCCATCCCCGCAGTCTACCGCCCCGCGCAGCCCTCCACCACCCCGCTGCTATCATCAACTCATGCCCTTCCGCAGTGCCTTGCTGCTCCTCTGTTTCCTCTCTCTCGCCTACGCCCAAACCGAGCCCGTCATCGCCATCACCAACGCCCGCGTCTTCGACGGCACACCCAAACCGCCCGTCACCGCCACCGTCGTCATCCGCGGCTCGCGCATCGCCGAAATCGGCCCCGCGATCACCCCGCCCCCCGGCGCCACAGTCATCGACGCCGCCGGCAAAACCCTCATCCCCGGCATCATCGACCTCCACACCCATCTCCCCTACTCCGCCGTCTCCGGCATCAGCGGCGACTGGCCCAAAGTCCTCAAGGCCTACCTCAACTGCGGCGTCACCACCACCGTCGACTTCGGCGTCTACCCCGAAATGTTCGAACCCATGCGCCGCCTCTGGGATGCCGGCACCGTCCCCGGATCGCGCCTCCACCTCGCCGCCCGCATGTCCACCCCCGGCGGCCACGGCCTCGAAGGCGGACGCGGCGACTTCCACACCGCCGAGGTCCTCACCCCGCGCGAAGCCCGCACCGCCGTCCGCAAGTGGCTCGACTACAAGCCCGACGCCATCAAGGTCTTCACCGACGGCTGGCGCTACGGCGCCTCGCCCGACATGACCTCCATGGAAGAGCCCACCCTCAAGGTCATCGTCGATGAGGCCCACGCTCGAGGCGTCGAAGTCCTCACCCACACCGTCACCCTCGCCAAAGCCAAAATCGCCTCGCGCGCCGGCGTCGATGTAATCGCCCACGGCATCGGCGACGAAAACGTCGACCTCGAGATCATCGACCTGATGAAGAAGAACCGCACCACCTACGCCCCCACCATGGCCGTCTACGAACCGCGCCAGTTCCCCTCCGTCCCCGCCTTGCTCGCTTCCGTCCTCGAACCCGCCGCCCGCGCCAGCCTCCAGCGCCGCTTCGAAGCCCGCAACGCCCCGCCTTCGGAAACCAACATGGACACCCCGCGCCTCCGCCGTTGGCAGCGCCTCAACTTCAACACAGGAGCCCTTCGCGGCGGCGGCGTCAACATCGGTACCGGCACCGACGCCGGCGTCACCGGCACCTGGCACGGCTGGTCCACCTTGCGCGAACTCGAACTCCTCTCCGCCGCCGGACTCACCCCCATCGAAGCCCTCGCCGCCGCCACCGGCAACGCCGCCCGCGCCATCCACATCGAGGCCGACCGCGGCTTCATCGCATCGGGCAAACTCGCCGACCTCGTCCTCATCGATGGCCGCCCCGACGAGAACATCGCCGATATCGAACGCACCTCGCGCGTCTGGCTCGGCGGAAAAGAGATCAATCGCTCCGAATTCGCCAAGGCGTTCACCAACGACGAGGCCACCGTGCTCCCCTCGCGCCCCGCCACCGCCTTGATCGACGACTTCGAATCCACCAACGGCCGCACCAGCCTCGGCACCCTCCGCGTCAACTCTTCCGACGGCGGCCATGACCACAGCCAGGTCACCTTCACCCGCATCGCCCGCGCCGGCGGCTCCGGCCACACGCTGGCCGCCATCGCCCGCATGGGCGACAAGCTTCGTCCCGAGGCTTCCATCAACCTCCCCTTGAGCCCCGGCAGCCTCGAACCCGTCGACGCCTCCGCCTTCACCGGCATCGAATTCGAAGCCCGTGGCGAAGGCGCCTACAAGCTCACCGTCAACCGCGCCAGCGTCCGCGACTACGCCCACCCCGAAGCCGAATTCAACGCCGGCCCCGCCTGGACCACCATCCGCATCCCCTTCTCCTCACTCAAGCCCCTCCGCCCCGGCCCTTCCCCCGCCTGGACCGCGCGCGACCTGCAAGAAATCTCCATCGGCATCGCCCGCAAGCCCACCGAAGAGACCTGGCTCGAACTCGACAACGTCAAGTTCTATCGATAAACTGGCCCCCACATGATCACCCGTTCGCTCGTCCTCTTCGCCGCCCTCGCCGCCGTGCTCTCCGCGCAGCGCACCACCGAGTTTGAAAGCCGCCCCGCCCTCGCCATCGAGAACGATAAGGTCGAACTGCTCATCTTCCCCAAGGGCGGCGCCTTCGCCAGCCTCACCCTCAAGAGCGATGCGGAAAAACTGAACGCCATGTGGAACCCCGCCGCCGGCGCACGCGCCGCTGGCCAGCCCGCCCGCTTCGGCGACTCCACCGGCCACTTCCTCTGCGTCGATGGCTTCGGCCCCACGTCGAAGGAAGAAGCCGCCGCAGGCTTCACCGGCCACGGCGAAGCCCACCGCCTGCCCTGGGAACAACTCTCCGCCGGACGCTCCGGCAACGGCTCGCAAGTCACCTTCCGCGTCACGCTCCCCATCGTGCAAGAGGTGCTCACGCGCAAGGTCTCCCTCCTCGATGGCGAATCGGTCATTGCCGTCGATAGCGAGCTGGAAAGCCTGCTCGGCTTCGACCGTCCCGTCAACTGGGCCGAACACGCCACCATCGGCTCGCCTTTCCTCTCGCCCGAAGTCACCGTCGTCGATGCCTCCGTCGGCCGCTGCCAGACGCGCCCCCACGGCTCCGGCCGCCCCAGCCCGCGCCGCCTCGCCGACACCGTCAACTTCACTTACCCCAACGCACCCCTCAAAGCCGGCGGCATGGCCAACCTGCGCGCCGTCCCCGCTCAGCCCAATTCGATGGACCACACCGGCTGCGCCTTCGACCCCGCCCGCCAGCACGTCTTCGTCACCGCCATCCGCAAGGACAAGCGCCTCGTCTTCGGCTACCTGCTGCGCCGCGAAGAATATCCCTGGCTGCAAGAGTGGATGAACTACACCAACCCGCAAAACCTCGCCCGCGGCATCGAATTCGGCACGCAGCCCTACGACCTGCCGCGCCGCACCATCGTCGACATGGGCAAGCTCTTCGACGTGCCCACTTACCGCTGGCTGCCCGCGAAATCGAAAATCTCCACGCGCTTCCTCATGTTCTACTCGCCCACGCCCGAGGGCTTTGAACAAGTGGATGATGTCCGCCTCGAAGCCGGCAAGTTGATCCTCGTCGATCGGAAATCAGGCAAGACAATTGAACTGAAAACCAATCAGACGCTTTGATCCATGACCCGTTCCCTACTCCCGCTTCTTCTCACGGCAGCTTGCCTGCCCGCGCAGCTCGTCCGCGAACCGGCTGACCTCATCGTTCGCAACGCCAAAATCATCACCCTCGAATCGCCCGCCAACGCGCAAGCCATCGCCATGCGCGGCGAACGCATCGTCGCCCTCGGCGCCAACGCCGCCATGGCTGAATTCACCGGGCCCAACACGCGCGTCATCGACGCCAAGGGCGCGCTCGTCATCCCCGGCTTCATCGAAGGCCACGGCCACTTCATGGGACTCGGCCAGTTCCAGCGCAGCCTCAATCTGCGCGATGCCCGCTCCTGGCGCGACATCACCTCCATGGTCGCCGCCGCCGCCAAGGAAGCCCGCCCCGGCCAGTGGATCGTCGGCCGAGGCTTCCATCAATCGAAATGGGACACCCCGCCCTCGCCCGCCGTCCAGGGCTTCCCCATCCACACCGACCTCAGCAAAGCCGCCCCCAACAACCCCGTCCTGCTCACCCATGCCTCCGGCCACGCCTCCATGGTCAACGCCAAGGCAATGGAGCTCGCCGCCATCACGCGCGACACCAAGGACCCCGACGGCGGCGAGATCCTCCGCGACGCCCAAGGCAATCCCACAGGACTCCTCAACGAGCGCGCCCAGATGCTCACGCGCAAGGTCTACTCGGATTACCTCGCCCAGCGCACCCCCGCCCAGCGCCAGGCCGACGCCCGCGCCGAAGCCGCCTCCGCCTTCAAGGAATGCCTCCGCAACGGCATCACCAGCTTCCAGGACGCCGGCTCTTCCTTCGAGACCATCGACCTCTTCCGCGCCCTCCGCGCTGAGAACAAGCTCGACGTCCGCCTCTGGGTCATGCTCAGCGAATCCAACGACGCGCTCAACGCCCGAGGCGCCCTTTATCGGACCATCGACTCCGAAAAGCACCGCCTCACCGTGCGCGCCATCAAGCGCTCTCTCGACGGCGCTCTCGGCTCGCGCGGCGCATGGCTCCTCGCGCCCTACTCCGATCAGCCCGACCGTTCCGGCCTCAACACCGCCCCCATCGACGACGTCCGCGCCACCGCCGCCTACGCCCTCAACAACGGCTTCCAGCTCTGTGTCCACGCCATCGGCGACCGCGCCAACCGCGAAACGCTCGACATCTTCGAAACCGCCTTCAAGACCAAGCCCGATGCCCGCGACCTCCGCTGGCGCGTCGAACACGCCCAGCACATCAGCGCCGCCGACATCCCGCGCTTTGCCCAACTTGGCGTCATCGCCTCCATGCAGGGCATCCACTGCACCTCCGACGCGCCCTACGTCACCGCCCGCCTCGGCCCGCAACGCGCCGAAGAGGGCGCCTACGTCTGGCGCAAACTGATCGACTCCGGCGCGCTCGTCACCAATGGCACCGACGTGCCCGTCGAGGAGATTGACCCCATCGCCAGCTTTTACGCCACCGTCACGCGTAAGCTCAACGACGGCTCCACGTTCTATCCCGCGCAGCGCATGACGCGCCTCGAGGCCCTGCGCTCCTACACGATCAACGCCGCCCAGTCCGCGTTCGAAGAGAAGGACAAAGGCTCGCTCCGCCGAGGCAAGCTCGCCGACCTCACCATCCTGTCAAAGGACATCCTCACCATACCCGACGACGAGATCCCCACCACCGAGGTTCTCTACACCATCGTCGGCGGCAAGGTGATGTATGAGCGCAATGCCCCCGCGCCCACCCCGCGCCGCTCAGCCCCGCGCCCGTAACCCGGCCACTACACTTTCCACATACTCCCGCGACCGCCGCGCCAGCGCGTCCACCTCATCCGCCGTCCGCGGCCTCGCCTTCAGCGGCTCAAAGATGTTTTCGAACGCCATCGGCATCGTGAGCCCGGTCTTCATCACCGGCTCCAACAAGCGGTAATGATCGATCTCGCCGAACCCCGGCCCGCAGTCTTCGTCCTTCGGCCAGTTGCGGTGGTCCTTCATCGCAAAGGCGCGGATGTCGCGCCAGCAGGCCTGAATGTCGGCAATCGGGTCATGATTTTCATAGTCGAGCACGTTGCCCGCGTCGTAGCACATGCGCACGCCATCATCGCCCACCTCGCGGATGATCTTGCTGCAATCGGCCCCTGTGGCCGTGTTGCCGCCATGCTGCTTGATCACGACCAATACGCCCGCCGCCCGCGCTCTCGGCCCGATTTGTTTCAAACAGGAAATGACATTCTCGTATTCCCCCGGCGCCGTTTTGCCGAAGGTCAGCAAAAACGGAATCCCCGCCTCGGCCGCCTGTTCGATCCGCCGCAGATGCCCTTCGGCCGCATCGCGCGCCTCCAGCATCACAGTCGAGAACATCATCACCGGCTTCAACCCGGCGTCGTTCGATTGCCGCGCCAGCTCGCGCGCCCTCGCCGCAGGAGCCGCCACATCCAGCAGCGGTACTCGCTTCCCCGCCCCGTCAGGATGCGTCGTGCCCCACGCCACGCGGCTGTAGCCCGCTCGCCGGATGCCTTCCAGCGCCCGCGCAAACGGGAACGGCGCATAGGGCAGCGTCATGCACGCCATCTCGAAGTTCGTCCATGCGGGTTGTGCCGATGCGGTGATGGCGCCCGCCGCCGCGCCCGCCGCGCCACTCAGGAATGCTCGCCGGTTCATCTCGCAATTCTAGCCATGGCCAGCCCCGCGAGTGCAAACCCGATCGTGATCCCGCCACCACACCGGTTCGGCTCCATCACCGGCAATCGCCGCGGCCAGGCCCTTGTCCTCGTCCCCGGCTAACGCGGCATGTTCCTTACGATCATGAAACCTCCCGCCGCGTTCGCCCCGCTTTGCTTGATCGCACAACCGCCGCCTCACCGCAGGTGCGTAAGCACGAGGACCCACGCCACTGGGTCGGCGCTTCCGTCGCGAATCCCCATCTGACGCTGGCCGGCGCTCCGCTGAACCCGCCTGGAACCACTTTCTTCGCCAAGGCCTTAACATGTTACATCCTGCACGCCAAGGGCGATGCGCAATCTCCACAGTGTGATGTATACTGCCCCACACCGGGGATGGGTGATCCTTGGAATTGCGTTGATAAAGGGGATAGCCAATCATGATGAGGAATCGATGTGCTGGGGTGCTCGCGCTCAGCGCCCTGAGTCTGCTCCTGCTCGCGCCGCAAGGCGCACAGGCCCAGGTGCTGAAAGGCCAAATCCTGGGAACCATCAGTGACCAGTCCGGCGCCGTAGTGCCTGGCGTGAAGGTGACCATCACCGACACCGGCACCAACTTTCAGCGCAGCGGCGACACCAACGACGCCGGCAACTTCTTCTTCGTCAACCTGGATCCAGGCGACTACCGCGTCGAGGTGGAGAAACAAGGCTTTAGCAAGAGCGTCCGCTCCGGCGTCAATCTGCCGCCCAACACCACTGCCCGCGTGAACTTCGAACTCGCCCCCGGCGCAGTCACACAGACCATCGACGTCAGCGCAGAGGCCGCCCCAATGCTTCAGACCGACCGCGCCGACACCGGCGGCAAGATCGACCAGAAGCAGCTCCAGCAAATGCCCATGCTCTACAACCGCAACTACCAGGGCCTCCTGCTGCTCGTCCCCGGCGTCGGCCGCCCCTTCCGCCCGCACTCCGAGTTCTACAACTCGCACGACTCGCTCTCGGTCCGTGTCAACGGCCAGGGGCGGCAATTTAACAACTTCCAGATCGAAGGCATCGAAAACAAAATCGACAACGGCAACCTCACCGCGCTCGTGCCCCCCGCCGAAGCGATCCAAACCGTCGACATGTCCACCTCGAACTTCGACCCCGAATTCGGCAACGCCGGCGGCGCCGTCACCAATGTCACGCTTCGCAGCGGCACCAACGACTTCCACGGCAGCCTCTTCCACTTCCATCGCAACGAGAACATCCAGGCCCGCAACACCTTCGCCGTCACCAAGGCGCCCACCGTCTACAACCAGTTCGGAGGCACGCTCGGCGGCCGCATCATCCGCGAGAAGCTCTTCTTCTTCGCCGACTACCAGGGCAGCCGCGACCACCTCGGCCAGGTCAACCGCGGCACCCTGCCCGGCGCGGCTTTCCGCAACGGCGACCTCAGCGGTGGCTCCATCATCTACGACCCCACCACCGGCAACGCCACCACCGGCGCCGGCCGCACGCCCTTCGCCGGCGGCCTCATTCCGCAGGCCCGCGTCAGCCCCATCTCGCGCCGCATCCTTGGCTTCCTCCCCTCACCCAATCTCGCCGCCCCCGAAGGCCAGGTGAACTACTCGCAAAACAGCGTCCGCATCAAAACGCTCGACCAGGTGGATTCCAAGGTCGATTGGGTCGCCGGCGCCAATGACCGCGTCGCCGTCCGCTACAGCATTCAGAAAGCCGTTGTCGACGATCCCGGCCTGTTCGGCCCCGGCGGCATCTACGGCGGTTTCCGAAACGGCGGCTTTGGCGGCAGCGGTCCGGCCCGCACACAGTCGGCCGGCATCAATTACTCCAAGGTCCTCTCGCCCACCCTCGTTTGGGAATCGCGCCTCGGCGTGGTGCGCAACCGCAATGACGCTCTCGCCTCCGACACCGGCAAGAAGACCTCCGAGGAAATCGGCATCCGCGGCGTCAACCTCGACGACTGGACCAGCGGCCTCACCGAAATCCGCGTCAACGGCTACAGCTCACCGCTCGTCGGCTTCTCGCCCAGCCTTCCCTGGGCCCGCAGCGTCACCAGCTTCGGCCTCGTCAACAACTTCTCCAAGATCCTCACCAAGCACATCATCCGCTTCGGCGTCGACCTGCGCCGCGAACGCAACGACCTGCTGCAGACGCAGACCTTCAACCCGCGCGGCCGCTTCGAATACAACCCTGGCCAAACCGGCGACCCCTCCAACACCGCGCGCAACTTCGCCAACAGCTTCGCCGCCTTCCTGCTCGACGTCCCCAACCAGTCCGGCCGCGACCTGCCCTTCGTCTTCCCCGCCCGCCGCGAGTTCACCTACAACTTCTACTTCCAGGACAAGTGGCAGGTGAGCCAGAAACTCACCATCGACCTCGGCGTGCGCCTCGAGCGTGAACGCGGCAGCCGTCCGCGCTTTGCCGGCGGCTACTCCAACTACAACGCCGCCAACAACACGCTGGAACTCTCCGGCCTCGGCGCCATCCCCATCAACATCGCCAACTCAAACAACAACTGGGGTCCGCGCCTC
This sequence comes from Acidobacteriota bacterium, assembly GCA_017304135.1. GTDB lineage: Bacteria > Acidobacteriota > Terriglobia > Bryobacterales > Bryobacteraceae > JAFLBB01. Next base: position 10,717 of record JAFLBB010000062.1, on the reverse strand, counting down.
GGCATCGCCTACCGCTTCAACAACGACACCGTCCTCCGCTCCGGCTTCGGCATCAGCTACTTCCCGCGCCGCATGGGGCAAACCAACTTCCCCATCCTCCAGAACAACAGCTATCCGGCGGCCAACGCCTTCGTCTCCACCAACGTCAGCATGACCACCGGCTTCCCCGGCTTCGTCCCCTTCACGCTGCCCAACGACGGCGTCATCCAGAACGCGCCGCTGAGCAACAACTACACCTTCACCCCGCGCGATCTGGCCAGCCCCTACGTGCAAAGCTGGAACTTCGCCATCCAGCGCGCCCTGCCCTTCCGTTTCTCGCTCGACGTCGCCTACGTCGGCAACAAGGGCGTCAACAACCAGTCCGGCTACAACATCAACGCCTCCCTGGTCCCCGGCTCCGGCAACAACGGCCGCCCGCTCTTCCAGGCCTACCGCCGCGCCACCGATACCACGGGCGTCATCGGCACCAGCACCTGGTACAACGGCCTGCAGTTCAAGCTCGACCGCCGCGTCGGCGACGGCCTCTTCCTCACCACCGCCTACACCTGGAGCAAGGGCCTCAACTTCACCGACGACGACGGCGGCCTGGCCACCAACATGAACCTCTTCCTCAATAAGGGCCGCATGAGCGACAACCGCACCCACGTCTTCACCCAAAGCTACATGTGGGAACTGCCCTTCGGGAAAGGCAAGAAGTGGGCCAGTTCCGGCCCCGCCATGTGGATCGCCGGCGGCTGGCAGTTCCAGGGACTGCTCAGCATGATGACCGGCTCCTGGTTCTCGCCCTCGGTTTCCGGCGTCGTCAACGCCCCCGGTAACGCCGACCGCCCGAACACCGTCGGCGCCGTACAGTACCTCGGCGGCGCGGGCCCCGGCCAGCAGTTCATCGGCCGCGATGCCTTCGCCATTCCTGCCCAAAATACCCTCGGCAACGCCGGACGCAACATCCTGCAAGGGCCCGGCATCGTCAACCTCGACGCGGCGCTCCACCGCGAGTTCCGCATCAAGGAAGGCATGCAACTGGCCCTCCGCGTGGAGAGCTTCAACTTCACCAACACGCCTCACTACAGCAACCCGAACGGCAACTTCCAGTCGCCCCAGTTCGGACAGATCAACGGCGCCGAGCAGGATCAGCGCCAATACCAGATCGGCCTCACGCTGCGCTTCTAGCCGCGAGCCAGCAACACGCACCGGGCGCGGGTCACCCTCTGAGATAGTCTATTGAGGATGATCCGCGCCCTCTCTGCTTCCGCCCTGGCCTGCGTCCTCACCCTTGGCGCGCATGCCGAGGTCCTCTTCCGCGCCGGCTTTGAAACGGGCGACCTGAGCGAATGGTCCGCCTCCGGCACGCGCGGCCAGAACGCCACGCCTCGCAACGTGGAGGTGGTCACTGACGTCGTGCGCGAAGGCAGGTACGCCGGCAAGTTCACCATCCATCCCGACGACATCTTCAACGACCGCCAACTCCGCGTGCAGGTCGGCGGCCCGCGCATCACCGTCCAGGAAGGCTCGGATACCTACCTCTCCTTCTACCTCTACATGGCCGAAGCGCCCAAGGACCGCGACAACTTCTTCTATTGGGAAGGCGCGCCGCCGCCGCGCTACAACAACGTCATGACGTGGTGGGTGGAACCGAAGGAGGACGGCGCGGGCACGTGGATCCGCTACGGCACGGGCAACCTCGGCCGCAACGGCACCGAGTGGCAGGCCGGCTTCACAATAGGCAAGTGGCATCACCTCGCCATGCACATCCACTGGTCGGAAGACCCCGCGCAAGGCAACGTGCGTCTCTGGTTTGACGGCGCGCTGGCGCTCGACCGCAAGCTCAAAACCAAGGGCCCCGAGAGCGTCTACTTCTGCCAGCCGGGCATCCACCGCAGCCCGCACAAACCGTCGGTGGACTCGATCTACTTCGACAGCTTCGTCATGGCCGACCGCCTCGAAGACATCATGCCCAAGGAGTCGCGATGACCAACCACAGCCGCCGCGCGATGCTCGCCACCTCGGCCGCCGTAATGGCCCAGGCGCAGGCGCAAGCCCAGTCCGCGCCCATCCCCATCATCGACACCCACATCCACTTCTTCGACATGGCCCGCCCGCAAGGCGTGCCCTATCCGGCCAAGGGCGGACTGAACGGCATCACGAGGGCCGACGCCGCGGTGTTCCGCAAGACGGCCGCGCAGTTGGGCGTGGTGGGCGCGATCGAGGTCGAGGCCAGCCCGTGGATTGAGGACAACCTGTGGGTGCTGCTCGAATGCGAGAAGGACCCGATCATGGTCGGGACCATCGGTAACCTCGAACCCGACAAGCCGGAGTTCCGCGAATACCTCGACCGCTACCGCCGCAACCCGCTCTTCCTCGGCATCCGCTACGGCAACCTCTGGGGCCGCAGCCTTGCCGCCATGCTCGACAAGCCCGAGTTCATCGCGGGCATGAAGGAACTGGCCGCCGCCAACCTCACGCTCGACACCGCGAACCCGCGCGGCGATCTGCTGCGTTCGATAATCGCCCTCACTGACAAGGTCCCCGGCCTGCGCGTCGTGCTCGATCACGTGCCCGCCATGACCGCTTTCGATGAGCCCGCCGAACGCGCCGCCCTCGAAGCGTCGCTGCGCGAACTCGCCAAGCGCAACGTCTACGCCAAGCTCAGCGTCGTGGCCCGCCGAGAGGCCGGAGGCGTCAACAAGAACCTCGCCTCGCACAAACACCGCCTCGACCTGCTCTGCGGCATCTTCGGCGACGACCGCGTCGTCTACGGCAGCGACTGGCCCAACAGCAGCGGCAACTGGATCACCTACGCTGACGCCCTCAAGCTCGTGCAGGACTACTTCGCCGCCAAGCCCCGCGCCGCCGCCGAGAAGTACTTCTGGCGCAACTCGGTGTCGGCCTATCGCTGGGTGTGGCGGCAAGCGGGGCAGCCGAGGGTGTGAGCGGTGGCTACCGCAGCTTGGCCGTGCTGCACGCGCCCATGAGGCCCAGGCGCACGTCCAACGGACCCTGATCTCCCTGTGGATCGATCGTCACCGGTGTCTCCAGCAGCGTGAATCCAGCCCTCACAATCCGCAACTCGTATCGGCCAGCCGCAAGCTCCAATGGACCGAACCGTCCCATGGAGTCGCTGCGAGTCCCTTGCACTTCCTTGCCTGCCTCATCAACGAGCACGATAGCCGCCTCCGCAATCACTCCATCGCTGGCATCCGTAACGGTCCCACTGAGCCGCGCCAATCGCAGATCGCCTCGCGGACACTCGGCCAGGTTCGCAAAGAAGAGGCCGCAATCGGTCCAACTCAACGCAAGCCGCAACGCGGGCACATCGGTCTCGGGCCGCACGTCCACTGGAATGTAGCCGTCGCCTCCATCCTCAGCATCTCCTATATGCAGGAAATAGAGTCCACGCCCGACTGCTGGAAACTGGAACGCGCCGTTCTCATTTGTCTGAGTCGCGTGCAACACGCGGCCAGATCTTCCGTCCAACAACTCCAGCGCCAGGCCCGGCTGTGAAAGCTCGCCCAGTCGCGATTCCCCTATAACGCCGGTGAGCGACTTCGTCACAGCGGGTGGGACGTCGGGCCAGCGCACCGGGATCGTGGCTTGCGAATTCCTGTTGGAGTGAACCTCGATTGTGACCAAACTCCAAGATCTCGCTGGATGATCGGGGCCGGCGAGGAACTTCTCTTCAGGCACATTCACGAACCGGGCAATACCATCTCGATCCGTCACGGCGCGGCGCTTCACAGTCCTGCCATGAAAAAGCGCCACGGGCAGCGAGGGTACCGGGCGCCCGCGATCAGTCACCCGCAAGCGGAAGTTCGAGCCAACGTGGATGGGATCGGAGAAGATGATGCACGCCGAACTCACCGCCTGCACCGCACACAACGTCAGCGCGGACACGAGAACTCTCAGCACTCCCTGCATGCCCGTATTGTCGCAGGCCCGCGCGGCGCGCGCCGCCTTACGCCAGCAACCGGTTCAACTCTTCCATCACCTCGAAGGCATCGGCCACATACAGCACATCGGCTTTGCCGCGCGCCCAGCCGCAGTTGGCGTCGAGGTTCACGGCACGGCGGTCCTGGATGAAGCGCCAGCCGACGACGTGCGGCTCCTCGCCGTGGCAGCAGGTGGCGAGACCCTTGGGGTGACGCGGCGTCGAGCCCGTCTGCCCCACCTGGTTCAGGTGCGAGAGGAACGGCAGCACGGCCTGGCCTTCGCCGCTCAGGTCGACAAGCGACTTGCTGCTGCCGAGCGACGCGCCGGCGGTGCGCACAATGCCGAGGATCAACTCGCCCGCGCGCTCCACATGCGCCGCGCCGTCCTTCTGCTTCTTCGTCCAACCGGCTCCGGCGACAAACAGCAGTTCGGCCTCGGGCTTCACCGTCTGCTCACCCGCTCCGGGCGACACCACGCCCTTCACCTCGGTGCGCGGCGCGGCCTCCACGGCGATGCGTTCGAACGTGCCGTCGCACGGCGCGCCCTGCCACGCGCTGGCCGCTCCCGATTCGAGCAACAGGAACCACGGCAGTTCGGCGCGCGTGAAGGTGGCTTCGATGCGCTGGCGGTAATACCAGCGCGTGACGCCTTCGGGCGCGATGGCCGTGATGTGCGAGTCGATGCGTCCGCCGCAGCGTTGGGCCACGCCAGCGAGGCAACGCGACCAGCGCGAAGTGGCCGGTGCCATCACGATGCCCGCCTTCGAGGCCGCCACCAACGCCTGCGCCGCCGCGGCATCGGTTGCATAGCGCGACTGCGAGAAGGCATCGCCCTCCACGGCCAGCACGCGGCCCGCGCCGCCGATCACCTTTGCCGCCCCGGCCGCGTTGCCGCCCACCAGGCCGATGATGACTTCGCCGCCCAGCCCGTGCGCCGCCGCAATCGCCTCCAGGCCCGCCTTCGCAATCGCACCCTCGGCGTCCGGATGAAGCAGTACCAGAATCGTCTCCATGGTCATCTCCTGCTAGCTGCCGCGAATCCAGGCGGCGATCTCACGCGCGACCTCGGCCGCCGGCACATCCTTCACAATGCGCGTCGTGCGCTGCTGCTTGGGCAGGCTCACGCTGAGGAAGGCGTGCGCGCCCACCTGCGCGGGCTTGGCCTTTTGCAGCGCGGGCATCACCGTGCGCATGTTCTGCATGCCCGTTTGCGGACTGTTGGGCGGCTCAGGCAAACTGCCCGTGGCCCAACCGAGCACGGCGGGCGCGCCGGCGCACACCGACACCTGGTGCTTGCCGCCTTCCACGCGTTCGAGGATCTCGAGCGATCCGTCGGCGCCCACCTTGAGCGCATCCACGCCCTGAAACTGCTCCGTGATGCCGAGCCGCTCGCCCACCATCGCCAGCGTGGTCCCGGCCGCGCGTGCGGCCGATTCCCAACCGCCGAACAGCAGCAGTTGCGAGCGGTCGAGGCCGGGGATGGCTTCGATGGCCGCCGCCAGCGCCGAGGCCACATCGGCGCTTTCGGTGAAGCCGCTCGAAGGGCCGTCGAGGGCCACCAGTTCGAAGGCCACCTTCTGGGCCATGGTCATCAACACCTGCTGGAGCTTTGCCTTCGGCGCGAGGCTCACCAGGTAGACCTTGCTGCCCGGCACGTTCTTCGCCAGGTGGCTCGCCTCATAGAGCGCGTGCGCGGCCCACGGGTCAAGCACCGCGGGCAGCATCATCTCGTTCTTCAATGCCGGACCTTGCGGCCCGCTCACCGGCTCCAGCGTTTGAAGCGGATCGGGCACAATCCCGGCGCATACGGCAATGTGATAGCTCATCGTATTGGGCTCAATTCTCGGCCGAGTGGAGTCCTCCCGCACCGGCCATGAAGACGACGTTTTCGCGCTCGCAGTTCCACATGCAGGCGCCGCAGTGGATGCACTTCTCGCGGTCGAAGGCGGGCCGCTCGGGCGCATCGGTGAGCGCCTGCCCGGAGCAGACCGAAACGCAGGTCTTGCCGCCGCAGCTTGCACAGAGCGCCTCATCGCGGAAGGCGACGTGATCGGCGTAGCCGGGCGCGGCTTGCACCTTGCCGCCCATGAGCAGGGCATCCTGCTGCGTGACGAGCAGTTGCCCGTCATAGGGAATCGCGGGCCAGCCCCAGGCGTCCATCAGGGCATCATGCAGAGGCTTGCCGCTCGAGGCGGCTTCGCGGCGGATCTCGTCGACGCGGGCGGCGGGGATGCGTTCGCTGAAGAAGTCCTCGACCTTGGGCATGTGCTCGATGGGCGCGCCGGGGATGTGCAGGCGGCCATGGGAAAAGCCCGCCAGCGCCATGCCCAACATGCCGGCGACGATGCCGCGATGGAAGCCGTCGCGCGACTTCTCGGCGGTGAGCGACTCCTGTTCGAGCCAGCTTGCACGGCGGCGGCGGACGTAGGTGGCTTCGAGGTTCTCTTTGGTGAAGGGCTTCTTCTCGCGCAGCAGCTCGAGCACGGCTTCGCCCAATTGCGTGCCGGTGGTCCAGGCCTCATCGACGCCTGAGCCGGTGAGCACGTTGGTGCTGCCCGAACCTTCGCCGATGCGGGCCCAACCATCGCCAACGAGATGCGGCTCGCCGCGGCGGCCGGCTTCGTTGAGGGTCTTGGCGCCCCACGAGCGCAGGCGTCCGCCTTCGACGTAGCGCCAGAGGTAGGGGTGCTGGAGGAAGTGTTGCAGGTAGCGGTAGGTGGTGCGCACGGGGCTGTCGAACCACGACGGCACGAAGATGCCGGCGCTGGCGACATTGCCCGGATGGACGTAGAAGAAGCCGAAGATTTCCGGCTCGGGGTAGCCGAAGCTGTGGAGCACCATGCCCGGCTCCAGCGGCGAGCCTTCGGGCAGGTCGATCACCATCTTCATGCCCACGGCCCATTCGCGCTTCTCGTGGCCTTCGGGCATGCCGAAGTGCTCGTCGAGCTGGCGGCCCACAGGACCCACGGGCCCATCGCCGACGACGGTGAGCGCGGCCTTGATCTCCATGCCCGGCTGCAGTTCGTGGTCGAGCAACTGCACGCCGGCCACGCGCGAGCCATCGATCAACGGCGCGGCCACGGGCATGCCGGGCCAGATCTGCGCCATGCCGGACATCATGATCTGCTGGCCCACCCATTGATTGAACTGGCCGATGGACATCACCAGCCCGTCGTGCTTCTCAAGGAACGCCGGGATGAGCGGCAACTCGAAGGCCTCATGATCGAGGACGCCGGCGGCGCGCAGCAGGCTGTCGGCGGACTTGAGTGTGAACGAGCGGCGGCTGGCGCCGATGGGATCGAGCAGGTAGAGCACCTTCTCTTCGCGCACGGGCGCGGCCATGGGGATCTCGTCGGGGTTGAGTTCGGGGAACGAGGCGCGGATGCCGCGGGCGCGTGTGACCACGCCCGAGACGCCGAAGCCGATGTCGTCGGCGCGCTCGTAGCACATCACCTGAGGCAGCGTGCCGTCTTCGAGCGGCAGGCCGCGGGTGAGCGTGGTGAGGAAGCCGCCCGTGGCGGGGCCGAAGCCGGCGCAGACGATGTCGACGTCCATGCTCGGGCGCTCGATGGCGGGGCTTTCGTTGCCGGAGGGTTCCATGCTCATGCCGGGTAGTCGAGGGCGGCGGGGATCATGACGGCGACGAGCGATTCGCCGGCGCGGTCCTTGGCCAGTTGCGAACCGGTGATGCAGCCGTCGAGCTTGGAGCGCAGGGCCTGGAACTGTTCATAGCCGTTGAAGCGGACGCAGGGGCCGGCCTTGGGAGGGTGTGAACCGTCGGTCTCCAAGACGTCGCGGGCCATGGACTCGATGCCGGGGATGATGCTTTCGAGCGAGATCAGCTCTTCGCGATGGAAGCAGCCTTCGCCGGTCCAATCGACGTGGCGGTTGTAGCCGAAGACGAGTTCGGCGCAGATGCGGCCCACCTCGCCGGCGGTGCGTCCGCTTTGGATGGAGCAGAGGTCGGTGTAGAACTCCATGAGGCCGTCGAAGCCTTCGGCGACCGAGGCGTTGTCGCGTCCCTTGGCGGCAAGCTCCATGGTGTCGAGCACGAGCTGGCGCGCCGAGAGCAGCCAGCAGAGGGCGTCGGCCATGGGGAAGGTGACGCCCTGGCGCGAGCTCTGGTAGAGGTTCTGGCCGTCGGCGTCCTTGGCGTTTTGCAGGTGGCGCAGCGTCCACAGCCACATCTGCATGGCGGTGGCCAGGGCGCAGGCGCTGGTGGCGGGATGCTCGCCGGCGATGACGCGCAGCTCGCCGATCCAGTTCTGGAACTGGGCGAGGAAGACCTCGTTGGTCATGGTCACGGAAAGCTGGCGGCGCTGGACGGCTTCGGGGCCTTCGTAGGTGGCTTCGAGTTGGGCGTCGGTCCACTTCTGGACGAGGAAGCCGGGGCAGTCCTCGGTGATGCCGTAGCCGCCCATGAGCGAGACGGCCTCGCGCAGTTCGTTGGCGCCGTGGCCGGTGTTCCAGAGCTTGGCGGCGGGGCAGAAGACGTTGGCCGCGGAGTCGAGGATGAGGTAGCGGATGAGTGGGTTGTCGGGCGTGCGGTGGGCGCGGATGGCGGCGATGGCGTCGGGTTCGAGCTTGCGCATGGCGCGGAAGGCGGACATGCCTTTGCCGGCGCCCTGGGCGGCGAGCAGCGCGGTCTTCTCCTGCTCAAGCGGATCGAGCTCATCAAAGAGGCGGGCGGCGGCGAAGCCCAACGAGGCGGCCGCTTCGCCGGTGGCCCACACTTCGAGCAGGCGGTGGAGGACGTCTTCCTTCTGCTGCAGGCCGAGCTCATAGCGCACGGAGCCGGGATGCGTGGTTTCGCCGCCACGGAAGCGGTCGCGGTGATAGCGCAGCAGGGGTTCGACGGCGGAGAGGAGCTTGGCCGCCGTCATCAGTCCAACGGTGACGCGGGTGCGGCGGAAGACGGCCTCGATCACCTCGGAGTGGTTGAAGTTGGGGACGATGACGCCGTCCTTGATCTCATAGCCGCCGATGATGCGGCTGGCCGGGACGGTGAGGTGGAAGATGGGGTCGGTGGTGGAGGAGAGCTGGTGGACCATCTTCTTGGTGGCGCTGCCGCGGTCGAAGGTGCCGGGGTCGGTCTCTTCGAGGATGACCATGCAACTGCCCTTGATGCGCTCGTCGCCGGAGTCCACAGCGGCGGTGACGAAGTTGGCAAAGCCCATGTTGGTGGTGAAGCGGCCGCGCTTATCGACCTCAAGCATCGGCTCCTCGCCTTCCTTCCATTCGGCGATGCGAACCTTGCCGGAGAGCAGTCCGGTTTCGACGCCGACGTAGGGGAGAGGCTCGGTGAGACAGAAGGCTCCGCGCAGGGGCTCAGCGTTGAGCGTGGGCGAGCAGAGCTTCATGTAATGGGCGCGTTGTTCTTCGGTGCCGCGTTCGTGGATGGGGGCCAGGGCGAGGCATCCGGCGAGGCTGGCCGTGGCCGCGCCGCCATCGACCCAGGCCAGTTCGAAGGCCGAGAGGGCGAGGGCGAAGTTCTTGGGGCCGTCGATGTAGCCGCCGTATTCGGCGTCGAGGGAGGCGGAGGTGACTCCGGCGGCGTCGAACTCCTTGAGCAGCGAGGCCTTTTCAGGCGTCCACTCGTGGGTGTTGCGGGCGCCGGAGGCGACGAGGCGGGCGACGGGTCCGCGGGCCACCGAGCGGACGGAGTTGACCAGCATCTGGAGATCGAAGCGGTCACTGAAGCGCCACAAGATCTGGTGGACATCGTCGCCGGGCAGTGTCTTCAAAGTGGCAGTCTTCGGCCTGGCCGTGGTACGCATGTCGAGCCTCCTCGGAACAGGTGTAGAGGTGCAATCGGGATTCCAACGCGGATGGGGGCTGGAATGAGTAGTTCTGCAACGAATTTGGCGCGAAGGGCGGGCTGCGTGGGGCAAATCCCCCGTGCGTGGTGGTGCAAGACAACAGCGCGGAGGCGGATGGTGGTGGGGAATGGGCTGGTGGGGAATAATGGAGGTTCCCAAGAAGGAGGGTGAGGATGGCGGAGACACGGCGGGGGTTCCTGCGGGGGGCGGCGGGAGTAGTGGGCGCGCTGGCGGCGGGGGGCGCGTGGGCGCAGGGCGGGCGGCGTTCGCCGAACGTGGTGTTGATTGTGGCCGATGACCTGGGGGCGATGGACACGGAGCCGTATGGGGCCGATCTGCATGAGACGCCGAACCTGAAGCGGCTGGCGGGCGAAGGGGTGCGGTTCACGGAGGCGCATTCGGCTTCGCCCGTATGTTCGCCGACGCGGGGGTCGATTCAGACGGGGAAGCATCCGGCGCGGCTGCACATGACGATCTGGCATGAGGCGGCGCGGAATCCGCCGAAGAACCGGAAGCTGGTGCCGCCAGTGGTGGAGGATCATCTGCCGCATGGGGAGGTGACGCTGGCCGAGATGTTGAAGGAGAAGGGCTACCTGACGGCGCATGTGGGCAAGTGGCATTTGGGGACGGCGAGCCACTATCCGGAGTCGCAGGGGTATGACACGAACGTGGGGGGGACGTTTTGGGGCGCGCCGCAGACGTTCTTCTATCCGTATAAAGGCAACCAGCGGTTTGGCGGGGAATACCGCTATGTGCCGGGGCTGGGCGTGGGGAAGGAGGGCGATTACCTGACGGACAAGCTGACCGATGCGGCGCTACGGGTGATCGACGAGGCGGGCGAGCGGCCGTTCTTCCTGAACCTGTGCTACCACACGCCGCACACGCCGATTGAGGGGAAGAAGGAGTTGGTGGAGCGCTATCGGGCGAAGCTGAAGTTGGCGGAGGGCCGGCGGGCGGGGGCGGAGACGGTGG